>NZ_JAMXAZ010000010.1:0-97363 GCF_024718525.1 Levilactobacillus yiduensis
GAAGCATCATTTATTTAAGTTAGATACATATTATATGTACGAAGGCATTTCGTTTACACAAGATTCTTGACGCTACCAGAAAGTTCTACGGCTAGCTAATGTTGGTACCTTCGTGTACTCACTATATCCCTTGCCATTGGCAAAATCGCTGGCCCTAAGCTTATTCCCCTTAATTTTGTAATATTTGGTAGAAATGTAAGCCTTCTTCATGCCAGACGTTTTATCCTTCGTCTGTAGTTTGCGATACCCATACTTGTTCTTCGTAGTGAGCGTGAAAGTCTTATTCTTCTTGAGTTTTTTTGATAGCCTAAGATGATGATAATCAGACTGGCTGTCCTTTTGGATTATCCAATTTTTCTTCTTGTTTTGCATAACGATACCAAATGTATAAGTATTCTTGGAAAACTTATACATGGTGTCCACTTCACCTGGTGCTCCAAAACCACTCCGAAAATTCTTGGGAACCACGGTTAACTTAGCTGCTTGTGCGGTCGTTAGGGGCTGCTAGGCCGATGCCGAGAAATGCCGCTGACAATGCTACTGCTGAAATAATCTTTTTCATTTTCAATAGTCCTTTCTAGTTCCAAATCTGGCCGTTAACTCGTGGGAAGTGCTTGATCTTATGCATCGTCAGCAGTTTGCCGTGCTTGCCTTCACCGGCCTTAATCTTCTTGTTGCTAACTTTTTGAACACGATAATAGATAGCGTGCATCTTTAAAGTGGCCCGATCCGGGTACCCACCTTTGATGAGATAAGTCTTACCTTTCTTTTGATATTTAACTTTTTGAGCAACCGTCACACCTGCCTGTGTATGCTTAATTGTAAAAGTATGCTTGGTACCCTTAGCCCAGGTATAGTCCTTTTGCTTGTTCTCATATTTGGTCCGGAATTTCTTGTTTCGCACAAACTTTGGCAATCCCTTATGCCAAGTAGCCGCGTCCGCGGACGTTACGGCTAATCCACCAAAACTAACAGCAACTAAAGCAGTTACACCCAATTTAAATGCTTTATTCATCTTTTGATCTCCTCACTTATTAAAAATCACGTTTACCCTACAATTACTTTGCTTTTAAATTATTGAAGTAAGCATTACGACTAGCCAGCGTTGGCAACTTGTTGTATATACTAAAACCATCACCACGATTAAACCAATTCACCCTGAGCTTCTTGCCACTAAGCTTGTAATAAAATGTAGTCGTAAAGGCCTTCTTTGTTTCGGCTGACTTAACTTTGTACTGCAGTTTCCGGTAACCATGCTTGTTTGCTGTTCCAAGTGTAAAGGTCTTGTTGACCCGAAGTTTCTTGCTTAACTTGAGATTTACATATTCATTGTTCTTCTTGTTTAGAATCCAATTACCCTTCTTCGACTGACGAGCATTGGAAAAAGCATAGCTATTTTTAGTAAATTTAACGAGGTAATAATCTTCAGGTTTGCAACCCCAACTAGATCTCCAACTCTTAGGAACTGCCGTTACCTTAGCTGCTTGAGCTTGGGTTGACATGGCTAACCCGACACCCAGAAACGCTGCTGACAACGCTACTGCTGAAATAATTTTTTTCATTTTAAACGTCCTTTTTAGTTCCAGATATGGCCTTGAGCTCGTGGGAAACGCTTAAACTTAGTCATCGTCATCAATTTCCCGTGCTTGCCAAAACCAGCTTTGATTTTCTTGTTACTGATTTTTCGGACGCGATAATAAACAGTGTGCCGCTTTAAGCCCGGATCCACATAAATCCCCTTGATAAGATAAGTCTTACCTTTTTTCTGGTATTTAACATTCTTGGC
This sequence comes from Levilactobacillus yiduensis, assembly GCF_024718525.1. Taxonomy (NCBI): domain Bacteria; kingdom Bacillati; phylum Bacillota; class Bacilli; order Lactobacillales; family Lactobacillaceae; genus Levilactobacillus; species Levilactobacillus yiduensis. Next base: position 1,787 of record NZ_JAMXAZ010000010.1, read on the forward strand.
AACCGTAATACCCGCCTGCGTATGCTTAATCGCAAAAGTATGCTTGGTACCTCTGGCCCACGTATAGTCTTTATACTTATTCTCAAATTTAGTCCGGAATTTCTTATTCCGTACAAATTTTGGTGCCCCCTTGTGCCAAGTAGCCGCATCCGCAGTCATTTCAGTTAATCCACCAAAACTAACAGCAATCAGTGCCGCAACCCCTAATTTCATAAATTTATGCATTTTCTATTCGCCTCACTGATCATTTCCGCCAAACAATTGAAAGAAGTAGCCCGCTGGATCGGTGTGCTTAGTTAGGTTTCCCAGTTGTATGCCAGCTACTATTTTCCCTTTAAATTTTTTCTGCCAATCAAAACGCAAGTGCTTCTTACGTACCCATAAAGTCGAATTGATTGGACCCCAATCAGACATATTTGTCTTTATTACGTACTTCTTACCTTTCTTGGCTAGCGTAAACGTCTTGTTACGCTTAACTTTTTTGGCTAGTTTCAGAGTCTTATTGGCGTTCCAATTGCCAACAAAGCGATTTCCTACAAAGTGTCCCAACGAGATGCTATAGGTAGTGGCAGACATTTTAATTCTAAGGATAGTTCCCTGTTCTTCACCGCCATTTTGATACCAACTTCCACGCATGTTTGCTGGAACCGTTTTAGCTGCAGAAGCATTCTGCATACCGAACCCCCACAGACCAAGCATGGTTGCCACGATTAGCAAAACAACGCTATGTTTTCTCAGCATTTCTTCTTCCCCCTTACTTGTAGCTTCCCATACCGAAGTTCACCTTAAAATATTTAGCGGCATTAGCATGCTGCTTAAATACAAGATAGTTCTCATCAGTATTCAATACACCGGCATTAGAATAAGTCCTAGTTCTGTTTCGCAATCCGCCTTTTACACGCTTCATTAAATGAATTGCACGCAAAAGTTTATCATGCCTCATTGAAATGGTTCGGTAGCCAGCTTTGTTATTCTTAGCTGAAATTGTGAAAGTTTTGTTCAATACGACCTTATCACTTAACTTATACACCTTGCCACCATTCCAATTAGGTTGCCATTTTCCTTTATTGAAGAATCCAGTTGAAACATAAAATGTTTTGCCAGTAATTTGAATACGCCTTATCCCAGCCTGACTAGTCTGCGAGTACCAAGTCCCCCGCAAAGACTTCGGCACGGACGTCCCTAACTTTGTCGCTGCTGACGCCGTTTGCGTTTGACCTAACCCGCCGAGGACGCCAAAACCCATTAACGTTGCGGCGATAATCCACGTTTTTTTCATTTGTAATTCTCCTATCCTTCAACCAAACTAGTTCATCGTAGTTGTAAGAATTTCCTTCGTTATCGGTAAGTAAGTATCCGTACGTGTTCCAGTTTTTGGAAAACGCAACTGTATCTTCAAACGAGTCTTACCCTTTACTTTGATGCGTTTAATTTTTCTAGTCACATTCCCATCTTGGAGAGTTCCATCTGAGTAGGTGAACTTGACCCTTAAGGTGTAGAACCCTTTTTTATCTGGTTTCTTACTTATCGTAAAGGTCTTGTTTTTCTTGACCTTCTTACCCAGTCGAAGCGTATGCTGTGTACCATTGATGACCCATTTGCCATGTTGGTATAAGCCAAAGCTATCCGTTAATGTCTTGGCCGTAATCTTGACACGATGAAGTCCAGACTCACCACCCCACGCAAACCAAGTTTTACGCAACGCTTGCGGTACGGTTCTCGTCGCTGCATCCGCAGTCGTTGCCGGCGCCGCAGCACCCAAACTAACCAATGCAACCAACACCACGCCGACCTGACGTAGCTGTTTGTTCACCTTTTTCATATGTAATCCTCCTCGGGTTGGTCATACACCAGCCCCGTGTTTACTGACTTGCGACAATAGCTGACGGTCAAGTTAATTAACCGTTTTCACAATCGCCCTCCCAAAGAATAGCAAACCCGGTTGGCCGATAACAGTTCTTCCGACCAGCAGAGTTGCGGGTAACTCTGCACGTGAGTAAACACAAAAAAGACGTAGCCAGCGTCGTCAAAACGTTGGTTACGTCCTTTCATTCACAATTATGAATCTAAATCAAATGCCAATGCCCGGGTCCACAACCCATTACTCATTTGGTAATAAGTCGTAACCTTGCCGTTGGAATCCGTCCGCTTGACCCGGTGCGTAATGGTGACACGCCGTTCAGCGATGTCGGCTGTGGTGCCTTTTTGCTTAGCCAACAGTGGGTCATCGAATGGCCGCGTGTAGACTGGGTAAATCTTCATCAAGGTCAAATCACGACTGTATTCTTCACTCGTGAAGGTATCAAAGACCAAGGCCTTGGCCCGAATCCAGTACTTCGTCGTCGACTTCTTGCTGAAGCGGATCCGGTACCATTTACCAGTATCGGCCGTGGCCCGCATGTCGATGTAGACCCGCATCTTCTTTTGCTTCTTCCAGTTGTACTTCATGATATTCCAGTTCTTATGACCACGAATATGGTTGTATAAGGAATACGTATCGAAGTTGTCCGCCAATTGTGCGTGTTGTGTATTCAAGCCCGCCACGTAAGTTTCGTTCTTGTTCGTTTGCTTACGCTTCTTCAGCTTCTGAGGCTTCGGCTTGCTGCTGGAGCTCGAGTTGGACGATGGCTTGTGGACCGTCGTGTTGGCGATGGTCTGTTGCGACGTGACGTTAGTGTTCACGACGTCGCCCTTGGTAATCTTGTTATCACTGATGTTGATGGTGTCTCCCGTTAACGGGAAGTTCCCTTTAACAAAGGTGGCACCGGTCTTTTGGGTGATGGCCTTGTTGCCGGTGATGGTGACATCGGTCATCGGGTTATCACTAGACTTGCTGTCCAAGAAGACGTATTGCTTAGTCGGATTAACGTTGGTAAACGTGTTATCCGTGATGTTCAGGTTCGTCATCGTGTAATCTGGTTCGGAGTTCAACAGGTAAATGTAGTTCCCAGAACCCAACACGTGTTGGTTGATGAACTGGTTCCCGGTGATCCACAGGTTGGAGATACCCTTGAAGTGAATCGTGGCGACCCCGTCATCCATCAATGGTTTGGGATCAACGACCGTGTTGTTGGTGAAGTGGACATCGTGAATGATGCCGGCCTTCCCATGGCCGTAGATAGCGTGTTCACCGATAGGGTTTGGTGCGTAAGATGAGACTTGCCCGGACTTCTTAGATACTGGCAAGAACTGGTTGTTATCGACCGTTACGTCATAACTTGGTAAGTTATCGTATTGATCGCCCTTGTTCTTGTATGACATCGCTTTCTTGTTGGAGTAGTCCACTTGAATAGCTTCCTTGAAGTCTTGTGAGCCGTTGAAGCCAGTAAACACTGAGTTCGTGATGTTCACATTGTGGCTCCCATCGATATCGATGTAGTGGCCCGTCGGTGATTCGGCGTTATCAAAGACACACTTGTCAAAATTAACGTTCGTGGCGTGGTGGATACTCTGGGTGAAGACGCTTTGGCCCTTCGACGTGTTATCGCCTTGGAACGTGGCACCCTTCCAGGTCACATTGCTGATACCGCCGTCGTAACCGGCTTCCGGACTCGGATAAACAAAGTTTACACGATTCCCATCTGTAATCCGGAAAACGGCACCCTTGTCAAATTTAAACGTGATGTTCGAATGTAGCTTAATGGCACCCGCGTCAAAGAGGTAAGTCCCCTTGGGCACGTGAATCGTGACACTCCCGCTCCATTTATCGATCATGGCTTGTAAGGCGTCATTGTTTGTCGTCTTAGCATCGCCGACCATCCCCTGGTGCTTTGCGTTAATCGTGGAAGCTGCTTGCGCAACCGTGGTTCCACTTGTCCGTCCCGGTAACACACCTACCGGACTTAGGCCTAACAGCGTTGCCCCCGTCGCAACGACTACCAGCAGGCCCAGTTTTTTCCTCAGATTCAAAAAATCCCCTCCAGTTCCAAAATTCTTTCCACATGTTCCATTATAGCCAAGACATGAAAGCGTTGGGTCATCTTAACCAAATTGTCACACGATTGAAAGATTCCAGTCGTAAAGGGGACTTATTTTCAAAAATTGAGAAAGGCGATTGCCTTACATTAACTTGGCAATATCATCGTGCAAACCAGCCAGCCGTTCAACGACTTGGCCACGAACTTGCGTATAAACCTTGACACCATCTGGCGTTAACTTCAAGTTGTGTTGCCGACGGTCGACTTGAGAAGCGATACTTTCGATTAAACCAGCCCGCAGTAGCCGTGAGATCTGACCGGAGATCATGGACTTGGAAACGCCGATTTGGCCGGCGAATTTCGTTGGGGTAAATTCGTCTTTTTGGTCCGTGATGGCGTGTAACAGGTTAAATTGTTCCAACGAGATCGTAATTTCCTCCGTCTTGATTGTGGTTACTGGCCGCATGATCTTTTGGAGTTGAGAGAACCATTCCAAGGATTGGTTTAAATCGTTCGTTTGCGTCATTTAATCTTTCTTCCTTTCTGCATTGCAATTAGTGGGCCACTGTTCATCTGACCCGCTAACCATTTATTATAGCCCTTATTTTCAGTCTTTATGTTACTGATTCATTAATAGTTTATAGCATATTGGTTAAAAACACTAGTAATTCGAACCCTTTTTCTACTCTTCAGTTAACCTACACCATTGAATTCCCTACTTGAAGCCTTTATCATTAAAATTAGAAATTCTTAAAACATCAAGGAGAATACGATGACACAGATTAAACTGATTGCAACTGACGTCGATGGGACGTTCTTGAATCAACAACGACAATACAATCATGACCGTTTCGACCAACAATTGACCCGCCTGACCGCGGCTGGCATTCGCTTCGTCGTGGCCAGCGGTAACCACCTCGGCCACCTGGAACAGGTCTTTGCCCCGACCCCGCGTGTCCAAACATTCGTCGCCGAAAACGGTGCCCAAATCGTGGACCACGGCCAGACCCGTTTGGAAACCGCCTTACCGCTCCCCCTGGTCAGAGACGTGGTCACCGCCATTCTGGCTGACCCGCAGCTCCGGCCCCAGGTCTTACGCCTGTCCGGTGCCCACGGGACGTACATCCCCAAAGATGACCAGCCCAGCGATGCCGCCGCACAGTCCTACTTCTTCAACAACATCGTTCGGGTCGATGACCTCACCCAGGTCGACGACACCATTTACAAAATCAACGGTGAGTGGCCCAACGAAACCATTCGCACCCTAGCCGCCCAACTCAACGCCCGTTTTCCTGGGCAGATCAATGCGATGGCCAGTGGCTTTGGGAGCATCGACATCGTGGCTGCCCACATGAATAAGGCAATTGGCCTGACTGAACTCGCGCAGAGCTGGGATATCACGCCTGATGAAATCGCCGCCTTTGGGGACAACGATAACGACCGCGACATGCTGGCCCACGTGGGTCTCGGCGTTGCCATGCAAAACGGGACCGCCAGCGTCAAGGCCGTCGCCGACCTGGTGACCCCAACGGATAATAATCACGACGGGGTCCTCAACGTCATTGATGCCATTTTAGCCGGTGAAGTTTAAAAGCAACTAAACCATTCGCAGCTTGATTCACTTAGTCGCTGGTCGATCTGTTGCCCATAACAACCGCGCAATCAACCGCCACATTGTGGGCGAAGCGTGTAGCCGGCCGTGACCAACACCGGGAACGTGGTGTTCCTGATAGGTCAGTGGGCTGTCGGCAACGACCGATCGGAGCGCCGTAATCTGGTAGACCGGGACGGAACCATCCGTTAAACGGCCTGAAAGCGTCCCGTAGACGTTGTGGATCGTTCCTGGACCCAATTCACCTAGCTGTCCTCGCGTGGCTCTAAGCCGCTCAAAGGCTGCATCAACTGGTTGCGTCCGATCATGCTCATCGACGGGTGCCCCCAGTAAGACCATCCGGTTCAATTGCGGCATGGTCGCTTCCGAACCGTGTAACAACAAGCTACTCACCGCTGCACTGCCGCCCCAAGAATGCGCGACCAGATTATAGGTCGTGACTTGGTAGCGGCTTTTTAGCGTCCGCAGAATCGCTGTAATCCAGGTGATCTGCTGCTGATAGTCCGCCGTAAAGGTGTGGTCAAACAGCACTTGGATCAGGGGATTGCTAGCTGTATTTTCCCAATGTCCCGAAAAATGCAACCCGCCATGGCGATCGACCCGAACGGTCATGACCTTGTGTCCCAATCCCTGCCGAGCCAGCCACCGTAGCAGACCATTATAGGTCCACGCGTTGCCGCCCCAGCCGGGAACAAAGAGAGTTGGTGTCACGCTGTACGGCCAGGCCGAACGCCGCCGAGCCAACGGTTCAGCCGGTGTTCCCTGGCGGCTAGCCCAGTGAAGGCCGAACCAACCAGCCCCTAAAACGATTGGTAGCGCATGTAATTTACTAGCCATACCGCAACCCTCCTTGAACTTATCTATTATGCCAGTTCTTTTCATTGCGTACAAGTGAAAATTCGTGCAGAAAAACAATCCTTTATGTTAACCAATTGTTCAAAAATTCATCCGCATAAATTAATTTCGGTAATTAAGTCGCCTCCTCGCAGTCATCATTACTTTTCCCTACCATCTCAAAATGTCTTTACCCCCAAAATGCATTTGACAATTATCCGGATAAAAATATATGATAGGGTTAAAATGAAACCGCTTCAGAAAATTAGAATCGAGGACTTGCTATGCAAACTGCTACGAAACATTGGGATACTTACCAAAACGAAGCCGTCACAGAATATACAATCGAAAATGATCATGGTGTGAAGCTTGCTATCTTGAGCTGGGGTGCCACTTTACATCAGTTAACGGTACCGACAGACAAGGGTGATAAGAATCTGGTGCTATCTTACCACAAGATGGCCGATTATTTAGATAATCCGTTCTACGTTTGCATGGGAATTGGCCGAACTGCCGGTCGCATCACCCGGGGGACGTTTGATCTCGACGGGCAAACGATCCACGTTGATCCTAACGAAGGCCAAAACACCCTGCATGGTGGCCCGCATGGGTTCAACACGGTCAACTGGGCGGGCGACCTGGACACGACTGACCCTAACAAGGCGCGGATCATCTTGACTCACACCTTCAAGGGCGCGGATGACTCCTTCCCTGGCGACCTGACTGCCAGAATGATTTACACGCTCGACAATCACGACCGCATCACCCTGACCTTCGAAGGGAACAGTACCGCGTTGACGCTGTTTAACCCAACGCTGCACGTCTACTTCAACGTCGGCGACGACCAACTGATTGCCGGGCAAACGCTGCAGATCAACAGCCAAGAACATTTGGACTTAGACAGCGAAAAATTGCCGACGGGTCAAATGGTCGCCAATGCCGGTACGCCTTATGACTTCGCTGACGGGCAAAACCTAGGCAAGGCCATCCGTGGTTTACAAGACATCCCCGAAAAGGGCTTCGATGACGTCTACCACGTGACCCCCGGTGCCGACGACACGATTGCCAAGCTGTCCGACCCACAATCTGGCCGCGCAGTGACCATCAAGTCCAAGCGCAACGCCTTGGTCGTCTTCACCGCCAACTCCTTCACGTCGAATATGAAATTAGCGACCGGTGCCGGCCAACCTTACATGGGGGTCGCTCTGGAAGCCCAAACCTTACCGGACTCCCAGAACTTCCCTGAATTCGGCGACGTCAAGCTGGCCCCCGGCGAGACCAAGCAATACGAAATCACTTATGATCTGACTTACTAATAAAGTGGTATTTAGCTGGCCGCCTGCCGCGGCGGCAAATATGGGCTGGAACGCGGTGGGTGGACCGGTCGAGCCAAAGAACGGTCTCGTCCTCGCTTTGAGCCGAAAATCGCGTCTCAAAGACGCCAGTTCCCTAAGCGCCATGAACCACGCCGCTAAGGGAACTCCCACGGCTGAGCCCATATTTGCCGCCACTCTCGGCTACGATTCGTGGTCGATTGGCGGATTGGCTTAGTCCATCAGGTCGTGCTCTCAACTGCGACTGGTCTGGTAGCCGAATTCGAATGCGTACCTACTGACCAAACTTAATCCTAATCATTAGTCTAATAGCCACCGTCAACTCCCTAAAACTCAATCGGAATTGGCGGTGGCTATTTTCTACGCCTTCTCAGGTCGTTTTCGTTGACAGGCAACTTGACCCTATGATAGATTAGTAAAACGTAATTATTACTATTCTAAATATAAAGGAGTATCACTGATTCATGGCAAAGAAGTCAAAGATTGCAAAAGCAAAACGAATCGAAGCGACCGTTGAGCGTTACGCGGAACGACGAGCAGAACTGAAGGCTGCCGGCGACTACGCGGCCTTGGCCCTGTTACCTCGTGACGCGTCTCCCACTCGGATGCACCACCGGGATCATTTGGATGGTCGGCCCCACGCCTACATGCGCCAGTTCGGGCTTTCACGGCTGAACTTCCGTGAGCTGGCTCATAAAGGCCAGATTCCTGGCGTGCGTAAGGCTAGCTGGTAATTTCATTATCCGTAGTTCTGACTGCCCATCGCTCACGAAAAACGCGTTGGCACAGGCTAGTTACTGAATCGAGCCACAGCGCGATTACTACGTTTTAAAAACATCAGTTATCTATCCCACTCTTAATCACGTTTGTTGGTTAGGGGCGGGATTTTTGTAGTTTAAATTCCATAATTGTGGTAGCACAGCAAGTATCGTAAACTGCTTCCCAGTCAATAGGCACATAAATTGGTTTAATGGGTGTTACACTATGTTAAAAAAGGTGGCTTACCATGATGAAAGTAAAAACCATAGGCCACGGTGGTTCCTTAGCACTGAGTTTACCGAAAGATAATTGCTTTAAAAAAGGTCAACACTGGTTACTAATCCCTTCTGCAGACGGAAAGTCTTTCACTTTAGTCCCTAAAATGAAAAATCCATACACACAAGCCCCCGGCTCAAAAAACATGGCTGAAGAATGGTCTGACGTTTATTGGCGTGAGGTTGAGTAATTTACATCCTAACCCTTTTGCTTTTCCATTTTGAGTTAATCCCTGAATGCAGTCAGATCTATTACGCAGTACCGTTTGACGTGGGTTTTTCTATGCCGTAAACTAGGGCCAATACGCAAAAACGAAGGAGCAATTTAAATCATGGCAGAAGTTCTCACCATCCTACAGGAATTCGACGTCTTCGGCAACGGCGACGCCTCCCCTTACGGCATCGACACCCCCAAGATCAACGCCCAATTTGTCGGCGTGACCCCGGCCGTCGCGTTTGACGTGCACAACCAACCCAAGCTGGCCCGGGCTAATGAACGCAAGCTCCGCGACATTGAAGCGGCCGTTCGTACGCAATTCGCCATGCAGCTAAACAGCTTAGGCGGCCCCGACTTGGCGGAAAATCTTGGCGTCATTCAACAGCTCATCTCGACCTTCAAGAACCGGTTGGAACAGGACTTGTTAGTGCCCGAACAACTGGAACTCGAAAGCTTGACCACCAGTGGTGAGTGGCTGACCTACTGGCAGGACGAGGCGCCTTTGGTTCGCACCAAGGAACAGCAGCGCACCAACTTACCGAAAGATTTTTAATTCACAAAAAACGTCTACCAAATTGCGGTAGGCGTTTTTCTTTGTGACAAATCATTTCAAATTTTAAACGACAACACCTTCAGCCAAGCGGTCCACAATCGTTTGGACTGGCTCGATGGCGTGAATGTTGGAGATACCCAAGCCGAATGAGGCAAAACCCTTGCTGAGGTCGCCAAACAGCATCCCCTGGCGCATCCCGTCATACCGGTTACCTGCCGTGAAAATGGCTTCCTTAGTGGCTCCCTGTTGGTCGAGTTCGACTAGATGATTGGGCACTTCACCCGGCAAGGACCGGTAGAAAGCAGGCAACGTCCGGTACATCAAGAGGTCCTCGGCGTTGGCTGTGAGCATGGCCCGTTTGATGTTGTCGGCTAGCCGTGATTCTTCGCTGGCCAGAAAGGCAGTCCCACAGTACACACCCTCGGCGCCTAAATCCATCACCGCCTTGGCCGTCCGCGCGTCGGTGATTCCCCCGGCTGCCATGACGGGGACGTCCACGGCATCGGCAATCATTGGCACAATCGACAGCGTCCCAATCGTCCGTTCGGGGACCGTACCACCCTCGTCAAAACCAGTAGCGACAATGATATCGGCACCATTAGCCTCCGCCTCACGTGCGTTTTCAATGGTGGGGGTGATGTAGCGGTAAACAATCTTAATGTCATTTTCATGTAGCTTAGTAAATAGTTCGGGAATCACCGGCCCGACGTAGCTGACGACGGGGATGTGCTCGTCGATGAGCAATTGTAGCGTTGGTTCGGTGAAGGCATCGTTGCGCCAATCCTCGGTAGGCCCAAAGTTGAGGCCAAATGGTTTGGTCGTCAACGCCTTGGTCTTGCGAATCTCGCGGCGCATCCGGTCCATGGTTTCCGTGACTGACTTCGTCGGTTCCGTCTGACCAGCGTTAAAACCTAGCATCCCCAGGCCACCAGCATTACTGACGGCGGCGACCAGCTTGGCGTCCGTTAACCACAGTAAAGGGCCTTGGATAATGGGCTTTTCGATACCTAAAATATCACAAATTCTATTTGTCATGGGTTATAACCTCCTGGGAACATCTGATTAAATTGGCAACTTGTTATTTCGTTTACAAGTGCTATTATATTAGCAAATGACACGACTCGCCAATATGAAAATCAATCAGGATTATAACCAAAGTGTAATAACCCTGTATTAAGGAGGCTTTCCCACCATGAGTAAGCAACGTACTTTACTAAGTATTTTACAAGCTGTTACCTATTCCACCACAATTTCCGAAATCGCCGACCGCTTGTACCTCAGTCAGCCCTATGTCAGTCGCATTCTGAAGGACGAGGAGGCCAAATACGACGTCACGCTGGTCGACCGCAAAGCCAAGCCGATTGCACTGACGAAATTTGGTAGTAGCGTGCTGACCAATTTAAAAAAAATCGCCAGTGCCGAGGACAGCCTCACCACCAGTTTGGAAAATCTCAAGTCTCAACAAGCCCGGCCCATTCGTATCAGCAACAGCAATCCATTTCTGACCGATTACCTCGCCACCGCCATTGCCGATTACGTGGAGCAGCATCCTGACACAGTGATCGAACTGACGCGACCGGCTGAACGCAACGTGGCAAATAATCTCAACGAAGGCGCTATTGACATTGTGATCGATCAGCGCTGGAATGCCGCGAATATTTTGATTGCTGACCTGCCTTCGCCCGTTTACTACCTACCGCTATTTGCCCAGTGTCGGCCCTTCAACCCAGACGTCCTAACGCTGCCATTTGAAAAGAATACCTTAACAGGCATCAGTCACTGTCGCTACGTCGGGCTGTCTGGGCATTCCGAGTTTCAGGCCTACGTGGACTCCCTGTTCAAACGGGTGGGCATTCAGCCCCGCAACAAACTCTTCTTGCCAACACCAGCCAGCGCACTGCAAACTGTTGCCAAACTGCCAAACGCCACGACGATCACCACCCGTAAGATTGCGGCACTCAACCTGCCAGCCCACCAGTACAATCTGATTCCACTGCCGACTAATTTCATCCGCACCGACACTTCTATCATGTGCTTACAGACGGCTTCAGCGGCTGTTCAGGGGCTCACGGCCTTTCTGACGGCTGAGTTGACCCGGTCGATTCAATAAAAAACAGACTGTGGTCAACCATCACAGTCTGTTTTGCTTATGCTAAGTTGGTCACCGTCCGAACTACTTCAGCTAGATCAGCAGTAATTAACTGCACAGTCTCACCCGGATAGGCCCGTTGCACTTCGGCTAATGGCGTGCTCGCTGGCAAGCTAGGTGCGTCATACAGAATCAACCCCAGTGCTGCTGCCGCATTGGCTGACGCCGAATTCATAGACGCCGCCTCACTAATCGCACCAGGAACATCTGGAAAAATAATCGTCAAGCGCCTCGTATCTGGGTCACGCTTAAAAACAGCTGGATAGGTTACGACGTTGTGCGTCATCATATACCACCTCGTTTTAGCTAGTCTATTCCGTCTTCCAGAGTATATCTTAGCCACTCTAAAATTGCGAAGCATCCGCCTCACTAACGCGCTCAACCAAAACCAAAAATGGCGTCCACCAACAATCCGGTGAACGCCATTTTCATATCCTAAATTACTCAGTAACCGCGCTGCTCAATTCAACCTTTTCGCCAGCCACGTCAATCGTCAATGGTTCCCCACTGATCAACTTGAAGTGTGGCCCGTCGGCGTGGACGCTGACTTCGATCAGACGACCACGGAAGACTTGCCGGAAGCTGTAGCTCTGCCACTGCTTTGGCAGGAATGGGGCGTAGTGCAATTGATCATTGCGGACCCGCATGCCAGCGAAGCCTTGAACGACGGCAATCCAACCACCAGTCATGGCCGTGATGTGCAAGCCATCGACCGTATCGTTGTTGTAGTTGTCCAAGTCCAACCGAGCCGTCCGATTGTACAGTTCAACGGCCTTGTCTTCGTAATGCAAGTCAGCCGCCAAAACAGAGTGGATAGCTGGTGACAGACTGGATTCGTGCACCGTCAGTGGTTCGTAGAAGTCAAAGTTGGCCTTCTTTTGTTCTGGCGTGTAGTCATCAATGAAGTCCCAGATGCCTTGCAGCACATCCCCTTGCTTGATGTAAGGTGACCGCAAGATCTTATCCCACGACCAGTTCTGGTTGATTGGCCGTTGACCGTCTGGAATGGCACTGACGGGTTCGATGTCCTTGTCCAAGAAGCCATCGTGTTGCACGAAGATGTTCAAGTCCTTGTCGTAAGGCAGGTACATCCGGTCCACGATATCTTGCCACTTGGCCTTTTCGTCGGCGGAAATAGCCAGCTTCTTAGCGGTATCCTTGTCGACTTGACCCAAGATCTCCAACGTGTACTTCAACGTCCACTGTGCCAACATGTTGGTGTACCAGTTGTTATCAACGTTGTTTTCGTATTCGTCAGGACCCGTGACCCCGTGGATCATGTACTGGTTTTTACGCTTACTGAAGTGAACCCGGTCGGCCCAGAACTTGGAAATTTCGGTAAGGACCTTGGCCCCTTCATGCAAGACGTAGCTGGTATCGCCCGTGTAACGGGTGTAGTTGTAAATGGCAAAGGCAATGTCGCCATTCCGGTGAATTTCTTCGAAGGTGATTTCCCATTCGTTGTGGCATTCGATCCCGTCGAAGGTCACCATTGGGAAGAGTGCCCCGTCCAAGCCTTGTTCCTTGGCGTTGATGTAAGCCCCGTCCAATTGCTTGTAGCGGTACATCAACAGGTTACGGGTAACCTCAGGGTTCGTGATCCCCAAGTAAACGGGTACGGCGAAGGCTTCGGTATCCCAGTAAGTGGCACCACCGTACTTCTCGCCGGTGAAGCCCTTAGGCCCAATGTTCAAGCGGGAATCTTCGCCATAGTAAGTGGAGAAAAGTTGGAACAGGTTGAAGCGAATCCCCTGTTGTGACTCGTCGTCGCCGTTGATCACGACGTCAGACTTTTCCCAACGCTTGGCCCAAACTGCGGTGTGCGCTGCCAAGAGGTCGGCGTAGGCAGACTTGGCAACTTGGTCGCTGAGGTCATGCATTGCGGCGGTCAGCTTGGCTTGGCTGTCGTAATCGCGGGAAGTAACCACGATGACACGCTTTTCCAGAGTCGTTTCAGCTTGCGGTGCCAGGCTGCCCGTGTAGGCATTGACAACTTCCTTATCGTTAGGCTGCGTCACTGCCACGTTCTTTAAGTCCGTGACCGTCCGCATTTCCATACCGGAAGTGAATTGAGGCGTGCCAAATGGGTTCGGCGTCGTCTTGGCAACGACACTACCACTGTCTTGGCCTTGTTCTGCGGCTAAGACGTCCCAGAAGCGTTCGTCGTAGTTGGCTTCTTCGTTCTTGACATCGGCGTCGATACTTGGCTTGATGGTGACGTCCACGCTGTCAGCGCTCAAGTTCTTGACCGTGACCTTTTGCACGGAGAGTTCTTGTTGCGCCACACTCAAGAAACGTTGGAAGGTCAAGGCAACCTTGACGTCGCCTCGTTCAATGGTAAATGACCGGTTCAACACGCCTTGTTGCATGTCCAGGTCCAACGTGAAGTCGCTGAAAGTGTCCTTGGCTAAATCAACCGCTTGGCCATTGATTTCAATCGGTAGCTTAATAAAGTTGACCGCGTTGACGACCTTGCCAAAGTACTTGGGATAGCCGTTCTTCCACCAGCCGACCCGCGTCTTATCAGGGTACCAGACACCACCTAAGTAGATGCCTTGTAGTGAGTCGCCACTGTACCCTTCTTCAAAGTCACCACGCATACCCATGTAGCCGTTACCCAGGCTAGTCATGGATTCTTGCAGGCGCTTGTCCTTGGGGTCAAAAGTATGGGTAATGACGTTCCATGGTTGTACCTCAAAAATACGTTTCATGGTTAACATGTCTCCTTTATTTAAGTCAATTAGTCAAACAGTTCTGTCACAGAAAAGAGCGACCCTGGTGGTCAGCCTCCTGCATCATGGCAATCCATGACCCAGTTTCGGTTAAGCCGCTAGGCCGCTCACCCGGTAGACAGTTGTGTTGTCGACCAAAGTTAATTACGTTAATTTTCTGAAGTTTAAACGTTAATCCAGCAATTCTAAACGATTAAGCCTTGTACGTTTCCTTGATAGCACCAACGGAAACCGCCCCGATAGCCATGATAACACCGGCTAACAAGAACATGTTGGCTTGGGCACCACCCAATAATGGGAATAAAGCAAAGCTGGCCAGGGAAGCCACGATTTGTGGCAAGCAAATGGACCCGTTGAACAAGCCCAGGTAAGTCCCCATGTGGGCACCAGACAAAGCGTTGGTGACCATAGTTAATGGGTAAGTGTTCATCGCAGCCCAAGCAATCCCAACTAAGATAAATGATACGATCAAAGCGTATTGGTTGTGCAGGAAGAAGACGGATAAAAACCCAATGGCCCCTAAGCCTAAGCTTCCGGCATAGCCCAATTTGTGGACACTGTTTGGCAACTTAGCCAAGACGTAAGACCAAACAACAGCGGCGATGGATTGCACGGCGGCCAAGACCCCGTACCAGTTCCCAGCAGCCTGGTAACCAGCAGAAGCGGCGTTCGTCGTGTGCCAAACGTTGGCAGCGATGGCCCCAGCGGAGTAAGTCCACAGGTATTGGAAGGCAACCCAGCAGAAGAATTGCACTAAGGTAACGGTCCAAAAGACCTTTGGTGCGGACTTCAGTAACGTCCACCAGTTCCCACCTTCAGCGTTATCTTCCTTGCTGATCCCATGGTATTTCGCATAGGTATCTGGATCGTATTCGTGGACCCGGAAGATAGTGAAGAGGCTGGTGATGACTAACAGAATCGCGCCAACGTAGAAGGCAACTTTAACTGTTGCGGGAACGACCCCTTTAGAAGCGGTGTTGGCGATTCCAATGGCAGCGAACAGGAATGGCAGGATCGCCGCTAAAACGGCACCCGTGTTGGATAAGAAACTTTGAATCCCGTATGCATAGCTCTTTTGGTCATCGTTGACCATGTCCCCGACCATCATCTTGAATGGTTGCATCGCAACGTTAGAAGACAGATCCAGGAAGGCCACGGTGATGGCCCCGAACAGCAAGGCCGCGAGTGACGCGTAACCAAAGCCCATACTCCCGGAGTTCGGCAACAGACACATCACGATAACCGCGACGATAGTCCCTAACAACAGGTATGGCAACCGGCGACCACCTAATTTAGGTGCCCAAGTCCGGTCAGAATAATAACCCACGATTGGTTGGACGATTAACCCAGCCAGTGGTGGCAAAATGAAGAACCACCCAAGACTGTTCGGGTCGGCCCCAATCGTTTGGAAGATCCGACTCATTTGGGAACTTTGTAACGTGAAGGCGGTTTGGACCCCCAAGAAACCAAAGTTGATCATCCAAATGGTACTGGCAGGCAGTTTAGGCAAGCCGCTTTTTGGCTTGGCTTCAGCTGTTGGTGCCTTTGCAGAAGCAACATCTGACATGTGAAAATACCTCCTCAAACTAACAAATAATAATTGCTGAAAACGATTACATTGCTTATTATGGCACCGCTTTAATTTTAATGCAACCGTTTGCGCAAACTTTTTTGCGAGACTTTTCACCAACTCAAATGCCTCTGACAATTAAAAAAGGCTCGCTCACGGGATTTAGCGCCAGTTGAACGAACCTGAAAAAACTATTTAATTTCGTACGGAATTTTGATTCTGCCCGGCGTCGGGGTGGCCAATGGTTCGCGGTCACTGAACAACAACGCGACGGTCGCCGAACCCATTTTTTCCGGGAAAAGGTTGATGGAATGCAGGTTGGCGTCGGTCAGCCCTTCCGGTAGGGAGTGGTTAAAACTGACGATGGGAAAATGCCGGACGGGCGACTGTTCACGAACTAAACGGTAAAATTCAATCGCATTGAAGTCATCCGTGGCCATGATGCCATCGATCTCTGGATGTTGTTTGATGAATAACCGCACCCGGTTCAGCTCGCCCAATTTGCAGGTCAGCGGTTCCGCGTTAAAGGTCGCGGCTACCCGCTCGTAGCCCTGGCGACGCTGTTGTTCGTAGGCCCAGTCATGACCGGACTCCACGAAGACGGGATGTCTGACCTGTAGCTGGTCCAGCAGGTAGGTTGCCCCACCGATGCCGGCTTCCAGGTTATCGTTGTCCACGAAGTAGTCGTCGGGATTGTCATCGGGCTGGCCAATCGTGACGAACCGCAGCTGCTGCTTACGTAAAAACGCCGCAATCGGGTCGTCGTGGTGGGCGTACATCAACACGAACCGTTTGATTTTCCCCTGGGCCACCATCGACTTGACGTTTTCCAGTAGCTCATCGGCCGTCTTGCTGATGGCGACCGACAGAACGTAATGACGCTGCATCAGTTGACTATTGATGCCCCGCAACAGATCGA
Organism: Levilactobacillus yiduensis; assembly: GCF_024718525.1. NCBI lineage: Bacteria > Bacillati > Bacillota > Bacilli > Lactobacillales > Lactobacillaceae > Levilactobacillus > Levilactobacillus yiduensis. The sequence goes on from NZ_JAMXAZ010000010.1 coordinate 18,658, forward strand.
TGTAAAACGGGTTCTCGGGCTGGCTGCGGTCGGCCGTGGGAAAGACGACCCCTACGGCATTGGCCTCGCCTGCCGTTAGATTTTTAGCATTGTAATTGGGTAAATACCCCTCCGCTTCCGCCAAGGCCTGAATCCGTTCTCTGGTCGCCTGACTGATACGGGGATTATTGTTTAACGCGCGCGAGGCCGTGGAAACGGACACACCAGCCTTCGCCGCAATGTCGCGGATAGTTAACATTTTTCTCGCATACTCCTTGTGCTCTCACATAGTTCTTGATGAAACCACCTTACCATAGAACGGCCGCCATTGAAACTTTTTCCCGGTTTGCTTACGGTTGCGACGTTGTGTTTTCTGGTCCGCCTACCGTGGCGTCAAATCTAGCAACCGACGTGCCAGTGCCTGCGGCTGCCAGGGGTCCCGTCTGCTATGGGGGACGGCTCCAGCCCAAGCATGGGCTTCCACCTCGCTTGGAAGCCTGGCAAAGACCGCCAGTCTCCCAAGTCGCCCCACGCTGTAGGCTGAGAAAAAACCTCAGCCAACACCGCCGACACAGCTGGCTACACCCCTGGCCTCCTCCGGCAGACTAGTCATTTCTGGCAAGATGTCTATATTTCAACGATTGACACTAATGCGATAACAATGTTCACATCAACAGCCGTGCTTTTTCGGATTTACTCGTCACTCGTTTCATTGCCAAGCGTGGCACTAAATATTGTTTAACCGCGGACGTTTGCTTGGCCGTAATTTTAGCCTTTTAGAAAATCGGCCTCCTTGAAAAAGATCCCGCCAAGTTACAAGTTGAGATAGATTTTTTACCCTGCAATCCGTCCACAACACAAAGACAGCCCCAGCGAAAATCCATCCGCTGGGACTGTTGCTATTAGGCTTTCTTTTCGTGGCGACTGCCCAGACTGGTGTTGGGCGAGACCGGTAGCGTGGTCACAAACTGGGTCCCCTGTGGCTGATTTTCCTTGGCCACAATCGTGCCATGGTGCAGGCCGACGATCCAGTTGGCAATTGACAAACCGAGCCCATTGCCCCCAGTCTTACGGCTCCGGGACGAGTCGACGCGGTAAAACCGATCAAAGATCCGCTGGCGATCAGCGCTCTTGATACCGATACCTTGATCCGCCACAGTCAGTTGCCATTTACGGCCGAGCAACTTGGCTGACACCGTGATGGTACTGCCCTTCGGTGAGTATTTCATGGCGTTATCAATTAGAATATTCATCAATTGGTGAATCAAGTTTTGGTCCAACGTGACCGCAAAATCCGCAACGGGGGCCAAAACTAGTTTTTTGCCCTGGCTAGCGGCAATCTCCGTGTACGGCTCCACCGTGTGATCCAAGAAGCTGGCCACGTGAGTTTTCTCAAAGTTCGTCTGCAACGTATTCGAATCCGACCGGGCCAATGCTAACAGATCCTGCGTAAGCTTTTGCAGGCGTTGGCTTTCACTGCTGGCAATCGCAATGTTTTCTGCTTGATCAATAATTTTATCGTTCGGTTTGGTCAACAGCAGTTCCAATTTATTTTGGATAATCGTCAAGGGGGTCCGTAACTCATGGGCGGCGTTGCCCACAAACTCAGTCTGCCGGCCCCACGACCGGAGAATCGGCCGCATGGTCAACCGCGACATCCAGACACTCATCAGAATTGACAAGAGCCAGAAGACGCCCATCGTAATCAACATGACCTTGGTAAACGTCCGCATGGCAGCCTTTTGCGGATCAATATTTTCTAAGATCAACAGATACTTTCCGGCCACCGTCTGATCCGCGTTGGTGACGGGGACCTTGACCAGCAACGTTCGGAAATTATATTTGCCATTGACCGTAATCGTATGGAGCTCGCCCTTTTGGCTGGTATCCAGCGTGATATTTTTCAATGTCTCGTAGCGTGACCCCAACTGACCTTGGTTGAGAATTTTGCCATTACGATTGAAAATGATGGTCGTGGTCATGAACGGATGCACGACCTTATGCTGTTGTTGTAGACCCTGGTTCGCGTTATTTTGCCCGAACGGCTGCTGCGTCGTCGTCTGACGAGGGGGTCCGGCTAAGCGCGCACTGCGTTCGACCCGCAACGTCTGGTCCACGCTGGTCAGAATCGTGCGGCGAAAGAGCACGAACACGATGACCCCCAGCAAGACGAAGATGACCGTGAACCCAATGAAGCTGCTCCAAAACAGCCGCCACTGCTGGGCGCGATTGACTTTATTGCTCATCGGGGGCCTCCACGATGTACCCCGCATTGCGGATGGTCCGTAACGACAGGTCGCTGCCGGCGTTCTTTAATTCTTTGCGTAAATTGCTCATGTAGACCTCGACCACGGACAGACTGGTCTCGGAATCAAAGCCCCACAAGCGATTGAAGATCTGTTCCTTGGTAATGATGGTCCCAGGATTGGCGACCAAATAAGCCAGCAAGTCAAACTCGCGGCCCTTCAAGGTCAGTGGCTCGCCGTTAAAGGTCGCCAGATGCTTGCTGGTGTTGATTTCCAACTGACCGAGGGTAATGACATCGCTACTGTTCAAATGGCCTGTCCGCTTCAATAACGCCTTCATACGGGCCAACAATTCTTCGCGGTGGAACGGCTTGGTGACATAGTCATCGGCACCATCATTGAAGCCCCGCAACTTATCGGCAATCGTATCTTTCGCCGTCAAAATCAAGACGGGGGTCTTCACACCTTTGTTCCGGATGTGCAACAGCAGGTCCAGCCCACTCTCACCCGGCAACATCAGGTCGAGGATAATGGCGTCAAATACGCCCTGGCTCGCGAGAAATTCCCCCTGCTCGCCATCATAGGCCGTCGTGGTTTCACAGATTGGCTTGATCAATTCCACGATATCAGCGGCCAATTCCTTTTCATCTTCAACAACTAATACTTTCGCAGTAGTACCCAACGGGCATTCCTCCTTGAGATTTCTTCTTTGTTTTAATTCATTAATAGTTTCTTTGGCAACTTTTTTCCTTTGCTGGCCGCCTTACCGTCCGTCAAACCTGAGCTGGAACGCGGTGGGCGGACGGGGCGAGCCTGATGAAACGGTCTCGACACCTCGCCTTTGAGCCGAAATTCACGTCTCAAAGACGCCAGTTACCTAAGCGGCATAACCCCGCCGCTAAGGTAACTCCCACGGCTGAGCTCAGATTTGACGGACTCTCGGTACTGTAGCGGTCATGACCAACACAGATTCATGCAAACTATTTTCCTATCGTTTGTGCACTTGGTGTCAACCTTTTCAAATGCCCAGTTGAAGCCGGAACGTATAAACAGCTAACGTAACAATTATAACTAGTTGCATTGTCAGCTCACTACGGTCAGCCGAGAGTGGCGCGAAACTAGGCTCAGCCGGGGAATTTAGCAGCGGTCTTGGCTGGTAAATTGGTGACTTTGAGACAGCGACTTTCTGGCTCAAAGCAAGCACCGAGACCGGTCTTTGGCTCGGGGCGCCCCCCACCAGTTTTCACCAGTGCTGGCTAAAGTTTACCACATCACGGGTAAGTAAAATTATACCCTACACCATTAACAATAACAGAACCTTAAGTTATTGGCCTTACCAAAGGCTAAGTTTTTGCGAAGTTTAACGTCTCCCTCACGGAACTATCAGCAATTTGCGGTAGACTTTTATCAAGGCAACTTGCTATGGTATTCTTATAGAGACAGATGCTTGGGGTAAGTTCGTTGTGTCCAACGACTATTGGGGAGACTAACCACTACGGTCCACAATCATGCTAGTGCGTGACGACTAGCCGACCGCCAACGCCGTCTGGAAACATTAAATCCATGATTTTTGATTGATTAACGGAGGGGTATTCATGAAACAACAACGGCACACCCTGACGGCATTGCGTGTTAGCCGCTGGGTGTATGGGGGAGCATTTTTGATTCCGTTCGCCATTTTGTGCGTGATTTTTTGGCACCTTAAGATTACGCCGTTTGGCCCACGAAACCTATTATTTAGTGATATGGGGACACAGTACGTGCCCATCTTGGAAAACTTACGGTCGACGCTACTGCACGGCCAATTTCATCTCTTTTCTTTTTCGCTGGGGTCTGGGAGCGGGATCATTCCCCTGTTGACCTACTACGTCATCAGTCCCTTTAACCTACTGATCTTTGCATTCTCGGCGACCAAATTACCGATTGCGGTCACCTGGATCATCATCTTAAAGATCAGTACGATTGGGCTGACCATGGCGTTTTTCATTCGCCACACCTTTTTGCGCAGCGGCTGGTCCATGCTGTTGTTCACCACGGCATTTAGTCTGAGCGGCTTTGTCAGCATGTATTTCTACGACATGATGTGGCTGGACGCCCTGATTTGGCTGCCACTGGTGGCCTTGGGGCTGCATCGTTTGGTCAGCCTGCACCATTACGGGCTGTACACCGTTAGCCTGACCGCCACGATTATTTGCAATTATTACATGGGATATATGACCTGTCTGTTCTCCGTCATGTACTTCATTTACTTGATCATTGAACACCAACCGACGCCCACGCCATTCAAGGACGTTTGGCACATGCACTGGCCGGCGATTCGGCAGTTCACACTGGGGTCGCTGCTGGCCGGTGGGATGTCGATGATCGTCTTGATTCCCACGGCACAAGGCATGCTGCTGACGGGGAAGAGCAACTTTTTCTTAAATAACTACCTGCCGACGCCAATGTTTGGACCGGAAGTCTTGGCCCAGTTTGCACCGGGCACTAGCAGCTACGCCTCACACCTGTACCACGCGCCGTCGCTCTTCATGGGCACGCTGATGTTCTTGCTACTAATCGTCTTCTTCGTCTCGCCGCAAGTTAAAGCGGTCGAGAAGAACCGGACCATGTGGCTGTTGATCGTCATGGGCCTGGGACTATTCGTTACGCTGCTGAACACGGCTTGGCACATGTTCCAACAACCCGCGGGCTTCCCGTACCGTAACGTCTATTTCTTCACATTTTTGGCGCTGGTCACGGCCTACCGGGCTTGGCAAACGCATCCCGCCCAGTCGATGAACGACCCGCAAAAGGTCCTTGCGCTGGTCTGGGGAGCTGGCCTGCTGGTCATCGGCTTCCTGAGTGCCCAGGTGATTCCGGTCGTTTGGGACCATCTGCTGCCCAACTACAACCATGACCTCTACGTGCTCAGTCAACCCGCGTTTCACCTGGTCTGGCCAGCCCTGGGGCTCTTGTTACTCAACACGATGCTCCTGTTCGTCAGTGAATGGCGGCCGGTCCGCATCGGTTTGCTAGGCCTCTTGTTGTTCGCCGAATTGGGCGGCAACTTCCTACTTGCCACGCACACGATGGAATTTGGGTCGCAACCGAAATTTGAAAAGTACTTCCACCGCGATACCCAAACGCTGGCGAAGGTGTCGGCATCTAAGACCAAACCCAACCTGCACCGCATCGACTTTTCTCACGCAGAAATTGGGCAATCCTACCAGGGTGCTTACAACCACTACAATGATCCGGTCATGTACAATTATCCCGGCGTGAGTTCTTACAGTTCCACGCTAATCGAACAGGCGCGGGTCTTCCAGCACGACTTGGGCTACTTCAGTCCCAACGTTCGCCGGATCAGCACCCAAGGTTTCTCACACCTGTCCGATACGCTGATGGGCGTGAAATACCGCCTGAACCCCGCCAAGCATCCCGTCGTCAACCAGTTGAATGCCTACGCGGGCATTGGGTTTGCGGTACCGAACCGTTTGGCCAGTCTGCAACTCGATGACCAAAACGCGATGATCAACCAGGAACACGTGCTCACCGCATTGGGCGCCACGCCAGGCACGATGGCACCCGTCACCGTGTTAAATGTTAAAACCCACCGCGCCGTGTCCCGTGACCTCAAGCACGTGTCCAAGAAGACTGAGCTGCCCAACCAGCGCTTCATCCAAACCTTTACCGTGCGGGTCAACGCGACGGGCTTGCTTCACGGATACTCGCCGGCCAACACCATCGTGTACTCTAGCCTCAAGGTCAACGGCAAGTCGCTGAAACCAGCGATCAACGCGGATGGCTACCGCTACCTGGTCAACCTCGGCCAGCATACAAAGGGCGAGGTCCTCAAAATCAGCTACGTCACCCAAGGACCGCTACAGGGTTATGGTAATCAATTTGCCACGCTCAACCAGCATCGCTACGAAAAGCTCGTAACTAGCCTGAAACAACAACGCTTCAAGCTACGCGCCAAGAGTGGGGTCACCTGGCTGGACGGTGATGTAACCGGGACGCCACAACGTTCCCTGCTGTACCTGGCCGTGCCAAACACGCCGGGCTGGACGGCCAAAGTCAACGGCCACCCCGTTGCGATTCGTTCCGTGATGCACGCGCAATCGTTGCTGCCTGTTCGTCAAAACTATAAGGGCATGATTGGCGTGCCGCTGAAGGTCGGCAAGAACCACGTCACCCTGAGCTACACCACGCCAGGACTCAAGTTAGGCATCATCGTCAGCTTGGCCAGCTTCATTGTCTTCGCGCTACTATGGTTCACGGTCGAATGGCGCCAGCCCCTCAAGCACCACGAGGAAGTCGCCGAACGTGCGCGTCACGCAGAATCACGTAAATTCTAACGTTAAAACAGCCACCGCTTCGTTTTCAGCGGTGGCTGTTTTTGTCCAGTTATTGAATGTTAGGCGTCTAAAGTCGTTTACAGCTTCATAGCGGAGACTGGCCGCCTACCGTCCGCCAAATATGGGTCGGGTCGCTGTGGGCGGACGGGTCGAGCCAAGGTGCGGTCTCGCCGCCTCGCCTTTGAGCCGAAGGTCGCGTCTCAAAATGGCCTCACAGTCGAAATGTGCGCAAACAAACGCCTGATCTCACTAATTTTAGCAATCAGCCACAACCAAATTTACTCACTCAGCCGGCCGAATCTTTGACCGATCCACGTCATGCTGGTGCACGCGGTCCATGGTCCACCGCAACAGGAATGGCGCCAGGAGCGTGGCTACAATGATGGCGGCGACGATGGCGGAGTAGCGCACCGGCGACATCAGCTTGGCCTGGTACCCGATTTGCGCAATGATCAACGCCATTTCGCCCCGGGAGACCATCCCAGCGCCGACCGCCGTGGCGCTACCCCAGCTGAAGCCAGCGAGTTTGGCCCCACTGCCGGCCCCCACTAACTTGGTCAGGACGGCGACAATCGTTAAGACGACGATAAAGCCGAGTTGTTTGCCCAGGCCGTTGAAGTCCATGTTCAACCCGATGCTGACGAAGAAAACGGGAATGAACAGCGCATAACCCACGGGTTCGATGTGCCGATCGACCGTTGAGCGGGCCGATGTTTGGGAAATGGCGATACCGGCAAAGAAGGCACCAACCACGTCGCTTAAGCCCACCAATTCGGCCACGTAAGCCATCCCGAAACACAGAATGATGGCCATCAGCGTCGGTCCCATCGGAATCATGAGCCGCTCGCCGATTTTGGCCATGTAAGGCGCCAACCAGCGAACCACAAAGTAGATGGCGGCGAAGTAAATGACCTGTTCAATCGTCGTCAACAACAGGCTGCTGGACTGCGCGGCACTTTCACCGACCGCTGTACCGGTAGTGCTGACCAAGACACTTAAAATAATCACGGCCAACACGTCATCGACCACGGCCGCCCCCAAGATGGTGGTCCCTTCCTGGCTGTTCAACGCGTTCATTTCCTTCAGGACTTCCACGGAAATGGAGACCGAGGTTGCGGCAAAGATCACACTGATAAACAGGCTTTCCGTCACGCCCAAGTTGTACAGCATCCCCACCGCGTAGGTCCCAATCATGGGGATCAGCACCCCCATGAGGGCCACCAACACGCTCGGTTTCAAGTAGCGTTTCAACAGTTGTAGGTCACTTTCCAAACCGGCAATGAACATTAAAATAATCACGCCGATTTCCGCAAAGCCCTCCAATGAATGGGACAAGGTGATCCAGCCCAATAATGCAGGCCCCACCAACACCCCTACCAGCAGTTGGCCAATGACGGCCGGAATGCCGATTCGCGTACAGTAGTGGCCGACCACGGTCGTTGCCAATAAGATTAAGGTTAAGTCTTTTAATAATTCCACAAGTTGCCTCCCTTTGCACGAAAAAAGCGCCCGCCAAAAACGGTCCCCCCAACCCAAGGAAGACACCATTCTTGAAAGCAGCCGCTTCAACCATCTCATTTTCAGTTATGCATAGTATACTTGAATTCACGTCAACCCGCAACCCAGACGCATTCCTAAGAGAAAAATCTGACCCAAGCAAAACTTAACTACCCGCTCAGCCGTTAATCGTGGTAAACTAATAACGATTGTGAGGTGACACGTGTGAAGTGGCTTGAATCTAATTTAGTCGTGATCTTTTGGTCCGTTATCTTCGGCGAAGTTATGGGTTACATCGGTGGTACGTTGGAACAAATGACTTGGGAACCCATGAAAATTGGGATCTGGATGGCAGTTGTCGCTGTGATCGCGGTCAACGGGATCACGCTACTTAGCCGTGACGACCAAGCTTCCAGTGAAAAATAATTCACGTTAAGCATGATCGATAGACCGAGCCTTGGCTGACGCTGAGGCTTTTTATTTTGGCCAAAATTCGTTTCCAATCCAGGCGACAAGTGTGCTACACTGCAATTGTAAGAGCTTTCACTACAGATAGGAGTGCCCCCCATGTTGCAGACCATCCTGACCGCCATCATGCTATATACCGCCACCGCCGTGGATTTACTCGTCATCTTGCTGATTTACTTTGCGCGAGTGACGGACAAACGGCAGATTCGTGACATTTATCTGGGACAATACCTGGGGTCACTGACGCTGATTGCAGTGAGTCTGTTCTTTGCTTTCGTCTTGCATTACGTGCCTGAGAAATGGCTCCTGGGCTTGCTGGGGCTGATTCCCATCTACTTCGGGATTCGCGTCTGGTTCGTGGCGGATACGGGGGAAGAGCGCGCGGAATCGCGGCTGAACACCAAGGGCCTGAGCAAATTGACGCAGACCGTCGCCATCGTCACGATTGGCAGCTGCGGGGCCGATAACCTGGGGCTATTCGTCCCATACTTCGTGACGCTCGACCGCGCCCAACTGGCGGCCACGCTACTGACATTTTTCATCATGATTTATCTGTTGGTCTTTAGCGCACAGAAAATTTCCTGCCTCCCCCGCATCGGCGAATTCATCGAGCGCTACAACCGCTGGGTGATTTCGGCCATCTACATTGGGCTGGGACTGTTTATCATCTTGGATAACGGCACGATTGCCCAATTATTACGGTTCCTGTAGCCGGCCACTTTTAAGACTCGCCTGTGCGAACACAACTGCATGGAAAAAATAAAGTTTGGGACAGACGCGCCCAAACTTTTTTGCGTTAATTTTAAATGACCAACCTGCAACAAAAGGTGGTTGGCCACCCGGTATGAATGCCACCTACCGTTCGCCAAATATGAGCTGGAACGCGGTGGACGGCGGAGGCATCTGGTTTCGCCAATCTTAATGGCGAAATAACCATCCGACCGAAATTTAATGATTTATCTTATAAAGCTTACTTGATGTAGTAAGCCACCCCAGTGTTGTAGGTCCACTTCAAAGCCACGTGATGCTGATAATGCGTGAGCTGCAACGTGTTCTCCGGGCTAACCTGCATGCCGTTAGCCGCTTGAAAGACCCCAATAGCCTGCGGGGCAATGTCAACGCCCAGTTGGTCGCCTTGATACGTCCCAAATTTGCTCTGAAACGACCGGGCACCAATCGTGAGCCGCGTCCCCTTTTTCAAGTTCCAATTACAATGCGCTAACCGCCAGTGGCCTCGATAGGCCTGTGGGATTTGGTCGCTCACCCCTTGTGCAATCGCCATTTGGGGCTGGACCAGAAACGCCCCCACGCCCAGGCTTAGAGCCGTTACGGCTAATGTCGTCACCAATTTTTGCTTAAACATAACGCGCCACCCCTTCCAGCATTTATCGTATCATTGGTTAAGGGGGACCCGCATCATTCGCGCACGCGTTTGCAAGCTCGCATTACGAACAAACCTACTGATTTTCCTGAGCCCGGATTTGATTTTTGATGCCATTCATATCCTGGTCCAGTTGATGGACCAATTCTGCCTTGGCAATCAGCTCGCGGCGCAGTTCATCTTGATGTTTCACGTTCTTTTTATAACTCAATTCATGTTCCAGCGATGCCCAGAAATTCATCGCAATCGTGCGAATCTGCACCTCGACCGTGACCGCCTGCACACCGGCCGCCAGATAGACCGGGATCGCCAAAATCAAATGCAGGCTGCGGTAGCCATTGGCCTTGGGCTTAGCCACGTAATCCTTGCGCTGCAGCACCTTGATGTCCGGTTGCTTTTCCAGCCGCCGTTCCATTGCCAAAATGTCGTCTTCAAACCGCACAATTATGCGGATACCAGCGATATCGTGCATCTGCTGGGGCAACGACTCAAAGTTAAAGTCCAGGTGTTTGCGCTGGGCCTTTTCCAAAATGCTTTCGGGCGACTTGATCCGTGACTGCAAGCTATCGACCAGCGTGTGGCCATTTTGAATCTGATATTCCTGGTCCAGGTAGTGAATCTTGGTCTCCACAACTTGCACGGCGCTGCGGTAATTCAGCATCAACGTCCGGAAGTTGTCTAGCGCCTTGAGTGAGGTCGGGTCATTGGGAAATTGCACGGGTAAATTTTGATTAGTCATGGGTAGTATTGCTCCTTGAAGTGGATGAACCGCGCCACTGCCGAATTTCGGGGACGAGCCACCACAGTAATAAGAAATTTAATAACAGGGTAATCGCGGTAAACGTGAAGACCCCGCTGTAATCGAACCAGTTGGCCACGACCCCACCGAGCATCGCGCCCAGCATACTGCCGAGGGCCTGAAAGGACTGGTTCCAGCTAAAGACGGTCCCGGTCAACGAGTGCGGCGCGTTCTTGGTCAGCATCGTTTGTACCGCCGGGAACAGTGCCCCATCGGAAACCCCAATCATGAACCGCAGAATCCCCAAGAGCCAAATGCTGGTGACGAAGCCCTGCGGAAAGTACATGATCACGGCAAAGACGTAGCCAAAGATCAGCACGCGTTGGGTGCCGTGCCGGTCGCCGTACTCCCCTAATTTGGGTGCCGCTAGCAGCGTGGAAATTCCGGGTAACGCCGCAATGATGCCGGCCACCAGGGTGATCGGCCCAGTATGGTGCATGAGCTCCCGCACGTACAGGCTGATGATGGGCGTGATGGAGTTATTACCCATCTGAATGAACATCGTCGATACCAGCAGGACTATGATCAGCGTTGGGTTCTTGACCTGTTTCAGCCAAAAACCAGCCTGGGCTTGTTTCTCCTTGCTAACGGGCGTGAAGTGTTCGTGAACCAGCGTAGCACTAAGGAAGAACACGATAATCAGGAAAATCCCGGTTAGAATAAACGTCCAGCGAATCGAAAAGACCTGCGCCAAGATGCCGCCCAGCACCGGCCCAATCAGGTTGCCACTCACGTACCCGGTGGTCAAAATGCCCAGCGCGTTGCCACTCTTGGCCTTAGGCGTTTCCGCCGCAATCAAGGCGCTGGCGTTAGGGATATACCCGGCAAAAAAGCCTTGCAGGAATCGCAGACCAATCAGCTCCCAAACGTTGCTGACGAAGCCCATCATGCCAATCACGACGGCCATCCCCAGCGACGACCGCAGTAGCATTAATTTTCGGCCTTTACGGTCCGCTAACTTGCCCCACAACGGGGAAACCACCGCAATCACCAGGAAGGTCGCCGCATAGGTCACCCCACTATACATGGTCAGTTGGCCCCGGGTAAAGGTGCCCAGGTCATCCACATATAGCGAAATGAAGGGCATGATTTCACTGAAGCCCATTCCGGCAATAAAGGTTCCTAACCACAATACCGCTAAATTTCGCCGCCACTGTTCCGTTTTCCGTGTCCCCACGCTCGTCGCCTCTCTCGTAATCTCGTTACTTAATAGTTTAGCACACCGCTGCCAGAATCAAGTAATTTAACGAATGCGTTGGGCCAGGTTTCAACACCATATATTCGGAGACACAAAAGGTCCGAGACTTTTGCCCCAGACCCCGTGATACGCTTCTATTCTGTGGTTAACCCTTGACCCCAATCACTAGGGCGATTAATAAAATAATCAATACCAAAGTGGTGATGGCCACGTACAAATGATCCTTTTCTTTGTAAAACGCGTAGATTGACACGACGACCCGTAAGACCGGCGTTAAGATCAGGCAGTAAACACCCAACATCATAATGGCGTAAGGCTTTAACTGCCAAGTGCCGGCCAGAATCATGCCCATTTGCCGGGGCACAAAATCACCTGCGTAGCCCGAGTAGCCCGTGACCAAGAAGAGAGCCAAGCCAATGAGCATGATGATTGCTGAGAAAATGACGCCGACCTGTAAGATGCGGCCAATGATCGTTTCGACCTGGGCCATTTCTCTGGCCGTTGTTGGTTTTTCCTCCATTAGAAGTGAACCCCCAATCCTTTAAATAACATTTCAAAACCAATGTACAAGATAATGGGAATGAACGCGATACGAATCCACCGCGCTGGCAGTACTTGCATGATGCGTGAGCCAATCACGGCCCCCACCAAAATTCCCAAGGCCATCGGTACCGCAATCCCCGGCAGGATGGCACCGTTAAAGAAGTACACCGTCGCACTAGCGGCCGCGGTGACCCCCATCATCAGATTAGATGTCGAGCTGGAAGGCTTCAACGGCATTTTCATGAAGGTATCCAATGCCATGACCTTGAACGCCCCGGAACCGATGCCCAGTAGGCCACTGGCAACCCCGGCCCCAAACATCACGGAAAAACCAGCGGGCACATTTTCCACCTGGTAGTCGACGTCCTTCATTTCGGCTTTATCAAAATAGGTGCCGTTGAGCTTGAGCTTGGCTGCAATCTTATCGGGTTCGACCCGTTGTAAGACCTCTTGACCACGCCGGAGCTTTCGGTACATGTTCCACCCAGAAAAGACCAATAGGCAGCCGAAGAGTAAGTACAGGTACTTCGGGTCCAGAACCCCCGTCAACAGGGCGCCAACAATGGCTCCGATGGTCGTCGCGATTTCCAAGAACATGGCGACCCGCAAGTTAAGGACGTTGTCGCGCAAATAAGCAATCGTTGACCCGGAACTGGTCGCAATCACGGCAATGATGCTGGCTCCAATCGCGTATTTAATGTCTAATCCCATCCCAAGGGTTAGAATCGGCGTGATGATCATTCCCCCGCCGATACCGAGGATAGCGCCGGCAATTCCGGCGAAGATACCCACGGCCAACATAATAATAGCTGTATGAATCATAAGTGTGCTGTCCCTCCTAATCAATCGAAATCACTTAATTGATTATCAACCTTTGCTGGGCTGGCGGCAAGTTTGTCAGCTTGTGATTTTAGAAACGATTGTGATTTTACTCACTTGTTGATTTACTTGAATATCAACGTTCATCTTTACATATAGCTCTGTTTGTTCACTAAAAGTCAAATATTAATTTGGCCAAGATACTTGTCCGCACGTCTAAGCACACCGGATAAGCAACGCGGTTATTGGTGGTGAATCGCTTTCACGACAAAGCCACCTAGCCATATAAAATAAATATGGCTAGGTGGCTTATTTTGTATTTAGCATATATTCAATAACTATCAATGAAGCGCTGTAACAGTGGGCTCGGCGTGATCTGTTCCGGCCAGACCAATTTCAGAGTGGTTCGCCACGGCTGGTAGCGAATCAAGCGAACGGCCGTCTGGGCACCACTGGTCTGCTCGGCAACTGACTGTGGGACCACCGCGACCCCCATCCGTGACTCCGCCCACTGAACAGCGGTCCGGGCATCGTCACAGGTACAGGCAATAAAGGGCGCCATCCGTTTGGCCGCAAAGGTCGTTTGAAACAGGTGCTCAAAGCGCCGGTAGATAATCAGGGGTACGCTGGCGAGGTCCTCGACCTTGAGTGTCGCCGCCGGAAAGTGGTCATACTTCTTGGGAACCACCGCCACCATCGATTCCGTCGCCAATTCCTTGCTGGCCAGCCCCGGTGCTGTAAAGGGCGTCCGCACAATGGCCACATCGATCAGACGTTTGTCCAGTCGGTCAATCAGGCCGTAGGTATTGTCCTCAAATAGGCGAATCTGCACCTTGGGGTAGTGACGGGTTAGCGTACGCAGCTTGGCGTTGGGCGTGGCCCCGATGGATGAGGAGATGACCCCAACTGACAACACACCGGCCAGGCCTTGGCCCAGCGAGCGAACCTGGCTATCAGCACGTTCTCGCAGGTCTATCAATTGTTGGGCATAGTCTCGCAATAGCTGACCGGCTGGCGTCAAGGTCGTCCCAGTTGCCGAGCGGTTCAGGAGCGTCACCCCGAGTTCTGCCTCCAACTGCTTGAGTTGATAACTCAAGGGCGGTTGGGCCATGTGCAGTTGTTGCGCCGCAGCCGTAATCTGACCGGCGTTAGCCACCGCTAAGAAATATTCCAATTGCCGAAAATTCACGTGAAGACCTCCCACCGTTTTTTCTTATTATACCAGAATGATTAAGGTAGGCCGGTCTCACCGGTAAGTGACCGGCGTTTGGTGTCGGCTTGATTCTGTGCTCGGTCCTTGGCGGGAAGATTTTCTTGTAACAGGTATTGCCGAATCAGGAGGACAATCTGCTTGTTTTGCGGCAGATCCGAGTGCGTCGTGTTATCACCGGTCACCGTGATCTGCGTGTAATGGGCCACCTGATTTTGGAAGACGTACTTTCCTTGGTTCACGCTATTAGCGGGTACCGTCCCGTCACTCGAATAATTTTCAGTACCAGCAACCGAGTAGACGGTCAATTTCTTGGGCAACTGTCGCCGACCAGCAATCAGTTCCTTTAGGATGGCCGTTTGCGTCGTCGTGCTGTTGGATTCCATATTGTATGGCGTGGCAATCGTCATCAACCGATCCACGTCTACGTGCGGTGTCTGGGCAAAGTATTTCTCTAGGAATAGGCTCAAAATCAGACCACCATTAGAGTGACCCATCGCCGAGAAATGGTTGAAGTGGTAGGTCTTCACGAGATCCTTGAAAGCCACGTTCAACCAGCGGGCCTGCTTATTGATATTTTCATAGCCATCACGGTTGTTCTCAAAAGCAATCACGATAAAGGGCTGATTATCCCCTCGCCGAATGGAACCGGTATAGGATAGCTGGCCATTTTCGGCAACCTTGACCTTCAGCACACTGTGGGCTACCTTGGTCTCCTGCCGCAATTGCGTGATCAACGAATCAAACCGATTTTGGCTCGCGCTGGACCCAGGAACCATGATGGTTGGGTTCAACGGCGTTTTATAATTTGACTTATACTGGGTAATTCGTTGGTGCATCCACGCCGTGCTGGGCAGGAAAATGGCCAGCACCACGAGTACACCAAGCACCCAACGCCACCAATTACGCCGCATGGTCATCACCTCCTGCCAGATTGGCCAACCGCACGAACGGCAGGTAAATGGCCACGGACAAGGCTAGGCAGATCAGACTCAACAGTAGCGCCCGCCAATCCCCACCGGTGCCTAGGTAGGCAATCAGTGGTCCCGGCGTCGTTCGCGGCACCGGATAGACGATGGGCGGCACCAATTTCCACGTAATCGCGCACCACGCCACGACGATATTCACGGCTGGTGCCACGATAAAGGGAATCAGTAAAAGTGGGTTGTAGAGAAGCGGTAAGCCCAACAGAGTCGGTTCGTTCAAGTTGACCAGGTTCGGTAAAAAGGTCTGATTGGCCACGCGACGGTAACTGGCCTGCTTGGAGCCGATCCAGATTGCCAGCAGCAACGCCAAGGTCATCCCCGCGCCGCCGAAGTTGGCATAGGCATCGCCCAGCGTATGCAACGTGATGGGATTGGGGGCATTCCAACCAGAGCCATGTTGGACCGCGTACGCCAGATTTTGCAGCGACGTCACGGAACTATTCCCTGCTAGTGAAATGGGCCCGATCAAGCCCAGCCACCACAGGCCGTTATTAATGGCCGTCACGGCAAGAATGATTACCCCCCGGTGTCCTGGGTTGGTGACCAAGGCGTTCAAGCCCTGATAGACCAAGCCATTCAAACCGCCACTGTTCAGCCAACTCAGACCATAGCCCATGCCGACCGTGAGGGTCAAAACCACGACCAACGGCCAGGCCACCCGGCTGGTCCAGGACAGCTGGCCCCATTGGGGATGCTTCAAGGCCCATTTACCCAGCCAACTCATCAAATGACAGCCGAACCAACCGACCACTAATCCCACCACAATGGCGAGAAAAATGCCTTGTGGTCCCAGGTTATTTTCCATGAATTGTGGGATGTCATCGCCATTCCCTCGCACCGGCGTATTCAATGCATCATAATTCACGTTCAACGTCAGAAAGGCTAACGCGCTCATGACCCCTACAGCCAGCGCATCACCACGATAAGTTCGCGCCAAATAATGCCCCGTGGTAAAAGCCACCATGACCGCGACGATGCCGTTGATCACCAGGCTAATGACTTGAAATAACTGCCGCCACAACTCTAGCCCTGGCAGCCAACTACCAACGTGATAGATCTGAAAGAAAAAGCCACTTTTCGTTAATAGGCCTTGGCCCACCACGTCAATCAAGGTCATGACTAAGATAAATGGGTACGCGACACGCAGGGCTTCTTTGATTGCCCGCATGGCACGCCACTGTTCGATTCGCTGATTCAGCCGCCACAGTCCCCGCAGCGGTGCTCGCTTTCCCGTCATTGACACTTACCCCCTACACCCATTGATTACTCCTTATTATACGAGTTTCCAGAGCGGGTTCGTGTTAAACGTCTCATAAATTTAATTATCAAGCCTAACGCTCTTGATGCCGCTTCACTGCTCGCCAGACCGTACTGGGACTCATCCCCAATTGCCCGGCAATTTCACGGTAAGTCTGACCGGCTGCCCGAAGTTCCTGCAACTTGGCCAACTGAACTGGCGCAGCTGACTGAACATCTGCGGTTGGCTGAGGCGCCGGTAACTGAAGCGGCGCACGGGGCTGCGGTGCCGTCAAGATCAACGGCGCTGTCCGCTTAAACCGGTCCAGTGCGTTCACCACGTAATGGGTCGTTTGTGCGTCCCACAGCGCGTTGTGCTGGTGCGGGTTGAAAATATTCAGTAACCCCGCGACCCCATTCAACGGCAGGAAATGGCGACTGGCATGCTGATGATTACTGCGATTGATGACCTCGTTGGTGTACAGGCTGCCATCAAAGACGGCGAGCGGGGCCTGCAAAATGGCGCGTTCTGCTGCCGTCAATTGCGCATAGTCCTGTGCCAAGGTGTTTTGCAGTAACCGCAAGTCATTGCCCTGATCCCAGAAGACTAGCGGCAAACGACGGGCCAGCACTTGCTGGATAAAGGCATGCACCACGGTTAGGGGCCGGGCCTGTTGCTCGAATCTGTCTAGCGTGACGCCCGTTTCCTTCAGGCCCCGTAGCTTCATGTCTGCTGAAAAATTAGGATTGTCCACGTAGCGATTGAAAAAGATATCCAGCGGTTGGGTACCCTGATAGCCCAGAGCTGCCAGCTGAAAAATCCCCGCCTTCTCTCCGGCAATCGTGGTGCGGGTCATGGCAACGTCATCGCCGGTACGCTGCGTCTTGAATAAGACCCCAAATTCGCAGTCGATCACCACGTAACTGCGGGGAATACTGGTCAGGCGATTTACTTGTGGCCACACCCGAGTTAAGTGCTCTGGTGCTTGCGCAGTTGGGGCCGGTGTCGTCTCCGGTAGCGTTAACCCGTGGTCTTGCAGCCGCTCCGTCAGGGTCAACTCATCCCGGTCGGTTTCGTAAGTCAGTACTTTCTTTTGGCTCAACACAAAGACCCGGCCCGAACTAAACGTGATGCGAAAGCGGTCCTTGTGGTCCACGACAATCGTTTGGACCTTGCCCCAACTATTTAATGCCGGTCGCAGTGTGGCCCCCTGATCAACCTGAAAAATCGCATAACCCACCAGAAATAGATTGTGCGTCTGGGCAGGCGCGTTACTGGCGGCCTTTTGCTCCAAGTACACGATTCTACTAGTCACGTCCATCCCCCATTTCTAAGTGATGACCTGTCTAAAAAAGTCTGGGCAATACTATCCCAGACCTCTTCCTTAAGGCTCTTCGACTTCGGTAGCTGCCGACTCCGCCATGGATTCAGCAACCACTTCGGGCTCCGCGGCCGTCTGCAGCCAAGCCCGGCTTTCCAGGTGGCTCAAAATAAATTGATTTTCTAACAACGTACTGTATTCTTCAACCGAAATTAAAACCACATTACGTTTATTTTTGCGCGTGATCATTAAAGGTTCTTGGTTGTTCGTCACCGTTTTCATGTAGTGCTTAATTCGTTTTCGAAAGTAAGGATAACTTGTTGCGTCCATCAGAATTCCTCCCCAGGTTCTTGGCGGTTACTGTCATCTTCTTGGCGATTGATTCAAGGACCTGATGTCCCCCAGCCATCACCTCAGCCGCTAATGATTAACTCCCATCTTACCGGAGAAAAAGCCCGCCGTATAGGGCCTTTACACAACATTTACATACAAATTTCGTAATAATGAAAACACCATTTTCTTAATATTTTAGTCAACAACAAAGGCGTCTGAGAACTCTCTCCCAAACGTCCTTCTACGCTGCTTTTTTACGCGTGATTGTTCAGATAATGCACCACATCCCGGCCTAGCCGGTTCATTGCCCGGTATTGGGCATACTGCTGGCCTTGTTGGGCCATAACGACGACGGTATAGACGCCGTGCTTAGTCTTGAAGAGTGCCGCATCGTTTTGGACCCCCTTCGCAGGAAACTCACCGGTCTTGTTATAAACCTTGGCGTGGGTCACCAGCTTGGGGAGCTTGCTGTGATTACGGCAGTGATGCAACAATGCCAGCATCTTCCGATCATAGGTCTTGCCCAGCAACCGGTGCTGATAAGTTAGCGTGAGGAATCGTGTGAGGTCGTGGACCGACGTATAGTTGTCGTGACCCCTGCGCAACGCAACGGTGTCCAGCATGTAGCGACGCAAATGGGTGTGCTTAAACCCAAACCGTTTGGCCGTTTGGTTGACCCGCTTAAACCCACCCAGCTTACGGATCAACGCGTTCGTGGCTGCGTTGTCCGAATAGTAAATCATCCGTTTAAGATTGCCCATGACCGTCCGCGTCAGCTTCAGGTGATGGGCTTGGGCGCGCTGAAAAACGGTGAGCATCACGTAGACCTTGATGGTGCTGGCGGACCGTTGCGCCTGAACGTGGCGATTGCCGGTAGTCATGCTCACTGGGCTACCTAGCCGCGTCACCTTGACCGACCAGCGGCCGTGGACTGACCGGAAATCGCGTTTGACCAATTTCTTAATAGCCACGGGTTGCGCCACCGTCTTGGCCTGAGCCGTGACGGCAGGTATCCCGCCCAGCAACACACCCACCAACGTGAGTAGTATTCCGAATCGTTTAAGCCTTCTCATGTTTGCTCCTTTTCCCGATTACTGTTGCTTTTCGGCCTCGCTAATGACCCGCTTGACCCAGCGCTGTGAATAGCCATATTCGTCGGCCAACGCCTTTTCCGTCATCTGAGGATACTTTTTCTTAATGGCCGCCACCGTACCGTCTCGCCCGTACAACTTCATCGGGAGATTCAGCTGTGTCCCGCGAAATTCCTGGTAAAGCTTCAACATTTCCTCTGTCCCCAACAATTCATTTAATTTCTTATAGATGCCCTGTAATGCCTGTGTATCCACGTCCATATCCCTAATGACCTCCGCTTACTACCAAAGATTGTAACCTCAAGATAACAAATTTTGCTGGCATGCAAAAATCACCGCGACAGTGTAGACCTGCACGCGTATTTGCATGTCGAATTACTTGCATCATTATTTGTGAATATACTTACGCACCGTCCGCTCAGCCAGCTGGTAGTGCGCGCTGAGTTCATGAATCGATGCGCCCGCCAGGTAGTCATTTTGCACCCGGCTCAGCAAGGCTTCGTGCCGCATCAAGCGCATCGGAAAGCTCACCGTACTTCCCCGAAAGTCCCGAAAAATCTTGAGCGTATTCTCCTCGCCAATTAATTCTGCCAACTCCTGATAAATGACCTGCCAATCCCGTTTGTCCGATTCCATCGCGCCCACCTTCTGCAAATTTCTAGTTACCTCCAGCTTAAACTATTCTGGCGGTTTAGTGACCAACTTTTTTCGCAAAAGGACAATTTTTTAAAAATGTCTATCACCCGGACCCGGTAATCACGGGACCAATTGTCAACTCCCGCAGTTGTTATGCTATCTGACCGAGTTTAATGGCTTAATCAAGACTACCAGACTAACTCTTCCACGCCATTAAACCACCACAAAAAATGCGGCCCTCTTTTAGATAGCCGCATCCTCACAATATTATTTTAGTTAAATTCTCAAGGATTTTATTTTCGAAATAAATCTTTAACAAGTCACTGTTTCAAGCAGTTTCATTATTTGTGGACTTCTCTAAGACCTTGCTCACATTTATTGTCGGCAGATTATATCCTGGGTACTCACCAGAAGACATCGTTAAGTTAGCCACTAAAGATCTTACATAGGGGTATAGCGTCGCAACTGCATTATTACGAATAAAAGTATCTATACCGTATGAATCATTGTCTTCATCTGGATTATATTCAAAAGAACCACTCATGGCCACTTTGACCTGGAACGGCACATTTTCCACGTTCAACGCCCCAACAACCACTTTCAATGTAACCACCACATTCATGCCATCAATACTATTTTTTGCACTAATTTGTGGTTTCAAGTTAATACTCTTCAAGCTTTTATCATAATTCTGATTTTTAATATAAGACATCTCGTCTACTACATAGTGATCAAATTTAAAAACTCCCATTACGCGGCCTCTCCATTCACTCTTAAACTATAGTTATCATACGTACTATCATTATTCTCATACATTACTGGATCTTGATAAGAATATTTCGATTCTTTGACCACACTCTTTTTGAAACTGCTATTTAGCGCATCAATTAGATCTTTCACCCCTATACTAGGCAACCTGCCGTTTAGGTTATAGTACTTATTGACCATTTGCAGTAGTGCATCTGTTTCTTTCGTTTGAACCCGCAAATTGTTCTCAAGTTGGGAAAGGGTCGATGAACCTATCCCTAAATAGTCTGAAAATTCTCTTACTGTTTGGCCAGCATTTTCTCTCAATTTTTTTATACTTTCTGGGGTCATGTAACCTTTTCGGGTACGATAAACAATAAAATCCTTCTTAGAATTTTCCATTGGATCATCAAAATCTGACCATAGCTCGCCACTTGAGTCTTTCCAATAACGGTGCAGAACTAAAAGATTGTCTATATCTCGAACCCGTACGAATCTTAACTCTTTAACTTCTGTATAAACATCAGTCGCCTCAAGCTCGTCATTATAAAACTCTTTTTTTATCTCAGTCATTTGTATACTCTCCTGAAATTCAAATTACTAATCCCACCTAAAAGGCATGTTCAGCGGGTATTCTACTGGGTGTATCGAAATCCACATCACGACACCACTTGGTCTGTCTTGAAACTTTAAGTAACAGTCAATTCCAGAGATTGTTAAGCCAAAAATCCAAATATCTCCGGGGAGCTGCGGCGTATGATTGTCTGCCTTTGGACCTGAGCTATAGTTGTGCCAACTTAAGTCGCTATAAATCATGTCTAGAATTTCCGATTGTGGAACCGCTAAGATACTGACCAATTCTCTATTCTTATCACGTTTCGACACTCTCCAGTTACTTCGCTTAGCCTTTATATTAGCGACTATTGCGCGTACTTCATTTGGCTCAGTCATTAATCACTACATCCAATCCCTGAATCCTCTCATGTACAATA
Source organism: Levilactobacillus yiduensis (assembly GCF_024718525.1). Taxonomy (NCBI): domain Bacteria; kingdom Bacillati; phylum Bacillota; class Bacilli; order Lactobacillales; family Lactobacillaceae; genus Levilactobacillus; species Levilactobacillus yiduensis. The sequence goes on from NZ_JAMXAZ010000010.1 coordinate 40,478, forward strand.
CATAATAACACATTTGTTTTTCAGGAAAAACAAATCAACCTTAATCACAGTGAAGCAATCTATGAATGGGGTTTTAAGACCTTTTACTATACTGATTAAAGTGTAACTAACATGTCTTGACACAAAAAGCCCGGGACAAACGCCCAGGCTCTACCAACGATTAATTATTTTTACCAATTCAACGAATTACCCACTAAGATTTCCGGGTTGTGATTACTCATCAGGTAGGCTTGACCGTCGCTGCCAAACGTTAACCCCTCGAACTCCCGCGTGGAGGCAAAGCCCGTCCAGGTCACGTCGGCCGCCGTCAGCGAGCCGTTGCCCGCGAGCTTAGCGACTGGCAGACTGGCAATCGAGTCATCAGCCACCAGGTACAGCCGGTCGTTGTGCGGGTTGTACGCCATGCTTTGCACACAGGTTCCAGGCCCGTGCTCCAAAATCTGCTTGGTCAAGCGGAAGTGGACGTTGTTGCGGTGAATCGTGCCCTGGTAAATGTAGACGTTTACCGGATCAGGCCGGGTCCAGAAGTACGCGTGCCCGGCGCGGTCAAACGCCAACACGTGGCCGCCAGGAACCGCCAGTGATTTAGACTTCAGCCGGAACCGAATCTGGTGGACCGGCTTTAGCGACGTGGGACTGATTTGTTGGAGAACGCCGTCATTACTCAAATTGATCCGTGGCGCCAGTTCGCGGTCACACCACATATAGAACTTGCCGGTCGCCCAATCGTAGGCCAGCGACTGACCGTGACCAGTCGTAAAGGCGGGGCCCACCTTGATGGCCGCACGAATCCGTTTTTCCTGTGGTGACTGGGCCGCAGCGTTGGTGTAGACGCGTTGAACCTGCGCCGGGGTGGCCTGTAGATTGCTGAGCGTGGCCATGTCAAATCGCACGATGCGGCCGCGGTTGTACCATGCCGTTGGGCAGTAGACCACGTACAGGTACTGGCCCACGACGGCTGAGCTTTGCGGGTCCCCCCAGGCTTGGTGCTGATAACCCGGAATCGGCAACTGGTACTTCGTCGTAAAGGTCACGGGACTGCCTTGATTGCTGGCAATCGTGTTGACGCCGTGCGGATTGGCCGCCTGAGCGTATGTGCTGGGTACCGGGATAAAATGAACCTGCCGATCATCGAGCGACGTTAGGTTTTTGGGCGTCGTTAATGCGGGGGAAGTCTGCCTCACCTGAACCATGGCGTTGGCGGTCACCGGGGTGGCAATCATCCCCAAGACCAGAATTAATCCCCCCAGTAAACTGATTCTTCTCATCATCCCTCATCCCCCAATGTTTTCGGCCAGTATAAAACGACTGACCGTCAGCATGGCGTCACAAGGCTTTTTTAACTTGCCCAACTTACCAACTGATGCGATTGCCCCGCAAAATTTCTGGATTGTGATTGCACAACAGGTAGGCGTGACCGCTCTTGGTAAAGGTCAGCCCCTCAAATTCTCGTTTGGAACTGAACTTGGTCCATTTCACGTTGTGCTTCGTCAAATGGCCCTTACCAGCCAGTTTGCTGACGGGCAGGCTGGCAATCGAATCGTCGGCCACCAGGTAAATACGCTTGGTATGCGGATTGTACGCCATACTCTGCACGTGTGTCCCCGGCCCGTGCTCGAGCACCTGATGGGTCAGGTGGAATTTTACATGATGCCGCGAAATGCTGCCACGGTAAATATTGACCGTGTGCGTCGTCGGCCGGCTCCAGAAGTAGGCGCGGCCCTGCTTGTCAAACGTCAGCACGTGGCCACCAGGAACCGCGAAGTGTTTGTGCTTCAACCGAAAACGGATTTGGTACCGGGGCGTCAGGCTGCTAGCTTTGATCTGCTTGATATAACCGTAATTATTGACGGGCGTGGCGGCCGATTTCTCTCGATCGCACCACATGTAGAGATGGTGATTCTTCCAGTTGTAGGCCAACGACTGGCCATGCCCCGTTTCAAAGGGCTTGCCGACCTTGATGGCCGCGTGACTGGCCAATTGGGCCTTGGCATGGCTGGCGTACGCCGTCTGTAATTGACGAGGCGTCAGGTCCAATTTGTTCAGCTTGTGCATATCATAACGCACGATGCGCCCGCGGTTGTGCCAGGCCGTTGGGGTGTAAAGGACGTACAGGTAGCGGTTATTGGTGGTCACGCTCTGCGGATTGCCCCAGGCCTGCTTGTGATATCCCGGGAGTGGCAGGAGGTATTTGGTCTTAAAGGTAATCGCTGACCCCCGGCTATGCTTGATGACATTGTGGCCGTGCGTATTCTTGGCATGACGATAGGTCTTGGGCGCCTTGACGTAGTGCACGTGGCTATCGTTGACGCGCCGCCGCGACCCCACGCTCAGGGCAGCGGCCTTTTGATGATACGTGTGGTACGCCTGGACGGTTGCGCTGCCGGTTAGCCCCAGACCCAACGCCGCCAGAAGTACCAGCCACCAGTTTAATTTTTTCACGATTCATTCATCCCCCACTTTAACTGATGCTAGCTTTTAAAATACATCGTCTTGCTCATTGATTAGTTTACACGCCTGCCCCCACAGTGTGGTCCCACCGCGACTGGTAATCGCGGCTACCTAATCAACCCACTTAACAGATTGCGACAAAAAAAGGGGCCCGGGATTCAGGCTCCTTCAGGGACGATTCAGTGACTCGGTTTAATTGCTTCAAGCCAGCCGGGTTACCCGTTGAACTGGCCAATCAGCGCCCGTACTAGTCAGCGCGTTAAACGACTTCGCGGGTGAATGGGTCTTTAGAGATGCCCTTGTCCAGGATATCCTTGCTCCATTCCTTAGCGGAGAACAGGCTGTGGTCGCGGTAATTGCCACAACTGTATTTGTCAGTACCTTGCACATCTTTCCATTCCGTATCAAAGGCGATGCGGTGCAAAGAGGCTTTCAATGCCTTGGCAACTTCTTCAGTAGATTGTTCCCCCCAGGTAATCAGGTGGAACCCAGTCCGGCAGCCAAATGGTGAGCAGTCAATGACCCCACTCATTTCGTCACGCAGATAACCTGCTAGTAAGTGTTCGATGGTATGTAGACCGGCCGTTGGGATTGCATTTTCATTAGGTTGAACTAACCGTAAATCAAAGTTAGAAATGACATCACCCTTTGTGCCCGTTTCGCGTGTGATCAGCCGTACGTAAGGTGCCTTAACGGCTGTATGATCTAAAGTAAAACTTTCAACTTTTGCCATTATTTGCCAACTCCCTTTTCATTAATAGCTTTCGGTACTCCTCTACTGTACACCAAATGGTAGCGCTTCGACCAATAATTTCCGTTACGAATTTTACCGGTCAATCACTTGGTTAAGAAATTGCCAAAATGCTTAAATTTGCGGTCGCTTTGGTTCTCACAACCAATTGATTTGGCTATAATGGGCCACGTAATTGGGGAGGGATCTATCATGCAAAATACACCATTGCCACCACGCGGGCGAACGTTTGCACCCCGTCGTCATCGGCGGTTACGCGTGTTCTTACTGGTGTTGAGTTGCCTGCTGATTGTCGGCGGCGTCTGGGGGTGGCGCGCTTGGCATGCGGCCCAACGAACCTTTTCACAGACCTATCAGGCCGCGGGACGGCCCAGCGACACGGCAATCACCAGCGGCAAACCATTTGCCATTTTACTTCTCGGAACCGACACTGGAGCCCTGGGGCGACACCAAGTCGGGCGGACGGACACCATGATCGTGGCCACCATCAATCCGAAGAAACAGACGGCCACGCTGACCAGCATCCCCCGCGATACCCTGGTCGACATTTATGGTAGCCAGCAGGATGATGAAAAAATCAACGCGGCTTATCCACTATACGGCGCGACGACCACGCTTAAGACCGTGTCACACCTGGTCAACGTGCCGATTCACTACTACGTGCTGTTGAACATGGGCGGCCTGGAAAAAATGATCGATGCGGTCGGCGGCGTCACGGTCGACCCACTCCTGACCTTTCACTACGAACAGGCCAACGTGACCAAGGGCACCAAGATCCATCTAAACGGGGCCAGCGCCCTCGCCTACTCGCGGATGCGGGACCAAGACCCACTGGGCGATTACGGTCGCCAAGCGCGGCAACGACAGATTATCAAGGCGTTAGTCCTCAAGGAAGCCAGCCTCAGCTCACTGGTTCGGTATCAAACGGTGCTCAAATCACTGTCGCACAACCTGCAGACCAACCTGACCTTTGACGACCTCATGTGGCTGCGGACCAAGGATGGCCATACCAGCCGGCACATCAAGTCCGCCACGTTGCAGGGCGAATCCGCGACCATCAACGGCATCGACTATCAAATTGCACCGCAAAGCGAAATCACTGCGGTCTCCAATCAGCTACGCCAGGAACTGGATTTGCCAGCGGTTAACGCCTTTGAAACGGATGCGCTGGAACCTGCTGGATTTTAAAACTAGGTATTTGCAGCGACACAGTACAAGCAAGCTGGCCGCCTGCCGTTCGTCAAATATGGGTCGGGGCGCTGTGGGCGGACGGGCCTAACTGGCTTAATCGCCCGCGTAATCTCAGTTCACGCCAAAAAAGCCTGAATCGCCAGCGTGCGGTCCAGACTTTTTGCGTTTACTTCGTTTTATGTTGACGTACTTGCCAAATGTGCCAACCGATGATTAGGATGCTGGCATCGGCCAGGATTGTGCCCACCGCGATCAGGAAATTTCCCGAACTCGTGACCATCAGTCCTGACGTCAGCGGGAACCGCGCCAGTAAGGCCAACAATGTCGTGATCCACAGGCTACCTAAAATGGCTGGGAACCAGGAATCCGCGTGACGGCGGTGATGCCACCAAGTCAGCGCGGTGACGGCCACGGCAAAGACCAGTAACGCCACGCTCCCGCCACCACGGGTCAGGTAGATCAGACCAGCTGCCGGCACGGTCCGAGCGGCAATCCACATCGCCAGCACGAGGCCGACGACGATGACCAGCCAGCCGATCACCTGTCCCTGTGGCGCCATCCGCTGTGACAGCCAGATGCCCAAAGCCATGGCGATAACGAATAGCCCGAACTGCACGGCAATCAACAATCCCTGCAGTGGCACGGCCGGCAGAATCGCGGCTGGTAAAATCACGCCGAGCACGAAAATGATGACGGGCACCAGGAGATCCCAAGTCCACCACGTCGGTCGCTTGCGGGCACTGCCCATCTTCTCGGCCACCGTCTGCGGGTCCGCCCCGTAAAATTGAGCGGCGGACTGGTCGTTAGACTGCGCAACTAATAGTTGTGGCAATTGTTCGCGCAAGTGGCGTTGTAATTTTTCTTCATCCGCAAACCGGGATTGTTGCCGTAGCGCTGTGACCAGGTCATCCCAGTACGCTTGATTTTCCGGCGTCAATTGTTCGCGTAATTCTCGATTCTGTTCCGCAATCGTTAAGCGGTTTGCCAAATTGGCCACTCCTCTCATAGTTAAGGTTTCTCTCCTAATGATAAGGAAATTGCCGCTGAAATGCCACTGGTTTCACGGCTAGGCCAGCTGCCACCCCAGCCACAAGCCACCGGCCGCCAACAAGAGGCCCCCGCCAACGCTCAATCCCAGGTACCCGGCAGTAGCAGCGAACCGGCGCTGATCCAGGAGCATGACGACTTCATGGCTAAAGGTCGAATAGGTCGTGAAGCCGCCTAAAACACCGGTCCCCAGCAAGACCAACCAGAGATGCGCAATTTGCCAACCAGTCAGAAAACCCAGTAGCGCTGACCCCAACCAATTAATGAACAGCGTGGCGATGGGCCAGCGATTGCCGTAAACTGCTTGAAGCCAGCGCGTGGTGCCATACCGCCCCAGTGCCCCTAGAGCGGCGCCCAGGCCGGCAATTCCCGCCATCATTGTTCCTCCAGGTGGAAGGTGCTCCACCGCCGGGCAATGCCCACGCCGACTGCGCTGCAGAGTATCCCGCCCAGCAAGGTCGCTAGGATGTAAGCAACGGCGATTCCCCACTGATGTTGCGCCACCAGCCGCACGGTCTCCACGCTGAACGTGGAAAAGGTGGTAAAGGCCCCGCAACCGCCGACCCCTAAGCCTACGGTCAAGGCAGTGGGCCAAGTTGCTGTGAGTCGCTTGGCATGTGACAGCCAAGCTAAAATACCGCTCCCGGCTAGGTTAATCAGCAGCGTCATCCACGGAAATCCCATTGTACTGGACACTAGTTGCCCCAGTAGGTATCGGCTTCCACCACCGATGAAAGCAAAAATGACGATTGAAATCACGTTAATCACGTCACGACCTCCTCAAAAATTATCTTCCCATTATATCAAAAAAAGCCGCCAATTCGGCGACTCATGGAAAAAATCAATGGGTTTTAACAACGAGGTCTAACGCCTCCTGTAGCTTGGCTTGCTGGTCAGCATCCAGCTGGCCATCCGCCACACACTGCTTGACGTTTTCCGCAACGACCACGCCCATCATTCTGTCAACACCAGAACGCACGGCAGCGAGCTGGGTCAAAACATCCTGACAATCGCGGCCTTCTTCCACCATTTTTAAAATGCCTTGCAGTTGGCCATCGGCACGCCGCAAGCGATTCTTGAGCTGAGTTGCCGTCGTTTGTACCACTAGGCACTCACCTCAGTCAGCTTTTCGTCAATGTACTTTTTGAGGGCCGCTTTGGGGTGAAAGCCAACGACCTTTTCCGTTGGCATGCCGTTCTTAAAGATGACCAGTGAAGGAATGCTCATGATTCCCAGGGATTGCGCCAGCTCTTGGTTCTGGTCAACGTCCAAGGAAGCAAACTTCACCTGGTCGCCATACTCCTCGTCCAGCTTTTCTAAGACTGGCGTTTGCATCTTACATGGCCCACACCAAGTTGCCCAAAAATCGACGACCGTGACCGCCGTGTCGTCCCCGATGTGTTCAAAATCTTTGCTTGTAATGGCTTGCATCTGAAAAATTCCTCCTCTAATTTAATCAATGCTCATAGTATACCCCAAGGGGTATGGATTTGCCAAGGAAAATGCGTTACTCCTGCTGGCAAGGGCTTTTAAACCGGCATATGGCTCATGAAATTCTTAACGAAAACGTCTTGAAATTTAGTTGTATAAGTCTGCTGAACACTGTATGATGGGTTTAGCAAGTTAAACAAAATCCGGGATTTGTGAAAAATAGAATGCCGGTGTGACGGCGTTTGGTTAGGGTGGTCCCCACAGGTGTGGGGGTGATCCCTTTCTTGGCGGGAAGGCGTGTGTCTTTTTTATGTGGTCCCCACAGGTGTGGGGGTGATCCCTGCAATAAGGCATTGAAACAAAAGCGTGTAGAGTGTTCCCCACAGGTGTGGGGGTGATTCTGCCATTTGGCTAGACTTGGACACTGAAAAAGTGTGTTCCCCACAAACGTAGGGCTGATTCATCCAAGCAAAAAACGCCTCCCCAAACGGAAAGGCGCCTTTCACACAATGTTTACTTTTCTTTGTCCGCAAATTCAGGGTCAGCGTCCATCCCCGCCGTTAAGCGTGGCTTGTTGTTGCCGCGCTTGGTTTCCTTTTCCACGGCCTGTTGGGCTACCAAGTTCAGGTAGTTAAATGGGTCGTCGAAGTTCGGGTTGAACAGCATGTCCACGAAGGCCAGGTCGTCAATCGTGTTGCGGTTTTGAATCGCAATCGAAATGGCGTTGGCTGATTGGGCAACTTCATGCTTACTGAAGAGCTGTGCCCCCAGGATACGCCGGTTTTCCCGGTTGTAGACCAAGTTGATGGTCAAGTCATCCGTGGATGGCATGTACCCTGGCCGCCAAGTCCCTTCGAAGGTGACCATGTCGGCATCTAAGCCCGCGTTGACCGCGTGATCGATCGTCAGCCCAGTTGAGGCCAACGTCCGACCGAAGATCTGCATCGCAGACGTGGCTTGCGTGCCCATGTATTTCTGAATGTTACCGAAAATGTTGATTCCGGCCAGCATCCCTTGACGAACCGCGTTGGTTGCCAATGGCGTGTAGGCTGGCTTGCCAGTTGGGTTGAAGTTAACCACACTGGCATCCCCACAAGCGAAGATGTCTGGATTAGACGTTTGCACGTAGTCATTGATGATAATGGCGCCGTGCCGGTCCATCTCGACTTGGCCCCGCAAGAGCTCCGTGTTCGGCACGAAACCGGTGCAGACCACCGCTAAGTCGGCAGTGAAATCGCCATTCGTGGTTTCAATGACCAGTTCACCATCGTCGTTACCCGTGAAGGACGTGACGCGCCGGTCCAGCAGAACCTGAACCCCATGGTCTTCCAACAAGTTAACGATATGATCGGATAAGCCCTTATCAACATAGTGATTCAAAATGATGTCCCGTGACTGGAATAGTTGAACGTCGTGGCCAGTCCGCGCGTAACTTTCAGCCAATTCCGTACCGATATAACCGGCCCCAACAATTGCAATCCGCTTATTACCGGCAGCGGCCTTATCAATGGCGACCGCCTGCTCATAGTTCTTACATAACATGACCTTATCTTCATCGATACCAAAAATTGGCGGTACCGTCACGGTAGACCCCGTTGCCATGATCAGCTTGTCATAAGTGTCCGTTGAAACTTCCCCAGACTCCATATCCACGACTTCGACCGACTTGTTTTCTGAGTCGATCTTAATCACGTTGTGTCGGGTCAAAACTTTCGCCCCGGCTTCCGCAAGTTGTTCAGGTGAAGAATAGAACATGTCCTCAAGATGCTTGACTTGCCCATCAAGGAACAAAGAAATCCCACAAGATAAGAAAGAAACGTTCGTGTGTCGTTCGTAAATGGTCACATCTGTTTCTGGATGATCACGCAAAATTTGTAGCGCTGCATTGGTTCCAGCGTGTGTACTACCAACAATGATGACTTTCATGTTTACCCTCCTACATGAAAAACGATTCTAAAGCTAGTCTACTTGAAAGTTAGCGAAAGATAAATGACTTCGTCTCGAAAAAACCGCCGATTCCGGTAAAAACCTCACACTTCAATAAAAATGGTGAGTGAATGTGCAATTTGCACTCTTAATATTTGTGAAATTGTTATTCTTCTATAAGCAATTTTGTAAACCGAAAAGCGTCAAAATAACGTCTATTGATACGCCATGCCTTCAGTGAAAATCCCCGGTTTGTTAACTTTCCTTGCAAACGTCCACACCGTAACCCGTATACTCCACTGGTAAATGGCTAGCGGCTACGGCTGGCCACCGATTGCGGCGACCCTAGTCACGACCGAAACACCGGTCCATTCAACTCGATTTAACTGTCTGCCTCTCCAGTTAAGGTTTCCCGAACACTCGTGCACGCCTGTTTTTAGCCATTCCGCTAGATAAGTTACAATTAGCTTGCTAACTCAACTTAAAATCACTATGATACGGATAGTTGGTTCGTGATACGTTCTGACCTTAAGCACTGTGATAGATGATAGGAATCACTGTCTATAGATGCACTCCCCCCAAAACAAGTGATTTATTAACAGATTCCTAAATAGTGACCCCAGACAATCCGCATGTTGTCTAGGGTCTTTCTTTTTGCCTAAATTTCCGCGACGCTACCGTGTCTGGCGGTAATACTGCCAGCCCTGGCGCGCCAAGAACGGCACCGCCAGTAGGCCGATGAACAGCCACGTGAAGTTCTGCTGGATGAACGGCGTGTTGCCAAAGAAATAGCCCACCGCCGAACAGCTAACGACCCAGATGAAGCTGCCCATGAGATTGAAGAGGCGAAATTGCCGCCAGTTCATGTCCGTGGTCCCCGCGATAATGGGCACGAACAGGCCCACAAACGGAATGAACCGGCCAATCAGCAGCGTTTGATCCTGGTTACGGGTGAAGACGGCCGTGGCCTGCGCAACTTTTTTAGCCGGTAACCGGTCGATCAACTTGTCTTGCAGGTCGCCCCATTTGCGCGTCGTCAGGTACTTAACTGCCGACCCAGCCGTCGCGGCCAGCGTAAACATCAGCACCAGCCACCAAATATTTAACTCAGAATGCGGGTTAGCCGCAATCGACCCCACCATGAACAGGAGGGACTGACCGGGAATGAATGAGAAGATCAGCATGCCCGACTCCAAGAAAATTAAAAAGAACAGTACCGGATAGATGCCCGTTCCCAACTGATTGGTCAGCGGCACCAGCACTGTCAGCGGATGCCAAATGACATCCCAAATCATCGTTATCATGCTCACGCCATCATCTCCAATCCTGTTACGTTTGGCCTGGCCAAACACGCTTGAGTCTTTAGTCAACGGCCCAGACTGCTTGGTACCATTGGTCCAACTGCTTATAGTACTATGAACGGTTAACAGGTTTCGACCATCACATTTTTTCTAAAAACTCTCAGTAACGGTCGCCCTCACCTGACCACTAGCCGCATTTTGTGTAAACGGTTTCGACCAAGACTGGTTTTCTTAGCCAACTACCGCATTTTCCGCAAAGTGTCGCCACTGACTAAAGCTACTCACTTGACTATTCCCATTATAAGGCCAAAAACAATTTTGTCAGTATTTTCTAAAATCTTTGGGGGTCACCACCGCGAAAAAAGTCGTCGTATCCCCGTCAACACAGGCCTACAACGACTTTCTAGTTTTGGCTGATACGTCACAAAAATAACCTTATCGGGTGGAAACCACTATTCAGTTTACCAACGATTGACAGCCAACTTCGTTATTAGTAAATTTATGAAACCAATCAATTGCACCTAATCGCCATCGGCGTTACACTACAATCAAGTTAGTAACAACGAGTGTTGCTAACGAAGTCGTACCAAATCTTAATACTCTTTACGAGCAGTAATTAGCACTCCCCCAAAGTATCTAAGCCTGCTCGTATCCCCCCTCAAGCCACGACTCTTATCGTGGCTTTTTTTGCGATTAAATTGATTGATGCAGTGCCTGCGGCTGCCAGGGGTTCCGCCTGCTATGGGGAACCCCACTACAATGAGACTTGCACGGTCTGCCAATAGGCTGGCAGAGGCGAACCACAGCGCTGTCCCAACAACTCACAACTGAGCTTATAGTTGGCAGACCCTCGGCTACGATTGCGCCAATCAACGTCACACCGCTACCGCTTGGCAGCTGTAGCCCGGCCTACAGATCCGGACTAGTCAGCTACGACGGCTAGCGTTATGGATAGCTACCAACTCGCCGGAAGCAGGCAGGGGTGGAACCAGCTGTGTCGACCCAGTTAGCTGGCGTCCTTGGCCAGGTTACTGGGTGGGACGACTTCGAAGACTTGCGGGTTCTAGCAAGGCTTTGAAGCGAGGTGGAAGCCCGCCCTTCGGCTGGAACCGTTCCCCAGAGCAGGTGGAACCCCTGCCTGCTGTAGGCATCTGGTTTAGGACGTTTCAATGAAATATCTGTCGTTAAGCTAGTCCAAGACTTGGACGCCGACGCCGATGAGGCCGGGGCCCGTGTGCACGCCGAGGGCTGGCGACACGTCGCCGGCATACCAGTGCTCGACCTGCGGGTACTTGGCCTGCAGCTGCGTCAACACCTGTTGCCGTAGTTCAGGGTTGACCCCGTCACAAACGGCGATGTTCACCCGCTTGGCGTCCCCGACGGCCGCATCGATCAACGCCAATAATTTGGTAATCGTGCGCTTCTCCCCACGAACCTTAGCAATCGGATAATAGACACCCTCTTCGTCACAGGAAATAATGGGCTTGACGTTCAGCAACGTGCCGGCCATGCCAGCGACCTTGCCGATCCGGCCCCCGGCCTGCAAGTATTTCAGACTGGGCACGTAGAAGAAGACCTTGGTCTGCGCCGTGACCCGTTCGACCTCCTGGATGATCTCGTCAAAGCTGTGGCCACTATCCCGCAATTGGGCCGCGTAAATGGCCGCGAAGCCACTACCGATACCGACACTGCGGGTATTGATGACATGGACCGTCAGCGGCGACTCAGCCGCCAATAACTGGGTCTCTTGAAAGGTCCCAGACAGGGCGGCGGAGATGCAGACGGCAATCACGTGGGTGTAGCCCGAGGCCTGAATTCGGTCGAGCGCGTCGACAATCATTTTTCCCGTGGGACTGGCCGTCGTCGCCGATTCAGTGGCCTGGCGCCGATAGAATTCGGCTGGCGTGATCGTCAACCGGTCCTCGTAGACCCGGTCGCGGAAAATCACGTTCATCGGCATTAACGCCATGTCAGCAGCCTTCAAGACATCTGCCGGGACGTCTGAACACGAATCCACTAAAATGGCGATTTTTTCTGGTTGCATAGAAGTTACCTCATTTCTACTAGTTTCACGTTTTGATCTTATCTGTTATTATAACGCAATCATCTAGTTTTGGAAACTAGGTCATCTACCATTTGTTTCTAAACAACCGGAACCAATCGGATTATTTGCGTTTACACCTGGTCATTGCCCCAGCTTACCAGGGGCCACACCTTTTGGGTGAAAAAAGTTTTTGCCCCGCAAATTAACCAACGCCTAATACTGCGATTAGACCGACCCACTGGTTTGTGTCCCGTCCCCACCTAGTTTTAACTTTGTGCAGAATTCACACAGTGTGGTAGAAACCGCATGGAAACGGCACCATAAAAAATTTCGTCGGCACTTCGCCACCAATCAGCCATTTAAAAAAGTTAAGCACTCGAATATAAAAACTTTTTTGGCCCGCCAAAAATTATCCCCAACACGGTTGACTTTACGGCTAAATAGCCTATACTTACGGGTGGAATTAAAGCGCGTCATTAGAGTTAGTTTCGTAAATTTTGCCATTATTCGCACCATTTTCGCCACGCTGACGCTGACTCGCGTTTACCAGGAAAGGCAGAAGTCAATCGACTACCTGAATTTCTAAGCCAATAGAAAAGAGGGATTTTATGAAGAATCATGAAACCGACGAGAAGAAGCACCATATGATTCAGTCAACCGGGAGCGACCAAAAGAGCCTGGATGAAGTCAACGGAACGGTGGAGGTCCCACAAAATGCGGGCTTCTGGCGCACACTGATGGCCTATACCGGCCCCGGGGCGTTAATCGCCGTGGGGTATATGGACCCCGGGAACTGGATCACGTCCATCGCCGGTGGTGCTCAGTACAAGTACACGTTACTGACCGTGGTCTTACTGTCTAGCTTGGTGGCCATGTTGCTACAAGCCATGTCAGCGCGATTGGGGATTGTGACCGGTAAGGATTTGGCCCAATTGACCCGGGAACGAACCGGTAAGCGAACCGGCTTCGTCCTGTGGATCATCACTGAATTAGCCATTATGGCCACGGATATCGCCGAAATCATTGGGTCGGCCATCGCCTTAAAGCTGTTGTTCGGCTTCCCACTGATTGTCGGGATCATCATCACTGCCATGGACGTTTTGGTCCTGTTGGTCTTGATGAAGTTAGGTTTCAGAAAGATCGAAGCCATTGTGGCGACCCTGGTGGCCGTGATCCTCTTCGTCTTCTTATACGAAGTCATCTTAGCCCAACCACACATGGGGCAAGTTCTTCAAGGCTACCTGCCTTCTAGCAAGGTCGTAACCAATCACGGCATGCTCTACCTGTCCTTAGGGATCGTCGGGGCGACCGTGATGCCCCATGACTTGTATCTGGGGTCATCAATTTCACAGACGCGGAGCTTTGATCGCAAGGACCGCAAGAGTGTGGCCCAGGCCATCAAGTTCACCACGATCGATTCCAACATCCAATTGACATTGGCCTTCGTCGTCAACAGTCTGTTGCTGATCTTAGGGGCTGCCCTGTTCTTCGGAACGAACAGTGACCTGGGCCGATTCGTCGACCTGTTCAACGCCTTGAGCGATAGTCAAATCGTGGGTGCCATCGCCAGTCCAATCTTGAGTATGCTGTTCGCCTTAGCCCTCTTATCATCCGGGCAAAGTTCGACCATCACCGGGACGCTGGCTGGGCAGATCATCATGGAAGGGTTCATCAACCTGAAGATGCCACTTTGGGCCCAACGGTTGATTACCCGGTTACTCTCCGTGACGCCAGTGATCATCTTCGCCATCATTTACCACGGTAACGAGGCCAAGATTGAAAACCTACTGACGTTCTCACAAGTCTTCTTGAGTATCGCGTTGCCATTTGCCATGATTCCGCTGGTCATCTTCACCAGTAGTAAGGATCTGATGGGTGAATTCGTCAACCGGACCTGGAGTAAGATTCTGGGTTGGATCATCGCGGTCATTCTGATTATTTTGAACATTTACCTGATTTTAAATACGGTGGGTATCGTCAAGTAACTCACCACGACCAAACGGCTGGGACGCGTTCCTGGCCGTTTTTATTTTGGACACTTTGACTTTCCGCCTGGTAGCGCGTATAACTGGAGAAAAGGTTCAGGAGGTGCGCCAATGACACAACCAAAAATTGACCTACGCTCGCCCAATGTGGCGGATGCGCCGGCCTTGTTCGCCCTAATCCAACAAGACCAAGCCACCCTGGCTCGCTGGCTCCCCTGGGCGGCAACGACGCATTCGGCGGCCGATGAACGGATCTTCCTGCGCTACTGTCAGGGACGCATCGCGGATAAACAGCTTTGGTTGGCCGTCATTTGGGTCGACCAACAGCCCGCTGGCATGATCGACCTGCACAATTTCCAAGACCGCCACGCCGACGTCGGTTATTGGCTCGGCCGCGATTTCCGGGGACAAGGCGTCATCAGCCGCAGTCTCGCAGAGGTAGAGGCGGTCGGCTTTGACCAGCTCAACTTGGTCAAGTTAGAGATTCTAGCGGCGACCGCCAATCACGCTAGCCGCCAAGTCGCCGAACGCAATCACTACCAGTTGGATGGCATTTTGCGCCAGCACATCCCCACGACCACGGGATTTACCGACGCGGCCGTCTATTCAAAATTAGCTACCGAACATTAATCTACGACTGAAAAGAGAGGCCTGTGACGGTTATCGTCATCGGCCTCTCTTGGTGTCTTGCATTCAGTTATCGTTAAGCGCGTTGACCACCGTCAACCGTGAATTCGGCGCCGTTGGCAAATTTAGACTCGTCGCTCCCCAGGTAGACACAGACTTCGCCGATGTCTTCGGGTTCGCCCATGTGACCGACGGGGATGCCGGCAATAATCTGCTTACGTGCGGCTTCGGGAACGATAGCCGTGTCGATCCAGCCAGGGTGAACTGAGTTGACGCGGATATTGATCTTCCGTTGAGCCAGGTTTAAGGCCGTGGCGTGCGTCAACAGGCGCGTGCCCCCCTTGCTGGCGGAGTAGGCTGGGGCAAATGGCAGGCCCACCAGACCGGCAACTGAGGAAACGTTGATGATGGACCCCTTGGCGTCGGCGGTATCCTTCATGGCGTGAATGGCTGCCTTCTCGCCTAAGAAGTTTGCCGTCAAATTAACGTCGATCACCTTTTGCCAGTCGTCTAAGGACAGGTCTTCGATAGCGCCGTTAACACCGCCGATGCCGGCATTGTTGACTAAAATATCGACCCGGCCAAATTTAGCGACCGTGGCGTCAATGACCTTTTGCCAGTCCGCTTCCTTGGCAACGTCTTGCTGCACAAACAGGCTCACATCTTCACCAAATTTGGCAACGGCAGCATGCCCGCCATCAACATTATGGTTGGCAGTCAGAACCACCTTTGCCCCTTCACGCACGTAGCAATTCGCGATACCGAGGCCAATTCCGGCAACCCCACCCGTAATAATAGCCACTTTGTCCTTTAAACGATCTGTCATCATCAATCACCCTTTCAACTTTTGTACTTGTTCAGATTATCACATTTTATTTGATTTTTACAATAATTTTGCGTAATGATGAATTTTTAAGATTGATTCTTCCACCTAACTGATAACCTGATTAGCAAGGATGGCTGACTATTCCCAAAACATTTAGCGACTAACCCAATGTCATCGCCAAACTTCTCACAACTTTCCACTAAAAAAGGAGGCTGACAAGCAGCCCCTCAACACTAAATCTCTCACTTATGGCAGAGAATCGCCTATCGTAAACCTCTCACTTTTTGGTAGAGAATCACCAATTTATTTCTGAAAAAGCACAGCTCTTACCAGTGAATATACACAACTCGCATTAAGATATCAATCACTTTGTATGACTAATTATCACCCACTGGCATCCACTTTTTTGAGCCCATAAAAAGGGACAACCCACGACAGGTCATCCCCTCCAAAAACATCATTTCATTCTCTAAAACTTATGTGGCAAAATCAACCCACCAGTTTCATCATCATTCGGGTGGTCCCGCTTAACGACCAGTTCCTGGTTGACGAAGCTGGAAATCCCGGTTTGACCCAATTCACGGCCGAAGCCGGACTTCTTGACGCCACCGAATTCCAGCTCTGGCAATGAGCTGAAGAAGGTGTTGACGAAGACCATTCCCGTTTCAATCCGGGAGGCCAACTTAGCGCCCGCTTCTTGGCTGCCGGCAAAGACAATGCCGCCCAGGCCGTAGTCCGCATCGTTAGCCAAGGCAACGGCTGCGTCGTCATCAGCGACCTTGTAGACCTGCGCCACGGGACCAAACATTTCCTTACCATATGCCGGGTTACTCTTATCGATATCCGTCAAAATGGTTGGCATGAAGAATTGGCCCTCGTCGTCGATCGGTTCATGCACGTAGTAGGCCGTCGCGCCGCCAGCAATGGCTTCGTTGACCTGTACCTGTAGCTTTTCCTTCGCCTTCTTGGAGTTCATCGGTGCCAGCGTGGTTTCTGGATCCATCGGGTCGCCCATCTTAACTGATGAGAAGGCCGCCTTCAAGGATTCCAGGAACTCATCGTAATGGTTAGCCGTCACGATAAAACGCTTGGATGACGTGCAGACCTGCCCGGCGTTGTATAAACGCGCCCGCGGGGCAATCGCCTTCACGTCAGCCATGTTGGCGTCATGGGCCACGATAAAGGCATCGACCCCGCCAAGCTCCATGGTGTTCTTCTTCAAGTACTTGCCAGCCACTTCAGCGACCGCAGTCCCCCCACGTTCGGAACCGGTCAGAGCGACCCCTTGGATCCGCTTGTCAGCGACCACGTCAGACACTTGGTCGTAAGACAAGAAGAGGTTGGTCAACGCACCATCTGGCGCACCCGCGCGGCGAACAGCGTCTTCAAAAGCCAATGCTGAGGCTGGGGTGATGGCCGCATGCTTGTACACGATGGGGTCCCCTACCGCAAAGTTAGGCGCAAAGATCCGCATCATTTGGTAGTATGGGAAGTTCCATGGTTCGACCGCCAGCAGGACGCCTAACGGATGATTTTCCAATTGCGCTTCGCCGGCAATCGTTTCGATCTTGCGGGGCGTCAGGAGTTCTGCGGCATGGTCAGCGTAGTAATCCGCAATCATGGCACAGAGAATCACTTCACCCTTAGCTTCGGTGTACAGCTTGCCCATTTCAGTCGTTAACACCTTCGCGAGACTATCCGTTTCATCACGGAAAATTTGCGCCAGCTTGTGTAAGACGGGTGTCCGAGTAAAGACCGGATCATTCCGCCATGCTTTGTACAGTTTTTGTGCCTTGGCAAGACTTGCTTCCACGTATTCAGGTGTCGCGTTTTCATAAGTTTTGACTACTTCATTGGTATAGGGATTGGTAGTTTGGTAGGCCATCTTAATTTCCTCCTTATGGGGTTCTCCGTCATTCACAATGTAACCCCTTACGAGTGATACTATACCCGTCTAATTCCTTTAATACCAGTCTTTTGTTTGTGATTTTTTCAGCAAAATATTTGTGAAACCATCAGACTCATCCACTTTCAACCGGTTGCATTTTATAAAATTGGTCTACCATATCTTTACCAATGTTGGGGCTTAACCAACCGGCAAATTTGACGCGTTTGTGGCCATAAAAAAGACCCGGAAAATTTTCCAGGTCCCCGCGAATACTGCATGCAATTTTATGAGACGTCTAGCTCAACTTCCAACGATCCAAAATCCCGTTGAACAGCCGGTTAGCCGTCGTAATTTGGTCTAACACCGTTCGCGGATTTGCCGTGAAGCTGTCGTCAGCCCATTTATTGATGATGCCTAAAGCCCCGGACGCAATGAATTCTGCGGACGTGTCAATGACATCTTCCTTTAAGTAACGGTACTCGGGCATTGCATGGAGCAGAATTGACAATCGTGATGCCACAAATTCATTCATTGATTGACGCCAAACCCCATCATCATACGGGTAGGCGTTCAAGAAGATCTTTGAATGATCAGCGATGCGTTCGAGCAATTGAATCACTGCCGGTCGCCAGTTCTCTAAGGTCAAGGTCATGGGTTGTTCATGCCGTGGCGCTTCAACGATGAAGTGCTCGTAAACAAATGCCAACAACTCATATTTATCCGCAAAGTAATAATAGAACGTCTTCCGGTGGACTTCCGCCTCATCCGCAATTTCACGGACCGTGATCTTATCAAACGTATTGTGGTTCAACAACGAAGCCAAGGCCTCCGCAATTCGCTCCTTAGTTTCTGATGCAGCCATCGTGATACCTCCAATCATTTACACACTATCTATGTTTAAGTATCAAACGTTACTAGCAATCCCCCCAGAAACCAGTAACCTGAACTCACGTCCTAAGCTGACTAAAATTATACGCGTTCTCACGGCAGAAGAAACCCCTTTCGTGAAAAAACTCGACAATTTTATCAACCGATTATGTCTATTAATAATCGTACTCTAAAGTATTTGAACAGGATTGATTATAGCATATCTCCGGACTGATTGTACGATAGTTTTGTGCACAACGGGTAAAACACCCGCTATTTTTCTGAAATTCAGGGGGTTTTCCGTAAACTTACGTGCTCTTCGTTCGTTTTTAGCTGACCCTCCAGCCGCAACAGCGCTTGTTTACGCGCCATGCCGCCAGCGTAGCCGGTCAACGCACCATCACCGGCAACCACCCGATGACACGAAATAACCAAGCTGATCGGGTTATGCCCGACAGCCCCACCAATCGCCTGGGCTCCAACCAAATGCCCTAGTTGGTCACCGACCACCGTAGCCAGTGTCCCGTACGTCGTCACCTCGCCATAAGGAATCTGCCGTAGCTGCGCCCACACCGCCTGACGAAAGGGCGTTCCCGCGGGTTGGACCGGAAAATCAACGGTCGGATCTTCACCAGCGAAGTAGGCGTCCAGCCACGCCTGCACTTTGGCAAAAATTGGTCGTTGCGCCAACAAAGTCAGCTTGGGCAACGTACTTCCGTAATATTTCTGATCCACAAACCACAGGCCGTTTAACGACAGGCCATCTGACATGGCTGTCATCGGCCCCAACGGTGTGTTGAGCTGCTTTTGTAGCATGGCAATTCCACCTTTTTGTCTTATTTTACCATTAAAAAAGCGAGCGGGCTAATTTGCCCACTCGCTGATTTATTTGTCTGAAGTTTAGTGGTATAAATCAAAGCGACCCTTGGCTAATGTGGTACTCAAGTGGGCACTTTCCATCAAGGAGCGGTCAGTGATGATCTTCTTCATGGCAGACGCCACGTACCCGTGAATCTTCTTCTTACTACTGAAGATTTCACCAATACCATCACGGTCACTCAATGAGGCCACGGTCCCGCTGGACTTGTAGACGAACGGCCGCGTCTCGTGACCCCGTAAGGCCAAGCCGATGTTCTTCGCGGCGTGTGACCCACAAGCCAACGCGATTTGCGCCGTCGTTGGGTATGGCCGGCCGCTGTCTGGATCCATGACCGCGGAGACATCCCCAATGATGTAGACCTCTGGGTGACCTTCCAACGTCAGGTCGTCCTTGACCACGACCCGGTTACGCCGTTGTTCGAAGCCGGAGTCCGCAATGACTTGTGACCCACTGACCCCCACGGTCCAAACGATCGTGTTGGCTTTGACTTCGTGTTCTGCCTCGTCGTCACTATTTTTATCTTGGTAAACGACCGCACCCGGTTTAATTTCGGTAATCGCGGCGCCCAACTTCATTTCGATATGGTGCTTGGACATGAAGGCCAACGCGTAGTCTGCCAGTGACTTGTCAAACATTGGCAAAATACTCTTGCCCATTTCTAAGCAAACCACCTTGAAGGCTGGCGTGTTATAGCGCGTTTGGAGCTTTGGCAAGGATTGGCTGAGCTCGCCCAGCAGTTCGATCCCGGTAAAGCCGGCCCCACAGACCGCAATCGTCAAGTCGTTTTCATCTTGCGTCTGAGCGTAGTTTTTGGCTTTATTTTCAATGTGTTGGTAAACCGCCTCGGACGTTTCCAAATCATCCATTGGTAAGGCGTTTTCCGTCGCGCCCTTCAATCCGAACGTTTCGGACTGGAAGCCCAGCGCCAAGACCAGATAGTCATAGGTCAAAGGTGCATGATTTTCTAAGGTGACCTGCTTTTGGTCAACGTCGACGTTGGTGACCGTGTCGCGGATGAAGTTGACCCGGCTCCCGATCACATCGTTGATCTCATAGGTAATCCGTTCTGGCGCAATGGTTCCCGCCGCCACTTCGTGTAAGTTGGTTTTTTCCGTGTGCGTTCCCGTCTTATCGACCAGCACAATCTGGTCTTCGCTAGGAACCTCGCGTTGCAAGAACTTGACGGCCCGCATACCGGCGTATCCGCCACCTAGAACTAAAATCGTTGCCATAATGAAACGACCCCTTTTCTGTTATAGAAGTTCTCCCGAGTACAGCCAGTCGTTAACATTTCAGATGATTAAAACGGTTACATTTTAACCAAATAACCACTACTCCCCCCATTTGGAAATCAGTGGGTGTTCTAACTGTCAGGGATGATTTATCTCTATTATACGGCTTATCAGGTGAAAAACCAGCTTGAAACAATCGTAATCTTTTTCACAATTAATCACACACAACTCAATCGTTGTTAGGTCACTGTTTAACCGGTTTCTCGCCTGACAAACTGCCGCTGCTAATTATTAAAAATTATACCCAAAACCGGTAATTTTCGCCACCACTTTGCCTCCGACCTCAGCAATCAGTCCGCGATAAACCGAATTGGACTGACCCCCAAAACGCTAAGAAGTCGTTTTAGCTGAAATTCACGGCTGAAACCGTTAAAGTAGACCTTAGTTAAGTGACTCGCAAAACTAGGAGGAATTTCATGACAACTTTAATTATTGGTGCTCACGGTCACGTTGGCCAGCACATCGTCAAGCAACTGGCCGCTACCGGCGAGACCGTTTACGGTGGGATTCGCAATGCGCAACAGGCGGATACGATCAAGAGCCTCGGTGGCCAACCCCGGATGTTCGATCTGATGGGGACCGCCGACGCCATGGTTCCCGCGATGAATGATATCGACACGGTCATCTTCTCCGCTGGTTCTGGTGGCAGTACCGGCGATGACATGACCTTAAACATTGACCTGGACGGGGCCATCAAGGCCATGATTGCGACGGAAAAGGCCGGCATCAAGCGTTTCATTATGGTTAGTGCCCTGGGAACCGACGACCGGTCCTTCTGGGAAAAGTCTGGTATTCGCCCTTATTACGTGGCAAAATACTATGCCGACCAATGGTTACGCCACCGGACCAATTTAGCTTACACCATTTTACGGCCGGGCATGTTGACCAACGACGACCCGACTGGCAAGATCACCTTAGACCCCGCCAGCAGCGATACCAGTGCCATCACGCGAGCTGACGTTGCCGCAACGGTCGTGGCTGTCGTCAAGCACCCACTTCCCGGCAAGATCATTGAATTGGTCAACGGCGATGTGCCGGTGGCTGACGCGGTGAAAGGCGCTTAGTAAGATTCTTGACGGCGACACAGTCTGAGCTGGCTGCCTACTGTTCGCCAAATATGAGCCGAAACGCGGTGGGCGGCGGGACGAGCCGAAGAGCGGTCTCGTCTCCTCGTCCTTGAGCCGAAACCCACGTCTCAAAGACGCCAGTTCCCTAACCGGCATGAATCGTGCCGCTAAGGGAACTCCCACGGCTGAGCTCATATTTGGCAAACTTCCGGCTACAGAGACGCTCGACCACCAATCAACTTAAATCCAGTGCCAGTGATAGCCATTGCGTTTGGTGGTCAGTGGTCCAGCTAGATGGGATTCAGGTACTTATTTAGCTTTTCCATCTTCAGTAACGGCATTAAAATGGAGCGTCCGGCGACAATTGTCCCAGTCCCGACGCTCCTTTTGCATAACTATTTTTTTAGTTGCGGTTATTGCCAGCTAGGTCTGGCAATATCTCACCAGCCACAACAATCTGATTTTGTCAGTCCCAGATGGCACCGCTTCTAGCCAGTTATGCTAAACTAATTGTGGCTCACCGCCGTGATTTTAACGAATTGTCTGTACATATCATTTTTCAGCCATCCCTGGCGGATAGGTGCTTATTCAACTGAACTTTAACAGCAACATCCATTGATACCGCGGGCTAAACTAGTTGTCCCGCAAACACCCTCGTAGCCGAGAGTCCGCCAAATATGGGTTCAGCCGTGGGAGTTTCCTTGCCAGCGGTTTTAGCTGGTGAGGTAACTGGCGACTTTGAGACGCGCTCTTCCGGCTCAAAGTCGAGGTGTCGAGACCGCACTTTGGCTCGACCCGTCCGCCCACAGCGTTCCGACCCATATTTGGTGGACGGCAGGCGGCCAGTTCAGAGTGTGTGGCTGTGCCAACCTAGTTTTTATCGCATGCCAGCAATGTCCCGTTAAGCTTCGTTTGCTATGCTTACTTGAGCTGACTATCCGTGTGCTTTTGATCCAGATTCAATGCGCTAGCGTCCACGTTGGTTTGAACCTGTTTTGACAGTTGCTTGGTCGTCGTTGGCTTCTTCAGCCGAATCTTAATGACCTGCACTTCCGTATTCGGCCGCGGATTTAACGTGATCGTGGTCCGCTCGATTCTTGGCGCAGCAACCGCCATGGCCGGGTTAGTAGCGGCTGAGGCACCCGCCGACGTTGCCGTTACCGTGGCCAGTGCCATGGTCCCCAGCAAAACTTTGGTCATCATCATTTTTACGTTTGTCATTTCAACCACTCCTCAAATTTTTTAGCTTCGCGCTGTTGCAATGTCTTAGTTATACCATGGCGCGCGGCGTAAAATCTTTACGGCCAATTAAGGTTAATCTTTGAATTTCTTAGATTTCGTTTCCATTCTTTTGGTACACTATTGACAATCCCTGCCGATTAAGGAGTTTGACTAATCATGAAAAATACCATTTTACTTGTAGAAGATGAAGAAGGCCTGGCCAGTTACGTGGCCAAGGAGCTGACATTTGAGGACTTCGACGTCCTGACCGCAGCCGACGGTGAAGCCGCCTGGGAGACTTACCAACGCGAAAAAGACAAGCTACTCTTGGTCTTACTTGACTGGATGTTGCCGAAGATGGACGGCATGGAAGTGCTGCGTCGCATTCGCAAACACGATGAGCTTCCCGTCATCATGATGACCGCCCGCGATTATTTGGGCGACAAGGTCACCGGCCTAGACAACGGCGCCGATGACTACATCACCAAGCCGTTTGAAATCGAAGAACTGTTGGCCCGCATCCGGGTGATTCAACGCCGTACGGCTCACCAGAGCGGCCTGGACCAGACGTACCGTTTAGCCGACCTGACGCTGGTTACCAAGACCCGCCAAGTCGACCGCGCTGGCGAAACGATTCAGCTGACCCAACGCGAATACGATCTCCTATTATTTCTCATGCAACATCCCGGCCAGGTCTTCACCCGCGACGAGCTTCTCGACAACGTCTGGGGCGTGGACTTCTTGGGCCAGCAAAACGTGGTCGATGTGTACATCGGCTACCTGCGCAATAAAATCGACGTGGCCGACGCCCCGCACCTCTTTCACACGATTCGCGGTGTCGGCTACAGTCTAAAGGAAGATGATCCCGATGAGCACTAACCACACGCCGCGAACCTACGCGGACATCATTCGCCACTCCTTTACCAGCCTGTTGATCACGATTGGCCTCATCATCGTGCTGACCGTCAGCATCACCCTGACCGTGGACCAGCTGTTGCGCGCGCAAGACCAAGCGGAGCGGCTCAGTGCCAGTCTGCAGACCACGCAAGTCAGTAATTTCAAGGACTGGTTGACGGTCAACCGCAGTAGTGGCCTGAATTCTCACAACACCTTTGTCCTGATCAAAAACAATGATGGGTCAACGACTTCCTTACTGCCACACGGATCCGAACTGGTCAAGGCCAGCAATTGGTCGATTCCCTTTACCCATTTGGTCTACATCAAGGGCTGGGGGCTGTATTTCTCGGAAACGCTACGGACCGGCAGTCACACCTACTATCTCTTCATTGGGATGCACGTGCTGGTCGGCAACCTGCACGTCTTAATTTCCGTGCTGATCATCGCCATTGGGCTGAGCCTGTTGGTGGGCCTGCTATACGTACGGCGGCTGGCCAAGAGCCTGAGTGCGCCGACCATTTCGCTGGCGACCGCGGCCCAACAAGCCGCCGCCAACCCCGACGTCAGTCAACCGGAATTACCGCAACCCACTGAACCGGTCGAAGTGGCCCACCTGGCGCGGGATTTCAACCAGTTACTGGCAGCACAAAATGGCCGACTGGAACGGGAGCGCCAATTCATTTCCGACGCGTCTCACGAGTTACGGACCCCCATCGCCACGATTCGCGGGAATTTAAAATTGATTGAACGCCGGGGCCAGCAACATCCCGAGGTCATCCCCGAATCACTGGGCTTCATCGACCAGGAATCGTTGCGCATGCAACACCTGATTGAAAACCTGCTGCACCTGTCCCGAGCCGACCGCGCCGAAGTCACCCTCCAACCGCTGGACCTGACCAAATTGGCGCAGGCCGTCGTCAGCCACTACCAGCCCCTGGTCAGTCAGCGTGTGACCTTCACCAGCCCCGACCAGCCCGTCATGGTCCAAGCCGACGCGGACATGCTGCACCAGATCTTGATTGCACTGCTGGATAACGCGCATAAATATTCACCGTCCGACCAGCAGATTCACGTCATCATCAGTCAAACGGCCACCGCGGGTCAATTCACCGTGGCGGATCACGGCCCTGGCATTCCGGCGGCCGACCGCGAGCACATCTTTGAGCGGTTCTACCGGGTGGATGCCTCTCGCTCCACGAAGATTGCGGGGAGCGGCCTGGGGTTAGCCATCGTGTCTCAGCTGGTGCAGCTCAACCAAGGCACCATCGCCATCACGGACAATGACCCTCACGGCGCCCGTTTCACGGTATCGTTGCAAACTTAACAGTGGCTAGCTTCATTGCGACACCAGAGTTTATGGCGACAAAATCAGTCTTTGACTGTCATATGGTCCGTGCTGGCCGCCTTACCGTTCGCCAAATTTGGACCGTGACGCTGTGGGAAGGACCGGTCGAAGCCAAAAGGCGGTCTTCAACCTCGCTTCGAGCCGAAAACCACGTCTCGAAGACGCCAGTTTCCAAGCAAATCACTTGAAAACGCCCACGGCTGAGTCCAAATTTAGCTCACTCACGGCTACGCGGGAGATCACCCACTAATGTAGCTGGACATTGCCATTTCAGCGATTTTCCTGTTAATTTTGTGGTTAACCACCGACGTAACCGGAGGCAGTCAGAGGTGTAGGTTGCTGTGACGACGGTGTTAGCTGAGTGTTTTTCTCAGCTTACAGCGTGGGACGTGTTTGGAGCTTGATGGGGTTCGTTAAGCTTCAAACCGAGTCGGCGGACCGCTCCATAGGCCGCCGGCGTTCCCCATAGCTACCGGAATCTCTGACAGCCGTAGGTGATGGCGTGAACTAATTTCATGTTCACAATCCTTGTCAGCTGAGTATTATCAAGTGTTTTTGTACTTGCAATCTGTAGTTAGAAATGCTGCCATCATCCGCCGTTAAGCAGGCCACTTAAAAAACTAAGAAATTCTCAGGAAATCCTTAAACAAACTTGGTGGTTTTCGCTACCTTTTCCCGGTATACTGAATCCATCAAGTGAAAGGAAGCGTGCTTATGCTGATTGATGACAACCCGAAAATTAAAAGCATTACTCCCGCCCGGATTACCAAGGTGTTCTACCCCTACGTAATCGCCAAAACGGAAGCCGGGAGTTACGTCAACATTAATCTGAGCGACAAGGAGCGTAAGGATCCGCTGTTCTGGGAGTCCATTAGCAACATTGCCAAAGCCAAGTTGTGGGTTCCCATTGGCGAACGGTTCCACCAGCTCTTGTCCTACGACTGGACTTATGCAGCCGAGTAACACCTTTAACCCAAACATTTCCAGGTCGTTTACCTTTTCGGGTGAACGGCCTTTTTTCTGCCTGGTGTGCACTGCCCAGCAAAATTGACTAAACCAGGGCCTGCGTCAGCTAGGGCTCCGCCTGCGGTTGCGCGTCCTTTTCCTACTTGGTGTTCACTGCCGCCTACCGTTCGCCAAATATGGGTCGGATCGCTGCGGGCGTCGGGTCAAGCCAAAGAGCGGTCTTGACCCTCAACTTGGAGCCGATAGCCCACGTCTCCAAGTTGCCAGTTTTCTAACCGGCCAAGCCCACCGCTAAGAAAACTCCCGCGGCTGAACCCATATTTGGCGAACTCTCGGCTACGGTAGTGTTTGTCAGTAACCGCCCGTCTTTGCTTACAGCACCTTCAGACCTACAATTGGGCCACTCCCACGCGCCGGAGCCGGCCAGAAACGGAGCCAGCTGTGTCGACCCAGTTAGCTGGCGTTTCTGGCCAGGTTACTGGGTGGGACGACTTGGGAGACCGGCGGCTTTGGCCGGGCTTCCAAGCGAGGTGTAAGCCCGCTTTTCAGGCTGGAACCGTTCCCCATAGCAGGCGGCGTTTCTGGCTGGCGCAGGCAACTTGCAAGCGACCACCCCTAGCTTACGTTTAATCATTAAATCTTCTTTAAGCCCAGTGGCAACAGGTAACAAAAACCGGATCAACCACCCCTGACTAAAAGTCAGAGGTTTGTGGGAATAACATCCTAAAATGTTACGACCGCAATTTGCTTAGATACAGCGATTGCCTGCATGCAGGTCTTATGTGCTAATTACCAAAGCCCTTAGTGTCCGCAGGTTGCCAGACGGACTGGTGTTTCTCACTGTTCTTCTAAGTCTGCTAATCCCTTAGCTAAAATATTTTTAGCCGCGTTATGGTCACGAACGTGGTAAGCGGCACATCGCGGACAGGTCCATTGTCGATTGGCCAGAGTCAACTTTTGTGTTGCCTCAGTGCCCATGACGAAGCCACAAGTACTACACGTTTGTGTAGTATTTCGTGGGTCCACGGTCACAAAATGGCGTTTATACAAATCAGCCTTATATGCAAGCATACCTAGGAGTGTCCGCCACCCAACATCGGCAATACTCATGGCCAGGGCATGGTTGCGCAAAAGATTTTTGCTTCTTAGCTCTTCGGCGACAACCAAATCGTGGTTCTTGATCAGTGCTGTCGAAACAAGATGTAAGAAGTTTTTCCGTCGATTGGCTACTTTGCGTTGGATAGTGGCTACCCGTTGCCGTTGTTTCTGATAGTTTTTAGATTCGCGCAAGGGCCGATGAGCCTTCTTGGCACGTAACGCCCGTCGAGATAGTGTCCGCTGGGCCTTAGCCAACTTACCCTTGATTGACCGGTAGAATCTAGGATTAGCAATCACATTAGCGCTAGAATCCGTCAGAAAATTATCCGTGTTTAAATCAATGCCAATGGCTGAACCTGACTGGAACGTTTCCGAGTTAACAAACGGTTGATCAGAGGCTAACTGTAGGGAAACGTAGTAGCGGCCTGTCGCGTCCATTGAAATAGTTGTTGTACCAATACGGATTTCGGCCTTACGTGTGACTAACTTAGCTGGCATGCCTTTAAATCGTAATCTTCCCAGCTTGGATAGTTGGATATGTTTATGATCTAATAGGCGAATACTGCCATTAAGCATATTAGGCAGCTCAATCTTACTAGCATAGTGATTGGAAGTCTGATATTTTTGTTCGGTTCGTTTCTTGTGGAACACGGGCGTCCCTGCTTGATGAACTTTCCGAAAATTCTTCCAGGCGGTGCGATAATTCTTGATGGCATTCGCCTTCATGTCGCTGTCGAGCGCTTGATCGTTCAACCAGCCGTGAATATTGGAAATGTTAATAGCTGGATGCTTTAATCGTTGTTTCAACGTCTCAATCCGTGTTCGAACTAGCTTAATGGGCGTTTTAACTTGGCGCAACGCGAATAACTCCCGGTTCATGCCGTTCATCTCGTTATAAATAAACCGACTAGCATCATTGTTCAGCTTGATCAAGCGTTTCTGCTCATTAGACGGAAAAACTCTTAATTTTACGCCGTAATGATACGGTAACTGGGCCATCGTTTTACGCAAGTCGCTTCCTCCTTTCACTGTGAAATTATGATATCATATAAGGTAATCAGAACATACTGAATACGCTTATAAATAAATTCATAGGAGGATACAGATGAGTAAATAAGATAGTCGGTTACTGGATGCAATTTACGAACGAGGTTATGTCTACAATTTCCATTTTCACCTAATTTGGGTCACGAAGTACCGAAAGCCTATTTTTACGACACCAACGTTGGTGTCTGACATGAAGAAAATTTTGACACGAATTGCCCAACTAAATGAAGTCACCGTGGAAACAATGGCAATTATGCCAGATCATGTTCACCTACTAATCAGTTTCAAACCTAAATACGCACCTACAAATATCGTCAAGGCCTTTAAGGGCGCTTCTGCGCGGATGTTTTTCGAGAAATATCCTGAAACCAGACAACAACTTTGGGGCGGTCATCTCTGGTCAAATAGTTATTACATGAGCACCTTGGGTAATATGAGTAAAGAAATCGTCGAAAAATATATCAAGAACCAGCCTACCAAGAACCTTCGAAAAAACAGTGACCGGCATTCCTCTCCCGATTGAAATCAGAAGATTCCTGCCTTAGCTATCATTGAATTTCGTTAGTAACAGTAGAACCGCCATTTTGCCACGAAAAAAGTCCGGACGTTGGCCCAGACTTTTGGTGTACATCAGTTGACTCGCCACTACAGTCGTGAGGAATTTTGCAGGATCTCGGCCTTTCGCCGCAGGTCACCGCGCGTTTGGTTCACTAAGATCTTAGTGGGCCGCGCGAAGTAACCGTCGATCGTACCGCCGATGCTGGCAAGCCAGAAACTCATGAATCCCCAGACACTGGCCGACCATTCCTGCTTGAAGGCCAGCGCGAAGGCCGCAATAATTGCAAACAACACCAGGTTGATCCCCGCCGAGGCGCCCTGTCGGCCCAACCGATTAAAGTAAGGGTATTGCCAAGTCCACAAGCTGTCGACCAGCAGGAAACCAAAGATGACCCCAATCGCAATGCGGACGCCATGAACACGATCAACGGCCGTGGCCAAGCTCAACAGAACCATCAGCGCCATCAAGAACCAAAAGGAATGAAACGCGTATCGCCAATCAAACTTCATTTGAATCGCCTCACTTTTTTCAGCCGGTTGGCTTTATTGGTTCTGAATTGTAGCATGCCAGCGCCTAAATAAAAATAACGCCACTCCTAATTGTTAGGATAGTAGCGTTACCAACGTGATGGCTCCAGGCCGATTAAATTTGTCTAAACTTCGTGCTGGTTGCGTTTCAGTGCGATGAGCATGCTTAAAAATGCACCCACGCCGGCAATCGTCAAGACCCACAAGGCCCACTGCGAACCGGCCGCCGTCTTGACCGCCGTACTGCCGGTGGCCCCCGCTTGACTGGCCGCAATCATCGCGGAAACGATGGCCGTTCCCATGGCACCCGCGAACTGTTGCATCGCATTCATCAACGCGTTACCATCCGCCTTGAGCGGCCCTGAGAGCTGTTTTAAGCCGTCCGTCATGATGTTACCGAATGATGAGCCGATGCCGATCATATAGCCCACATACAGCCCGAGAATGGCCCACGCGGATAATCCCTGCGCGCCCACGGTCATTGCCAGCAACATGACGACCACCAGGCCAAGACCCAACAAAATAGGCCGTTTGGCGCCGAAATGGTCTAAAATATTGCCGCCGATCGGCGAAAAGGCGGCCCCGATAACGGCCCCCGGCAAGACTACGAGCCCGGCAATAAACGCCGACTGGTGATCGACCAGCTGCAGGTAATTGGGCAGCACAAACGACAGGCCCAATGCTGTGATCTGCAGGAGAAAGAAGGCCACGAGGTGCCAGGCGAAGGCCGGATTGGCGAGCGCCTGCAGGTGAATCAACGGGTGTTGCTGGTGTTGGGAACGGCGGACGAAGAAAATGAGACCGCACACGCCCAGCAATAGCGCGCCACCGACTGACCAACTCAAAAACGGCTGCCCGCTCAGCGAACTGAAGCCGAAGATCAATCCGGCAAAGGTGACCACGACCCCCAACATGCTCCAAAAATCAAAGCGTTCCGGATGTGTCGGCGCGACCTGCCGAATCGTTTTAATTCCCACGAAGAAGGACACCACCAGAAACGGCAATAAAATCCAGAAGATGTACCGCCAATTCAGATTGGTGACCAGCAAGCCCCCGTACGTTGGCCCAATGGCGGGACCAATCGCCGTGACCAAGGTGCCGACGCCGGTCATCATGCCGATACGGCTGAGAGGCACCTGCTCCAAGATGATGTTAAACATCAACGGCAGCGCGATTCCCGTCCCCACCCCTTGGATGGCGCGACCGACCAGTAGCCACGGAAAGCTGGTGGCGCAAGCGTCGATGACCAAGCCGGTAATGAAAAGCAGGTTGGCGACCACGAAAAGTTGTTTCAGTTTAAAGCGGCGTTTCAAATACGATGAAACAGGCACGATACAGGCCACAATCAAGAGGTACAGCGTGGTCATCCACTGGACCGTCCCCGTGGTCACGTGAAACTGTTTCATCAGTGTTGGGAAGGTAATGTTCATCGCGGTCTCCACGATGACGCCGCTCAGCGACATGAGGCCGGTCGCCAGGACCGCTCCCACGACGCGTGGTTCGATTTTTTCTTTTGCCATATACGTTTACTCCTTTGTGGTGTGCCAGTGACTGATATTTTGCAAGGCCTGTTGAAACGCCTGTGCTTCGCGAACGGACAGATCAGCGACCATCTTGGCGTCCTGTTGGTCCAAATGCTGGCGCACGATGGGGACCAACCGTTGTCCCTTAGCCGTCAATCGCAACTGCCGTTTGCGGCTATCACTGGTTGCCACGACCCGGGTGACCAGGTCGCGTTCCACCATTCGTTTCACCAGCAACGAGGCCGTCGACCGTTGCACGTGAAACTCGTGTTCCAGGTCTACTTGAAACACTGGTTCACGGGTGTTGCGGCTCAAAAAGTCGATCAATGACAGCTGCATCCCCGTCAAACCGTACTGGCGGGCAAAGTCGTTCATTTCTTGATTCATTTGGTGCTCAGCATCGCGTAGCCAAGCTCCTAACCGTCGTTCGGTCATGTGCTCACACTCCTTTTGTTAGTCAGCTAACAATTTTAACCGCCTCATGGCGTTTTTGCAAGCGAAAATTGTTAACGACGACAAAAAAGGCGTTTGGGCACCTTCCTCCCAAACGCCTTCGTAATGCTATTTCATTTACAGGTTGTCACCCTTAGCCCGCAGCAGTTCTCCTAGAGAAGGCTGTTGCGTCGTGTCAATGTGGTTTTCCTTGGCATAGGCGTCAACCGCGTCTTGGCCGTACAACTTCGGATCAAGTGGCATGAAGGCCGTGCCGATCGGGTCGTCGTCTTTGATGACGGCGTTGACCACGATTGGCTTGCGGTTGCCCTTGGCCTGTAGGTCCTTGATTTGGTCAAAGACTTGGTCGACCTCGGCATTGTTGGTGACCGTAAAGCCGATACCACCCAAGCCTTCGGCGACCTTGGCCCAATCCGCATCGGTCAGATCGACGCCGTACAGGTGTTGCTTGGTGTCGATCTGTTCGCGGTAAATGAACCCGAAACGCCGGTTACTGAAGACCACGTTGATAACGGGCAGGCCGTATCGTGCTTCGGTAATGATGTCGGGGGCGACCATCGCAAAACCACCATCACCGGACAGTGACCATGATTGGGCATCCGGCACGCTCAGGGCTCCGGCCAACCCGGCTGGCAGACCATAGCCCATCGTGGCAAACAAGCCAGATAAGGCGAACCGTTGTTGCTGATCCATTGGTAGGCCGCGAACCGCCCATTCGGAAACGTTCCCGGTGTCTACCCCGTAGGTATCCTTGGGACCGACCATTGCCGCAATCTTCTTGGTCACGGCTTCGGGAGCCAGGCCTTCGCTGTCATCGCTGGCCAGTTGGTCCAACCAGTTGTTCCAGTTGCGCTTGTTCTCCCGGTTAGCGGTCAACCAAGCTGTTTCAGGCAGTGTTTCACCCGTAGCGTTCATCGCTTGCAAGAAGCTCTTGGCGTCGCTCAATACGGCGTAGTCGACCGGCACCATCTTGCCGATATCAAAGGAATTATTGTTGACTTGAACGATCTTAATATCCTTCGGCCAGAATTGGGCAAATGGGAACTCGGACCCCAGGAACAAGATCAGGTCGGTGTGTTGCAGAGCTTCAAAGCCGGACTTCGATCCGAGACGGCCAAAGGTTCCAATGGCGTTGGGATGATTCGTTGGAATAACTCCGGTAGCGGGCACCGTGTTCAAGACAGGCACGTTGAACTGTTCACTGAACTTGACCAGTTCGTCACGCGCGCCCAGTAAGCCGCGGCCAGCGTAGACCAACGGGTGCTTGGCGGCCTTCAACAGCTTTAACGTTGCCGTAATCGCTGCCGGGTCGATCTGTTGGGTAAAGGAATTGGAGACGACGTTTGGCGTCTTAACGGGTTCGTAGTCAATCTCTTCAGCTGCTAAATTTTCGGGGATGATAACGACGGCCGGGCCCTTTTGCCGATAGGCTTCACGAATCGCTTGGTTCACGACGTAAGGCAGTTGCGCCGCGGTCGTAGCCGTGCGGTTATAAACGGCGACGTCGCTAAACATTGGTGTTTCGTCCATTTCTTGGAAATAGTTCGTGTTCATCGTTGCCTGTGGGACCTGGCCGACTAATGCCAGCATTGGCACGTGGTCCATCTTAGCGTCATACAAACCGTTGAATAGGTGGGTGGCACCAGGACCGGCAGACCCAAAGGCCACACCAACCTTACCAGTGAATTTGGCATCAGCGGCAGCGGCTAAAGCTCCCACTTCTTCATGGCGCACCTGAATATAATCGATATTAGCCTTTTCAAGGTACAATCCTTCAACCGTATGATTAATCGAGCCACCTGGAATCCCATAAATATGGTTAACGTCCCAGGCTTCCAAAACCTTAACTAACGCTTGTCCAGCAATCATCTTTGACATCTAAATCGCGCTCCCTTGTAGTAAGGATGGCGGCCGCTAATCGTGGTCGAACACCCCGAAATCATTGATTAGTGACATCATAGTCCCCTGTCAGCAAAAAGGCCAATAATTTGACTTACTTTTTGTAAGTGATTAATTGCACTTGTTAGCGGTTACTTATCTACCGGTGTTTCAGCGGTCAAAACAAGGTGAAACAAAAAGTGTGACCGGACAAGCTGCTGACCGGCCACACGATGTGGAAAAATCTTGATTGCTAATCGACTGGAAACATTGTTATAGTGGGATTTCGTGAATAAGATAGCTGAAGGTTACAAGTACAAAAACATCTGATAATACTCAGCTGACAAGGATTGTGAACATGAAATTAGTCCACGCCCGCCACCTGCGGCTGTCAGAGATATGGGGGCTGGCCGCCTCCCGTCCGCCAAATATGAGCCGGAACGCGGTGGGCGGCGGGACGAGCCAAGAAACGGTCTCGTCTCCTCGACTTTGAGCCGAAGAACGCGTCTCAAAGTCGCCAGTTCCCTAAACGGCATGAACCGCGCCGCTAAGGGAACTCCCACGGCTGAGCTCATATTTGGCGGACTCCCGGCTACGGAGATGGTTCGCAGCCAGTTGGCTTAGTCCTTGGTAACGGGTGAACTACGGTCAAATTTGACTCAAGTCGGTGTTGCTGACAAGTGGCAACCCACCGGCGTCAGCGAGTATTCATGTTGGCCCAGTTGGCGGGATATCGTTGGAATGATAACGCGCAGCTACATGATTGATTGACCTGTCACGTAGCCGTGAGTGAGCTAAATTTGGACTCAGCCGTGGGAGTTTGCAAGTGGTCTTCTTGGAAACTGGCGTCTTCGAGACGTGACTTTCGGCTCGAAGCGAGGTTGAAGACCGCCCTTTGGCTTCGACCGGTCCTTCCCACAGCGTCACGGTCCAAATTTGGCGAACGGTAAGGCGGCCAGCACAGAGCAAGGTGCGTTCAAAGACTAATTTTATCCCTGTAAACCCTAGTGTCACCATAAATTTAGCTACTTTTAAACTTGCAACCTTTAGTAAGACAGTCGTTCACAGCCTCATAATCCGTACTGGCCGCATCCCCCATAGCAGGCGGAATCTCTGGCTGACACAGGCTCTGGTTTCACACGTTTCAGCCACCAACTCGCAGTCTACCAGAAATGCCGGTGCCGCAACATCAGGGCGACGACGCCCATGATGCCCAGCATCATTGCCACCGTGAAGATCCACGAGATGGCGTCGTTGGCAAAGGGTAATTTCACGTTCATCCCGTAAAATCCGGTGATGATCGTTGGAATCGTCAAGACCAGCGACCAGATCGTCAAGAATTTCATGGTGTCGTTCAGGTTGTTGTTCAGCACATTGTTGAACGTATTTGAGATGCGGTCAACGACATCGGCCTCAATCGCCGTCATTTCAGAGGTTTGCCGGGCTTCGATCACGGCATCGGCCAAGTGCTCTGAATTCTTATCCGACAGCTGCTTGCCAAACGGCGTACTACTGAGGTTGACCACCATCATCGCGTTGTTGCGGGTGGCACTCACGAAGTAAGCCAGACTCTGTTGCAGGTTGGACAACGCAATCAGGTCCTTGTTATCGGGCGCCTGATTTAGTTGCTTATCCAACCGGTTTTGTTCCGCGTTGATTTTGCGAATTGGTGGAATGAACTGGTCGAACAAAATAAACAGCCCAATCAACATAAATTCGTTGGTGTCTGAAATTTGTTTCAGTTTCATCCGTTCGCTCAGGGTCTGATTCACCCACTGCGTCCGCTTGGTCGTGATGGAAAAGACCTGATTGCCCTTCAACAAAAAGGTCACGGGCCGCGTGATATAGCGTTGGGATACCTGGTCGACCACGACCGGCACGTGCAGGACAAACAGTTGGGTATTCAAGTATTCGTCACGGTCATAGTGTGACCGTTCGTTGACGTCGGTCACGTAAGTCAAAATCTCATCGGTCAGCCCGTACGTGACCTGCAGGGCTTCCTTATCGTTATCGTCTTCGATCATGGCCATGACCCAGACTAGATTTTGCTCGCCTGTTCCAATTTTTCTCTCGACAATCATGGAATTTCCTCTTCTCTGCCATCGTTAAGTCCAGTGTACCACGTCCCCTCAAAAATTAGGCGGACTTTTTAAAGGCGGATTAACTGACTATTTACACGAGCAGATTCGTTGAAATCTAGTTCTCACACCTTTTGAGTTCTGGTCAAAAAAAGAGAATTGGTCGCGTTCGACCAATTCTCTGGCATTAAAACCTAAATCGTTTTACTCTTTCTGGTCCTCAGAATCTTCCTTAGCCGTCAGTGCGCCTAACATCTTGGTCAATTGACCAACCGTGTACTGACTGCCGCTGTCATCCAACGTCACTTGACTCATCGTAGCTGCAGCGGTGTTCAATGCCTCATGGCACTGGATTTCCAGCTGTTCACCACTTGCCGTTAACGACAGTGGCCGAACGCGGCGATCGGAGCTTTGATAGCTCTGAACCACGTAACCCCGGCGAATCAGTTGAGAAATCCCACGAGAAACGGCTGCCCGGGAGATCCCGCGACTGTCAGCGACAGTGGCGGAAGTTAGCTTCCCCGGATTTTCCAAAATATGGTGTAAAATCGCATATTGATCCACTGAAATCCCCATGGTTCGTTGGAATCGGGTTGCTGCCTTCTCTAATTCACGTTTCAACTCCATGAAAGACTCAAAGAAACTTTCCGCATGAACGACCTTACTCTTCATAGTATTATCATATCCTTATCTTCACTTTGCTAACCAGTTAGATAGTTAACACGACTAGCAATACGCAAAATGGTTGACCCCATAGAAATATCTATACATTTAATAATAAAGAACAACTTGCTGAAATGCAAGCAGAAAACCACAATTTAATAAAAAAGTTTACCATGTAAAAAGGGAACCGAGGCGTTGCATTCGGTTCCGCGTGTTTCACTCGTTTTTTCCGCCTACTCTAACTTCCGCAAATGGTACAACCGCGCTTCCCACGGATGAATGGTTAGATCATCCGAGTCCGCGTCCACTTCGGTGTTGGTGAAAATCAGTTCACTAGTTGTCAAATCAAACTCCTGCGTCGTCGCCACTTGATCGCTCATGTTCACGACGACCAGCCAGTTGTCCCCGTTCAGGGTGCGCCGGTAAACGTATAGCTGGTCATCATGCGTGTCGATCAATTCGTACCGCCCTTGTTCCAGGGCTGGCACAGACTTTTTCAGCCGAATCAGCTGCTGGTAGAACGTCAAGACCGAATGTGGGTCATGACTTTCGCGTTCCACGTTGATGTGATCCGTACCCGGGGCCATTTGAATCCACGGCTCGTGGTCCGAAAAGCCCCCGTACTGTTGATGGGTCCACGGCATGGGCGTGCGGGCATTGTCCCGACTGCCCATGGCCAGTTGGTCCAGAACTTGTTTTTCTGGCACCCCGGCAGCGCGTTGCTGTTGATAAAACAGCTGGCTATCCAGGTCGCGGTACTGACTGATCTGGGTGAACCCGGCATTGGGCAGCCCGAGTTCTTGCCCCTGATAAATAAACGGGGTCCCCTTCATCAGCAGGTACCACAACGCCAGCGCCTTAGCGGAACGGCGGCGGTAATCGACTGCGTTGCCGTAGTATGAAACAGCGCGTGGTAAATCATGGTTTTCAATGAACAAAGCGTTCCAGCCACTCTTTTCCAAGCCAAATTGCCACTTGGAGAGAGTCGCCCGTAACGCTGCAACTGGTAGCTTCGGTTCAGCCTTTTCCCAGAAGTGCACGTGATCAAATTCTAGCAGGAGGTCGAAGAACCCGTGTTGCGGGTCAAGCCAGCGTTGAGCGGTCGGCATATCGATTCCGCCAGCTTCGCCAATGACAAATAGGTCGTTGCGAGTCAGCACGGGCTTGAGCGCGGCTAGAAACACGTCTGTTCCAGCCACATCTTGATAGTAGTCCACGCGCGGATGACCAACGTTCGCAAAGTCCTGGCGCTTCTTCAAATGCGTGACACCATCCAAGCGCAACCCATCGATTCCCTGATCAGCCCACCATTGAATCGTCGCCGCCATTTCGCGACGAACGGCGGGATTTTCCCAATTCAAGTCGGGCTGGTCTTCGGCAAAGGTGTGCAGGTACGCCGCATCCACAGCGGGGACATAGGTCCAGGCTGATCCCCCAAAAATGGATTCCCAATTGTTGGGTTGCATCGTGGCCGTGGCCTGTCGCCAAATGTAGTAATCGTGGTACGGACTGGTGGTGTCGTGCACGGCAGCTTGAAACCATGGGTGCTGACTGGACGTGTGGTTCAACGCCAAGTCGATCACCACTTTGATGTTGGCCGCGTGAAACGCCGTGACCAGCGCGGTAAAGTCCGCCAAGGTGCCGTATTGGGGGTCAATGCCACGGTAATCCGTCACGTCATACCCACTGTCCACCTGACCGGAGGGGTAAAATGCTGACAGCCAAACAAAGTCGACACCCAGGGAAGTTAAGTAAGAGATTTTTGTTTGGATGCCGGGCAGATCGCCCACACCGTCATGGTTGCTATCAAAAAAACTTTGCGGGTAGATTTCATATCCCACCGCGTGTTGCCACCACTGTGCGTCAGCCATTGCTGTCTTCCTTTCGCTGCTAAATTGTAACCGGTTGTGATCAATCATCTTCTGGGATTGTATCCGGCTCCAATTGTAACAATAATTATCTATTTTGTCGGCTGATTTCGCAAACTTTATGCTCAGCGCGCCGCCGCGATTGGCCAATGAAACAACGGCGTGACGCCTGAAACAAATTCGCCGTTTCAGCAAAAGCGCGCTAGGCCACTGGCTTTCACCAGTAAGCTTAGCGCACGTCTTGTGTCTTTGACAACGTTTGTTCAGTTAGTTTAGTCAATCTTACGTTTCGGGTTCAAGAGGTTCATCGGGTCGAACAGGGTCTTGATCTGGTGTTGCAACAGATCGACTGTTTCACCTAATTCGGGGTTGTTCCACTGGTTCTTGACCATGCCCACGGCGTGTTCCCCAGAAATCGTGCCGCCCATTTCCAAGGTCTTCCAGAAGGTTTGCCGCAGCGCTTCAATGATGACGGCCGGCACTTCATCCTCGTCCGCTGACCAAGTGAAGGTCGGGTGCACGTTCCCATCGCCAGCGTGGCCCGCCGTATAGATCTTAATGCCCAGCTTCTTGCCGAGGTCTTGTAAGAAGTCCATCATCGGTGCCAGCTTAGACAGCGGCATCGCCATGTCTTCCATCAGATGATTGTTCCCAGCAAAGACGGCTGGCAACATGTCTTGCCGCAGCTTTTCCAGTCCCGCCTGTTCGGTGGCGTCCGTGGTGACCTGCACGTTTTGCGCATCGTGTTTGGCCAACAGGTCATTCAACACGCCCACACTCTCGTCGCTACTGCCATCCAAACGGAAAATCAGCATTGAGCCACTATTGTCCGCGTAGTGCGTGTGTTCGTAGCGGTCCAAAGCCTTGACCGTGTTGCCGTCCAAGGCTTCCAACATCGTTGGGTAGACCCCGGACATCCGAATGGCTGTCACGCCACCCGCCAACGCGCCCATGTCCTTGAAGAAAGCCACGCCCATGACGGACTTGCCTAGCGGGATTGGCATTAATTTGACCGTGACCTCGTAGATGATGCCCAAGGTCCCTTCAGACCCCACGAACAACTGGGTGAGGTCGTAGCCAAAGGCTTGTTTCAACGTCCGGCCACCCAACTTAATGACCCGGCCGTCAGCCAGCACTGCCTTTAGTCCCAGCACATTGTCCTTGGTCGCGCCGAAACGCACGGTGCTCATGCCCCCGGCGTTGGTCGACACGTTGCCGCCGATGGATGAAAATGGCTTGGAACCAGGATCTGGCGCGTAGAACAACCCTTGTTTCCGGGCAGCCTGGTCCAAATCACCGTTCACGACACCGGGCTGCACGACCGCCACGGAATCTTCCCGGTTGATTTCCAAAATCTGATTCATTTTCCGCGTCGACAAGATAATGGCACCGTCAATGCCGTCAGACCCAATCACCGTACTGCTAAACGTGGTCTGGGGTACCACGGCGATATGGAATTTCCGCGCCGTGCGCAACACCCCTTGGATGTCCGCCACACTCGCCACTTCCACGAACGCCCGGGCCAGCCCGGTCTCACCGCCGGAAGCGTTGGGGTTGAAGGATTGCTTCTTCAGCGTCTTCTCATCCGTCGCCACGGTACCGTCCTTGACTTGCTCTTTCAGGAACGCCGTAATGTCCTCATCAGCGTAAGCACTAAAAACTGTCATGTCATCGACCTTCTTTGATTAGTATTCAACAGTGATCAGTGTAACACGTAATTTTAAAAAATACAGGTTTAATCTATCGTCCGCGACCAATTGCCTCCAAAAACATCCCAGCCCCACGCTGTTTCAGCGTGAAACGGGGATGTTTCAAGTGTTTTTGCAATAACATTGTGGTTACTGGCCGCCTACCGCCCGCTAGATATGAGTCGGAACGCGGTGGGCGCCGGGGCGAGCCATAGAGCGGTCTCGCCCCTCAACTTGGAGCCGAAAATCACGTCTCCAAGTGGCCAGTTCCCTAACCGGCAAGCCGCTAAGGGAACTCCCACGGCTGAACTCATATCTAGCAGGCTCTCGGCTACGGAGATGTTTTACAGCCAGTCGGGTTAGTTCTTGGCAATAGGTGAACTGTAGTTAAATCTGGCCCAATTCGGTGTTACTGATAAGCGTCAGCCGGTATTCAATGCTCCCGGCTGTGTCGACCCAGTTAGCCGAAACCTGAAATGGCAACGTTCATCTACATTAGTGGATGATCTGCCATGTAGCCGTGAGTGAGCTAAATTTGGACTCAGCCGTGGGCGTTTTCAAGTGACCTGCTTGGAAACGGGCGTCTTCGAGACGCGACTTTCGGCTCGAAGCGAGGTTGAAGACCGCCCTTTGGCTTCGACCGGTCCTTCCCACAGCGTCACGGTCCAAATTTGGCGAACGGTAAGGCGGCCAGCTGGAACCAACTCCCACAGCAGGCGAAATCCCTGGCTGACGGAGGCAACTGACTTAATCAATCTAGTTTTAAGCCAGTTGCGTGAACTGCTTGTTTTCCAGGCGGAATTGGTGGTCGCACCGGGCGGCTACGTCCGGCTCGTGGGTCACGATGATCACGCACTTATTTTGCTTATGCGCCAGCTTTTGAAACTGATCGATGACCTCCCGGGTGTTGTCCTCATCTAGGTTCCCTGTGGGCTCGTCTGCCACCACCAAGGGCGCATCGCAGGCCATGGCGCGTGCAATGGCCACGCGTTGTTGCTGGCCCCCGGAGAGGTGTTGCACGTTACGCACTGCCAGGTCCTCGCCAATGCCCAGGTCGTTGAGCGGCCGCTTGGCAAAGAACTTATCGCCGGCGTGTTCCGCCCCCGTGATAGCCATGGCCGTCAGGAGGTTATCCAGCGGCGACATGTAGGTGAACAGGTTGTAGGCCTGAAACACGATGGAAACGTCGTGGCGGCGATAGTTGGTCAGGCCAATCTGTTTCAACGACCGTTCGCCCAGCCAAATGTCTCCTGCCTTGGGCTTATCCAACCCCGCAATCAGTGACAGAAACGTGGTCTTGCCTGTTCCGGAATGGCCCAGAATCGCGTAGGATTGGCCGTCTTCAAATGTCAAATCAATGCCTTGAAACAAGGGGGCTGTTTCATCTTGGTACCAGTACCCCAAACCAGTTGTTTTTAACATGCACATCGTCCTCCTTAGGAAATCAAGACTTTCTTCGGTTCCAGGCGTAAGATACCGCCGGATGCGATCATGATCGACAGGAACGTGATGGCTAAGCCGAAGCCGCCCAGTTCTGCCAGATTCACGGCACTCACTTGAATGTCAAGGTCGGTATCCGCTGCCTTGGTGCTGGTGTTTTGTTGCATCCCCGGACCGCCGTTGCCGCCCTTCATACCACCGCCTGGTTGCCCAGCAGATTGGCCGCTAACGCCCGACGAGACTGTTTGACTCGTGGTGCTTTGTTCAACTAGCTGCGACCCCAGTTGGTCACCGACAAATTTGCCGCCGGCACCCGCAATGGCCACGGCCACCACGATGACCATCAACATTTCCGTGAAGAATTGGGCCACGATTTTCCAGCGTGCTTCGCCTAGGGACAGGAGCACACCAATTTCAAAGCGGCGTTCACGAATCATCAAGATGACGATCAGGGCCAGGATAATGGTCCCGGCAATGGCGACCAGCCAAACAATTTTATTGGCAAACCCTTCAATGGTCTTCATCGATGCCTTGACCGTTTGGTAGCTGGCGTCGTCGGTACTCAGCGAGTAGGTGCTGGTATTGATCAGCTTCTTGCCCGCGGCTTTAACGCTACTGACCTTGGCGGGATTCGTCACGTTAAACGTCACGGAGTCCGCCGTCCCGGCATACTTGCTGCCCTTGAAGCTGTTGGCCAAGGTGTAAGACGTGTACATGGTGTTGCTAGGATCCGTGCTCATGGGTCCGGCCGTACTGGAACTGGTCGAGCTGGCCCGGTAGATACCAACGACTTTCAGCTTGACCGTGGCCTTCTTACCCGTCGTCTTCTTCACGGTCAGCGTGTCGCCAACCGTCAGATTGTTTTGGCTAGCCAGGTTCTTTTCGATGACCACGTGGTTGGTGTTCTTATCGGCTGCGGTAATGCCGCGGCCTTTGGTGATCTTGCTCTGGCTGTTACTGAAATCACTCGTCAGACTCGTGGCGGTCACCCCATCGATTTGGGTGTCCCCGCTACTGGACGTCTTGCCTTTCATCCCGCCAGGACCGCCGCTACTGCCCATGCCGCTGCTGGTCGATACCACGTCATAGGACTTGGCGTTGACCGTGGTAGTGCTGGTCACGTTCGTGCTTTTCACATTGCTGAGCTGCGAGATCTTGGTCGCCGTACTCAGCTTGATCGGCGTCAGCGTCATCTTCGGCCGACTGGATTTACTCGTGCTACTGCTCTGCATCTTCTTAAACGCCGCTTGTCGGTTGGCGGACAACGTGACGGTCGCGCCGACATCGGCCTTCGCTTGGTCGGTGGCTTTCACCGCCGCGCTGCGAATCAATAATCCGGCCAGGACAAACATCAAAATGGCGGACGAGACCAGGATCAGCAAGACTGACCGGCCCTTCTTCGCCCACACGTTTAACCAGGCCCGTTTGAAAAAGTTCATTAGGGTCGCCTCCATTTCGTAACATGTTCCGAGTATCCCAAAGCCGGCTTTGCGCAAACTTAAAGTTGCCCGGCAGTTCCGTTCGGGCGAGACGTTAAAAAACGACGAGACCGCAGTGGCCACGCCGTTTTTACCAATTTTGAAATGAAATTATCGCTTAATCAAACGTTAAGGTTCCAACTCGTCTGGCGGCAAGACGTCCGGATAGAGCGCCGAATACTCCTGGTACCACTGGAATGCGGTGGTGGCCAAGACCTTGAGCACGGCAAAGCCCGGTACCCCGAAAATGACGCCGACTAAGCCGAACATTTTGCCCCCGGCCAGCAGAACGAAGACGATGGTGATGGGGTGCATCGCCAGGCTATTGCCCATGATCAACGGCGACAGGACCTGTGTTTCCAAGACCCATTCGATCAGGTACACGATGACCACGCCCAGTAGCATCGAGGGACTGGTGACGACACCGATGATGAGCGCCGGAACCAACGCGATGGCCGACCCGAAGTACGGAATCAAGTTCAGTGGCCCCGCCAGCAGCCCAATCAGTAACGCGTATCGCAGGCCGATGATCGAGTAGCCGGTGGTGAAAATGATCAGCACGCACAGCGCCACGGTCAGTTGTCCTCGCACATAAGAGCTGACCTTCACATTCATCTGGTCAAGCATCGTTACGAAGCGGCTCCGGTACGCCGTGGGCACGACCTGACTGATGTAATGTGGGAACCGCGAACCGTCCTTTAGCATAAAGAACAGAACCAGCGGCGCCGTGATAATGGTAATGATCCAGTCGCTGACGGTCGTGACCACGTTGCCCAACGAGCTCAGCGTCCCGGTCAGCAGATTCAGTCCTCGTTTGGAGAAGTACGTCGAGACCCGCTGGTTGATGTCGGCGAGATTGCTGTTGGACAACCAGTGGTGCTCCTGATTCAGGTGATTGATGTTGTGGAGCATGTCGTTGGCAAACTGCGGTAGCGCGCCGATGATGCCGCTGGTCTGCTTGGTGAGAAACGGAATCAGATTGAGAAAAATGGCGACGATGATACCCACCGTCAGGATCATGGCCACCGCAATCGCTAGTCCCGTGCGCAGGTGCAAGCGCCGTTCCATGAAATGGACGAACGGGTCAAGCACGTAGAAGAGAATCCCCGCCACCACGATGGCTGGCATGGTGATACCGATGAATTTCCACACCGGCGTTAGGATCCAAGCGTTTTGCATCAATTCATTCAAGACCAACAACAAGAGAAAAATGTTTAACAGTAAAATTGTAATATGATTATTTAAAAAGCGTTGATAGAACCAGGAAAATCCCGACTCTGGTTGACGGAGATTTTTCAAAAGCAACCCCTCCCGTTAATTTCCATAGCTCTAGTTTAAGGCTCAGGACCGTTGGTGGCTAGAACTTATTTTAAAAAAATCGTTATCAGAAATTAAGGGGGGCAGCCAGGACTGGCTTTTGGGGTGACCATTCTACGGTTGATAGCCAAACTGCATATCCTGCTGTGTATTCATCCGCGTCAACACGCTTTGAATCGCATCGATCAATGGGAGTACCAGCAGCGCCCCCGTCCCTTCACCAACCGCTAAGTCGAGCTGCAATAGCGGGTTCAGGTTCAAATGTTTGAGAGCGATGTCGGTTCCATTTTCTTTTGACGCGTGCGCCAGCAAGACATACTGCGAAATGTCGGGAACCAACAGTTCAGCTAAAGATAAAGCCGCATAGGCAA
Organism: Levilactobacillus yiduensis; assembly: GCF_024718525.1. Classification (NCBI taxonomy): domain Bacteria; kingdom Bacillati; phylum Bacillota; class Bacilli; order Lactobacillales; family Lactobacillaceae; genus Levilactobacillus; species Levilactobacillus yiduensis. The sequence continues at coordinate 84,469 of NZ_JAMXAZ010000010.1, forward strand.
TGAACCCGTCTAAGATCACCGGCACGCCCTGCTCAGCTGCGCCAATCATCGCCCCTACCTTCGCACCAATCTCATAGCCGCCAACTGTCCGCAAAATATCCAGCGAATCATCGGCATCCGGTTGCCACCGTTGCAGCGCTTGCGTAACCACGTCGATCTTATGTTGGAAACGCTGGTCAGAGATATTGGACCCATGCCCCACGATTTGTGCCGCTGAGAGATGGTAGCGCGCCGCTAAAATGGCTGCGGCTGAAGTTGTGTTGCCAATCCCCAATTCGCCCAATAATAGTAACCGATTTCCCTGTGCAATGGCCTGTTGGGCAACGTCATGGCCAATGGCAACGGCTTGCTGTGCCTCTGCCAAGGTCATTGCCGGCTCCTGGAGTAGGTCACGCGTCCCATACCGAATTTTTCGTTGAACGATTCGGCAATCCGTCAGCTCGGCTGCGACCCCGACATCAATCACCTGCAGATCACAGTGAACACTGGCTGCGATGGCCGCGGCCGCCGTATGTCCTTGTAGCATATTAACGGCTTGGATTGCCGTGACTTTTTGCGGTGTTGCCGACACACCTTCTTTCGCGACGCCGTGATCAGCCGCAAAGATCAAACAGCAGCGTTGCGCGACTGCCAACTGCGGCTGGTGTTGAATGCCGGCAATGGTTACCGCCAATTCTTCCAATCGCCCTAAACCAGCAATGGGCTTAGCCAAGTGATCAAGTTGTTGCTGGACCGCCAGTCGGTCGGCTTGTGAAACAGGTTTGACTACGTAGGTCATGACAGATATCCTCCTTTTAGGAAAACGCTTCCAATATGCTTAGTTTAGCTTAACATAATCCACTTGTTCAATTTAACACAATTAGTTGACCACGCATTTTCTCGCCTCGTTCTCAATAAGACCGTGCCTAAGTCCTCTGTAAACAAAAAGTAGCTAGCAAGTGAGAACTCGTCTCACTCACTAACTACTCAACAGATGATTTCAATCGGTTTGAATCTAAACAACCTATTGGCGTGTTTAATCCTTAGCGTTCTGGGCAACCTTGACCGTGGCATCGGCCGCCGTCCCGCTGACCTTGTAGACCTGCTTGCCATCTTGCCAGGTCACGGAGTTGGTCTCGTTGTCTTCATTTTGGCTGTAGACCGTGATAGCGCCGGTGTCGGCCTTCTTCGGTAGGCTGGCCTTGTCCAGTTGCTGATTGACCTGCTTGGCAAATTGCTTGGGTGTCCCCGTGGCATCGGCGTTACTGGTGACCGCGGTCACGGACCAGTCTCCCTTGTTCCAATGAACGTAGGTGTGGCCCATGGTACCCTGCACGACGGCCTTGGTGTCGCTGTTCAGCTTGACCGTGGCCCCGTCAGCCTGTCCCACGTAATCGACCTGTTGCTTGGCCGTGCTGGTCGCACCGTACGTGGTCTTCTGGTAGGTCGCGGACTGGTCGTCAGTCGCCTTGTAATTGACCTGATAATTTTGCCGCGTTCCGCTGGCGCTCTTGGCTTTTAGTTTGGTGCCAGCGGCCGTTGCGGTGGTTGGCGCCGTGGTTTGGCCCACCGAACTGACGTCGTTCGCCGCGTGAATTTGTAGCGCTGTGCCCGACCCCAACGCCAAAACGGCCAAGGCCGCCGTGACGGTCGTGATGATTTTCGTTTTCCGTTGCATAATTATTCAACTTCCTTCTATTATTTCTGCACGTAGCTTTGAAGCGCTGTGACGTAACGCCCGTTGCTCAAGACGAAGTACCGTGACCCAGTTGACCGCTTCTTAACGCCCGTGACGGTCAGCTTGGTGCCCTTCTTAACGGCCTGTTTTCGGCTACTCTTCGCAAATGAAGACTTGGCGTATTCGTAGACTTTCTTCTTAGTCGTAATCGTCTTGCTAGATCCCAATGATTCATAGTACGCGTGATTTGAATATTTGGAATTGGCGGACAAGTATCCCAGCTTGGTCTTGATACGGTACGACTTGCCACTTGGGGCCTTGACAATCTTACCAGCCACCGTATCGCCAGCCACGTAGTAACCGCCCGTCTTCTTCGTGAGGCTCGAATCTGAATAAAGATTCAACTTATGATTCAACGTGAAGGAGCCGTGTTGGCCGACCCAATAGCCGGTCGCGTCTTCCGACAGCACCCACTGGTTCAAACCGCTCAGGTACAGGGCCTGCTTGGACTTGCCCGAGGTGACGCTCTTCACCTTGCTGATCTTATAAAATTGCTGCCGGTCGCTGGCCGCAATTGCCGTACCATCCGCATCCTTGGTTGCCCCTTTATGTAGGTAGATGTGTTGGCCCTTCTTATAGCTGCTGTAAGCGTAGGTCGTGTGCGTTAGCGCGGTCGTCGTGGCGTCCGTCCACCAAGAAACGGGATGGACTGAGGTTATAGCCTTGCTGTTATCCGTATATTCACCCAGCGCCGACAAATAGTTGTGGTCCGTGTACTGCCACAGCGCGTGGGTAATCGTCGGTGTTGATGAATAGTTGGCGATCCATTGCGCATCGAAGTTTTGCCGGGCGGTGTTGGCATAGCTGGTGGCAAATGATTGGTAAGAATAGAACACCAATTTCTTATTCGTCAGCGCACTCATTTCATCATACCAGGCCTTGACCGCGGCGTTGGTCGTCCCCGACGTGACGTCGTTTTCTTCAAAATCTAACACGTAAAACTTGGCATTCTTATTCGACCGATTGTAGAAATCCTTGGCCTCTTGTTTGGCGCTCGCCGCACTGGTGAACCGGGCGTAATCGTACTCCCCGAACGGAATCCCATACTTGACGTACAACGCCGTGTTGTTGGTGGCGTACAGGTCTTTATAAGATGATCCATATTGCCGCCGGTTAATGACGAACGACACCTGACTTTTCAAATTAGCGACCTGACTGGCCGTCAACTTGCCCTGCCACTCAGAGATATCCGGAATGGCCAAGGTGCTCGCGTGGGCCACGGTCTGGCCGCCACCCCAGGCAATTCCGATAAGGGCACTGGCGGCCACGACCGTTCTGGTCAGGCGCTTGGCCCATTGTTGTTTACTCGACATATGTTTGGCACTTCCTATTCAAGTTGATTGTGTACAGCTCCTAAAGCCCCGCGTATTCGCATCCCCTGCACGCGAGACTCGCCTCTTGTGGACCACCACCTCATTTCATCTTTAACCATAGCGAACTTAAATGTGCATTCCATAACAGGAGGATTGCAGTTCCGTTACCAGATTTTACAATTATATTTATTATAAGAACGCTGTTAAATCAACGATAGTCGTAACAATCTGATTGACTTACGGTTAGTAACTTGAACCGTTATCGCCGCGCTAAGTCGTTGCTTGTACGAAGTTGGGCAAGACTGAAGCGGGTAGCCACGGGAACCCGGACCGGTTACGTGGATTAGTCATTATTGTTCGTTTATAATTCATTTTATATTCATTTACGTGTCAATTCATTATAACTAGTTTGTAAATATACGAATATTTATATTTTGTTCCCGTTGATTGTTCAGACGAAATCACGTATGATAGGGGTACTTTAAAAAACTACCTAGGAGGCCTCCTCATGCGCCGTGCTTTGTTAAGTGTTTCCGATAAGACGGGACTCGTTGAATTTGCCCAAATGTTACTTGCCCAAGACTTTGAAATTGTCTCCACCGGTGGGACCCAAGCGGCCTTGGCTGCGGCTGGTATGGCCGTCACGCCAATTGAAGAGGTGACGCATTTCCCAGAAATGTTGGACGGCCGGGTCAAGACGCTCAATCCGCTGGTATTCGGCGGCATCTTGGCGCGCCGTGATAACCCAGAACACCAACAGACCTTGGTGGACCACGCCATTACACCCATCGACCTGGTCTGCGTGAACCTCTACCCCTTTGCTGAAACGATTGCACAACCCGATGTGACCTTAGCGGCGGCCGTTGAGCAAATCGATATCGGCGGGCCTTCTTTGATTCGGGCAGCGGCCAAAAACTACCGGGACGTGCTGGTCGTTTGCGACCCCGCCGACTATGATCAGGTGGGCCACGCTCTGGCTGAACATACGGATGATCTCCGGTTCCGCAAGCATTTGGCAGCCAAGGTCTTTCACCACACGGCCCACTATGATGCCGTCATCGCGACCTACCTGACCGACGACGCCAAGCCCGACACATTGACGCTCACTTACAAACGCAAACAAGCCCTGCGTTACGGCGAAAACCCGCAACAAACGGCGACCTTCTATCAAGACTACCGGCCCGCACCGTTCTCCATTGCGGCGGCCCAACAACTACACGGCAAGCCGCTTTCCTTTAACAACATCAAGGATGCGGATGCCGCGCTGGGACTGATTCGCGAATTTGACGACCCAACCGTCGTTGCTCTAAAACACATGAATCCCTGCGGCATCGGCTCCGCGGCAGATCTCTCAACCGCTTGGGATAAGTGCTATGCCGCCGATAACATTTCCATCTTTGGGGGTATCATCGTCTTGAATCGTCCAGTTGATTTGGCCACAGCGACTAAGATGCACAAGCTCTTCTTAGAGATCATCATCGCCCCCGCCTTTGACGACGACGCTTATGACGTGCTGGCCAAGAAGAAAAATCTTCGCCTCCTGACGGTCGATTTCAGTACGGCCAAGGACCCGGAAGCCGACGAACTGGTCAGTGTCCGTGGCGGTCTATTGCGCCAGGAACGCGACAATGTGATCGACGACCCCGCTAGCTTCCAAGTGGTCAGTCACGCCCAGCCTAGCGCTGACCAACTGGCGGCCATCGGCTTTGGCTTGAAGGCCATCAAGTTCGTTAAGAGTAACGCGATTCTGATCAACACTGCGGACCAAACGCTTGGGGTGGGCCCGGGGCAAATGAACCGGATCGACGCTGTCAAGATTGCGGTCGGCAAAGCAGAGACCAAGCCCAACTACGCGCAGGGCGTCCTGGTCTCCGACGCCTTCTTCCCCATGGATGATTGCGTCGCCTACGCAGCCGAACACGGCATCACGGCCATCGCCGAACCAGGCGGGAGCATTCGTGACAAGGATTCCATCGCCATGGCTGACAAGCTCGGCGTCGCGTTGATTTTCACGGGCAACCGTCACTTCCGCCACTAATCGTTGGTACACAAAAAGGGTTGTGCAAGAACCATAACGTCTTGCACGACCCTTTTCATATCACTAATTAAAGCATTACTGCGCTGACATCCCGCCATCGACCACGAACTCGGAACCGGTTGCGTAACTGGCATCATCCGACGCCACGAACAAGACCAGCTTCGAGACTTCTTCTGGCTTGGCAATGCGCCGTAGCGGAATGGCCTTGGCGAATTGCTTAACGGCCTCTTCCGTCCCCGGTTGCGAGATCATTGGCGTTTCAATTACACCTGGGTGAACCGAGTTGACTCGCACGCCAGATGGGGCCAGTTCTAAGGCAGCGGCCTTGGTCATCCCCCGCACGGCAAACTTGGTGTCGGTGTACCCCACGGCGCCACCGACGAGGCCGTTCAGTGATGAAATGTTCACGATTGATCCGGCATGTTGGGCGACCATCTCTTTGGCAACGGTCTTGACCCCCAGGAAGGTGCCGAGCTGGTTGATCTTAAAGATCTTTATGTAGTCATCTTCGCTAATATCCTGGAGTCTCTTGGCAAACGTAATCCCCGCGTTGTTGACCAAGATGTCGATGCGGCCGAACTTGGCCTTGGTTTGGTCCACGACGGTTTGCCAGTCGGCTGCACTGGTCACATCATGTTTGATGAAAATAGCGGCGTCACCGAGATCCGCTGCCAACTGCTTGCCTTCAGCCTCTTTGACGTCGGTAATGACGACTTTTGCGCCCTCACTAACGAACAGCTTGGCGTGAGCGGCTCCCATGCCTTGTGCGGCACCCGTGATGATTGCGACTTTACCATCTAATTTACCCATAATATTAAACGCCTCCATATTTTGTGATATCGCTTACAATAAGTATTATACCGGTTTTACTTATCATCCGCTAATTAACTGCCTACCCACAAAAGTTAATCGCCCTTAAAAATGCCTAAATTCTAGGCGTTTCATTCTTCATAATCCCTAGAAAGCTTTATGATGATAGCTGAGTGTAGGGGGATTCACCACTTAGCTTTTTGGGGGAGACGAATAATCATGAAATTCACGCACACACCACGGTTGACCATTGTGGTCCCGTGCAACAACGAAGCACCCGTTTTACCAACGACGGCGCCGGTTCTGGCGAATCTAATGACGCAATTAATGCACAACGGCGCCATCGCCACGGACAGCAAAATTTTATTTGTTGACGACGGCAGTCAGGACCAGACCTGGGCACTGATTACCAAATACACGCAAGAGGACCGCATCTTCACGGGCCTTAAATTCAGTCGCAACTACGGCCAGGAAGCCGCATTGATGGGCGGCATGCAGACGGCCAGTACCCATTCTGATATGATCATTACCATCGACGCCGACCTGCAAGACGACCCCAACCTGATTCCGGACATGGTGGCCAAGGCCCACGCCGGTTGTGACGTGGTCTATGGCGTCCGCAATGACCGCTCGACCGATTCCTGGTTCAAGCGTACGTCCGCCGAGGGCTTCTACTGGGTCATGGGCAAGCTCGGCGTCGATCTGATTCCCAATCACTCGGACTTTCGCCTGTTGACTCAACCCGTGTTGGCGGCGTTGATGGCCTGCCAAGAACGCAAACCTTTTATTCGGGGCATCATCCCACAACTGGGATTTCCATCGACCAAGCTGTATTACAAACGCCAACCGCGTCAGGCCGGCGTTTCCAAGTATCCCTTGCGTAAAATGATGCGGTTTGCGCTGGACGGGATTCTGTCATTTTCCATTGCACCAATTCGCGCGGTCCTGTATGCTGGACTGGTCATCTGTACGGGGGCGTTGGTCATGTTACTGTGGATCTTAGTCCAACACCTGCGGGGCACCGTGGTCACGGGCTGGAGTTCCATCATGGCCTCGCTGTGGTTCCTCGGCGGCTTTCAACTGATTGCCATCAGCATCATCGGCGAATACGTCGGCCGGACCTTTACCGAGGTCAAGCACCGGCCACGCTTCATCGTGCAGACGGACACCTACACACCTAGTTTTGCTCAGCAGCAGGTCCAAAATGCCGGTGCTGTTACACTTTACCGCACGCATCATGCGCTTAAATCAGGAGGCCATTCATGAAAATTCGACACATCATTACCGTCACGTTAGGCGGCATCATCAGCTTAGGGTTACTACTGACCTTTGGGTTAGCGCTGTGGCCAGTGACGATTCGTGTCGATCATGACTGGCTGAAGCCTTTGGCATTACTGCTGGCCAGCGCCCTGTATCTTGGCGGCGTCGGCCTGTTATTTCGCTTTTTACATCGTATCAAGCCCCTCACCAGCCGCTGGTTGAGCTGGGGGCTGTGGGGACTTTTCCTACTGATCCAGGTGTGGGTCGCGACCGCTTGGGTGGCGGCCCCCCGCGCCGACTTGTACTTCGTTCACCAGCAGGCGTTAAATCTGCTCAACGGCAGTCATCACTGGAACGCCTACTTTTATACCTATCCGAATAACGTTAATTTTACTTTGCTACTCAGTGGCATCCTGCAGTTAGGACGTTGGCTGGTAGGCAGCGACTCCGGTGTTTGGCTCAACGTCGTCCAATTTGCCTGGCTGGACCTAGGGTTATTGGCCATTTGGCACCAACTACGGCGCCACAATCCAGCACGCGCCAATCTGTTCATGGTGCTCATCATGACGGCAGTCCCGTTCTACGCCTACGCGCTCAACACCTATAGCGATACGTACGTGTTGCCCCTGGCGTTGCTGGCCATCGCGGCCTTCCGCCACCTCCAACGCGCCGCGACTTGGGAACAAATTACCCTCCGCAGCATCGTGCTCAGCATCCTGTTGGTGGCAGCTTACCTGATCAAGGCCAACTTCATCGTCTTATTGATTGCGGCCGTCATCACGCTGTGGATTCGGCCTAACCAGTCGCCCCACCCCGGCTTCACGCGTAGCCTCTTGACGTTGGTTTTATTGGCAACGCTCGTCGTGGGCGGTGGGGTCGCCCGGAAAGCGGCGCAGTCAAATGGCTATACGACGGACCCTAACCAGGCCCTGCCCGCCATGAGCTGGGTCGCCATGAGCTGGAATCCCGCGACCTATGGGCAATATCACCTGGACAACGTTGCCCAGATTCGTGAACAGCCGACGAAGGCAGCGAAACAAGCCGCAGCCAAAAACGACCTGACGACCTACCTGCACACGATGGGTCCCAGCGGCATTGCCAAGCACCTGTTCCGAAAGGCGCGGCTATTTTTGGCCAACGGGACCTTTGACAGTTTCCAAATCAATCACGCCTACGACCGGGCGCCCAACTGGTACCGGCAACACCGCGCCACCAGCGATTGGTTCCTCGCCATTTGGTGTCAGCTGAGCTATCTGGCCTTGCTCCTGGTTAACCTGGGGTGGGGAGTCCAACAGATCCGCCGCCATCACTTAAAGTCGGCTTATCTGCTGGGCGGCCTGTTTTTCATTGGGCTGACCTGCTTTCACGTCATCTTCTGGGAAACGGAAGAACGCTACGCCCTGCCCATTTTCTTTCTATTGATTGCGGGCACAGCCGCCGGTTACCGCCAACCACTGAACATTCTGCGCTACTCGGAACGTTCCAGTTGGCTGCCCATCGGCATGGCCGTCGCCTTTACCGGAATCCTTGGACTGGCGGCCTGGCAAAACACCAATCTGATGGTCCACTCCAACAGCGAACCCGTTAGCGTGGTCAGTCAAAATGAAGGCCACTACTATCAAGATCACCGGCTGCATCTCGCCACCGGCCACAACTTGACCCAACCGTTCACAGCACCATTGCCTTTTGACCAGGTCACGGTTGGTGAGGGCACCCGCATCACCGGCCAGCTCACCCTCACCAACGCTCAGGGGAAAACGGTCTGGCAATCACGTGGACGGACCACGCAACTGGCACGCACGATTCCGCTCCAACCCGCCGGCACGTATCACCTGACCGTGACTAACCGCGGAAAACGTTCCGTGGCCCTCCAGACGGCGCCGGCCACCTACCCGCTGTTGCCGCAAGCCATCCAACAGCATCCCCACCAATACCTGAGCTTCGAGATCACCCAGCGCAGTATCGCGCCGGTCCTGTCTAACGGCAAGTTCTGGCTCTTGTTCGGGGCCATGTGGCTCAGTGGCTTACTGGTCATCGACCGTTTCTACTGGTACCGGCGGCGAATTTAGTTTTTTAACTGAGTCTAAAAGACTGATTAAACCATTAAATTCCGACCAGTTAGCATTCTAACCATTAAATTAGTGAAACCAGAATGCCTCCGCCAGCCAGCAGTTCCGCCTGCTCTGGGGAACACCTCCAGCCTGAGGAGCGGTCTTCCGGTTCGCTTGAAAGTCTGGCAAAAACCGCCAGTCTCTCAAGTCGTCCCGCCCAGTAACCTGGCAAAAAACGCCAGCTAACTGGGCCGACACAGCTGGCTGCACTACTGGCTGACTCCGGCGGGAGGGTACTTTTCAATGACTGTGTGTTAACCCCAAGCCAATGAAAAAAGACCGGCACTACGGGCTAAACTAGTTGTCGATTCGTTATCACCTTGTAGCCGGAGTCCGCCAAATATGGGTTCAGCCGTGGGAGTTGCCTTAGCGGCGCGGGTCATGCCGGTTAGGCAACTGGCGTCTTTGAGACGCGACCTTCGGCTCAAAGGCTCGACCCGTCCGCCCACCGCGTTCCGACCCATATTTGGCGGACGGGAGGCGGACAGCTCGTACCACGTAGCAACACACAACAATGTTTTTAGTCAAATTCCAGCCTTACCCCTCAGTTTTTAACAAAATCGCTTGCCTTCAGGTCACTCGAAGGGTCTAGAATAATCACTATAGGGCCTGACGCCCTGAATTCTATTCCCTCATCGGTCCAAAAGGAGACATTATATCGTGACACAAGAAATTAACCAACAAACCTTAACTGGCGAACGGGCCCTCTTTCAGGGGCACGACTTACACATTACCAACAGTACCTTCGTTGACGGGGAATCCCCGTTGAAGCACAGCCAAAACGTGGCCATTGACCACACCATTTTCAAGTGGAAATACCCGCTGTGGTACACGCACCACGCCACGCTGAATCACACCACCTGGCAACCGGACGCTCACGCTGGCGTTTGGTACACCGATGACATGACGATGACCCACAGTCTGATTCGTGCGACCAAGACGTTCCGCCACGCCAGTCACCTCAAACTCGACGACGTGACCTTTGCCAATGCCGGCGAAACGCTGTGGTGGTGCCAGGACGTGCAACTCGACAACGTTACCGCGACCGGCGATTACTTTGGCATGAACAGTGAAAACGTCGTTGCCAACAATTTAAAGATCTCGGGCAACTACGCCTTTGACGGCAGTAAGAACGTTGAAGTCCATAACTCCACGTTCATCACCCACGATGCCTTTTGGAATTGCGACAACGTGACCATCTACGACTCCACCATCATTGGTGAATACCTGGCTTGGAACACCAAGAACATTACCTTCGTCAACTGTTGGTTGGAAAGTGATCAAGGCCTGTGTTACGTCGATCACCTGACCATGAAGAACTGTTCGTTGATCAACACCGACCTGTCCTTTGAATACTGTACGGACATCGATGCCACCATCAACACGGCCATCGACAGCGTGAAGAACCCCGTCAACGGCAAGATCACTGCGCCAGCCATCGGTCAGATTATTTTCGACGACCCGGCCATCGACGCGAAACGAACAACGATCACCACGACCAAGGAGGCCCTACAACAATGAGTTATGACTTTTCAGAAATGATTGACCGCCGTCACACCAACTCCGTGAAGTGGGACGTGAAAGATAACGAGCTACCGATGTGGGTGGCTGACATGGATTTCCGCACGGCTCCCGCTATCGTGGACGCCATCAAACGTAAGGCCGACACCGGCATCTTTGGCTATGAAGAAGTGCCGAACGCCTACTTTGAGGCCGTCCAACACTGGTACGCGACCGAACACAACTGGGCGCCCAACACCGACTGGATGCGTTTTGTCACCGGCGTCGTACCGGCAATTTCTTCCGCGGTCCGGCGTGTCAGTCACGTTGGCGACAACGTCTTGGTCCAAGCGCCCGTCTACAATATTTTCTATAATTCCATCGTGAATAACGGCCGGCACGTCTTGAGCAACGACTTACAGTTTGCGGACGGTAACTACCACGTGGACTGGGACGACTTGGCTGCCAAATTGGCCAACCCGCTGACCACCATGATGATTCTCTGCAACCCGCACAACCCAGTGGGCAAGGTTTGGCAACCCGCTGAACTCAGTCGTCTGGCGGACCTAGCTACGGCCAATCACGTGACGGTCTTCTCCGACGAAATCCACGGTGACATCACCGACGCCGGTCACGGCTACACGCCCTTCGCCTCAGTCAGTGACACCGCGGCCAACAACAGCATCACCGCCGTGTCGCCCAGCAAGACCTTTAACGTGGCCGCACTGCACGCCGCAACGCTGATCATCCCCAATGAAAATCTGCGCAACAGCGTCGACCGGGGCATCAACAGTGAAGAGCTGGCGGAGCCCAACGCCTTCGCTATTCCTGGCAGCATTGCCGCTTACACGCAGGGTGCCGATTGGGTCCACGAGCTCAACGCCACCATCACGGCCAATAAACAAACGCTGACGACTTTCATCCAGCAAAACTTGCCGGACCTCCACGTAATCACTGGTCACGCCACCTATTTGGTATGGATCGACTGCCGTGCCGTGACCGCTGACACCCAGGCTCTCTGTGACTTTATCCGTGAACAGACTGGCCTCTTCATCACGGCCGGGGCAGTTTACGGCGGCGACGGTCACGACTTCGTCCGCATCAACGTGGCCTGCCCAACCGAACGCCTGCAGGACGGGTTAGACCGCTTGGTTCAAGGAATTCACGCCTTTCAAACGAAATAATGACACGACTGACTGTTAGCTAACGGCTCTTTGTCAACTGTTGTTGGTAGTCAATTATGATTTGCGCCTAGCCGCACCTGTGGCCAGGCGCTTTCTTGTGCATTTAACATTTAACATAAGATGTGTCCGTGATCTGATGTTAACGAGGCATTTAAACCTGTTTTAAAACCTTGGGTTTGTCATTCATACCTTCAAGTGGACCGTTTGAGTAGTCATATTTAAGGGGTGATTCATCATATTTTGAAGCGAGAATTTCACGATATTTGTAATAAAGCCCAGTAACAACTCTTGAAAAAGCTTAACAGAATTTGTGAAATTTTAAATAAGTCAATCCAACCATATGCACTTGTATCCTTTTTCTGCATAAACCATAATTACAATCTCACCATGACGTGTATTTTAATTTTTAAAATTAGATCCACAGTCAAAACGGTAAATTCCGTTATTGTACTTACAATTTGGCCATTAAATAATTAGAAAAAAATCGAAACGATATATCTATTTAATGACCACAATTCCAACATTAGTTCTTGTTGTGATAGTCAATAGACAACATATCATCAAACAGCTATTATGTGAAAATAAGAAAAACTCATTGTTTTATTGTGACTTTTATGTGAATAATATCTGTAATAGCAATGTAACAACGTCCTAAATCTGGAGTGATACATTATGGTCAAAGAAATACATAGTCGATTCAGGGATGGACATACACCTATTATAAAAATAAGAAATCTAGACATCGTATCCGCAAAATTAAAGTCCAACATGTTAACAAGATGGTATATCTAAGACGACAATAAGTCGATAGGAGATTGACATATGAGGCTGACTACAGTAAGAAAACTGACACTGATTGCATTACTTCTTAACATATCTTCTATAACCTGAATTATTCACCAGAAACTCCAAAATCCCCATCAAACACATGATTCAAGTGCTTGATGGGAATTTTACGTTTT
>NZ_JAMXAZ010000011.1:0-78776 GCF_024718525.1 Levilactobacillus yiduensis
TCTTACCCGATAGCCCCAATGACACATAAAAGAAACGGGATTAAACCGGGATTAGTACTTGACTAATGGTAGAAAAAAAGCGAGCCTTGGAGAACATCTCCCAGACTCGCTTTTATGCTATGTCCAAACTGGTTAGCAGCATACTGCTTTTCGCTCGCGTTTGGCATCGTCTATGTACACTTAGCTCTCATCCCGCAACGTGCGCAGCGTTTCTTGCAAAATCGTTGGTAGCTGCTGCTGGATCAACGCCATTTTTTCAGTCCCCACCTGCGTTAACCCCAAATAGCGGCGGCGTCTGTCGTGGTCAGCCACCTGCTGCTTGAGGTACCCGCGCTTACAGAGGTCGACGACGAGATTGGACGTGCGCGTTGCGGAAAAGTTCAGCTTGTGGGCCACCTGCGCGACCGTCATTTGCTCCGCCGCGACGTAGCTCATCAACTGGCATTGCGGCAAATTAATGGCCAGCTCCGGCAAAGGCTGATTGTAGCACTGCGTCACCAACGTATAGATCTGGGTCAACTTCTGTAACTGTTCCTGCTCTGGCATCCGGTCCTCACTCCCATCAAAATGTATCCGCTTACATTGTACCACGAACCACATTTCTGTGGCACACCGCTAAGATAGACGGTAATCAACAAATGACTGATAATCGTGTTGGACCTGGTCCGCATACGCCCAAGCGAAAGCCGCCATGGCGTCATCGAACTGTTTGCCATTGCCGAGGTAGCCCCGAATCATGGCCGCCGTTGGACTTTGACAATGGGCGATGGCCAGCGTCCAGGCGCAGGTGTTGGCGTACGTTTGAAATTGGTCCCAGTCCAACTGCGTCAAGTCGATGGATTCCTTCATATCACGGAACTGGCGGACGTAAAAGCTCTGTTCAGCGCCGGCAAAATAACCCAGAAACGGGTCCGAGGCCGACTGCAAAATTTTCTGACAGTCAACAATACGTTGGCCTTCCGTCTTTTCCAGGGCGACCGTGATGTGTGTGGCCTGTTGACTACCCTGACGCCGAGTCGGCAAGGCTTCCTTGACCTGCAAGACCAGATGTGAGCCGTCGATACTGGTCAACAACACCAGGTAGCAGCGCGAGCCAAAGCTACCGACGCCCACGCTGTGCCGGACGACATCCGTGATGTGATACTGCGACAGCAACAGGTTCACGTCGGGCCGCAGGGTTTGCCGATAAGCCGCAAAGTAGGCCGCGATGTGGCTGGTGACATCGTCATCCACGTGCGTCGTCCGCGGCGCATTTTCCCGGAAACACAGGTTGCCGCGCACATCGAGCGTCGTGAACTTCCGCACGACCTGCTCCGAATCCCGCTTATTGGCCCGCCCCACAATGGACGTCAACAGCTTAGAGCTATCCTCATCCAACGCGCTGGCCTTGACTAACTTCTCGACTTCGTTCATCGGGTAAAAGCGGTTGAGCGTGGTCTGCTCAAACATGCGCTTGATACTCTTGCGATACGTCGCCGCCACCAGTGGCAGGAGTTGTTTGATCTTCTTTTCCTTGAAGTCGTTGGCCTGAGCCGCCAGTAACACGCTGACCATCAGCCGTTTCAAGTCCCATTCCCAGGGATTGATGCCCGCTTCGTCAAAATCGTTGAGGTCAAATAACAGCCGCCGTTCTGGCGATGCATAAAAGCCAAAATTCCCAATGTGTGCGTCGCCACAAATAAACGTGGCAATCGTCGAATCCGGCTGGGCACTCAAATCGGCTTCCATCAGTTCTGCTGTTCCCCGGAAAAAGGCAAAGGCCGACGCCCCCATCCGTTGCGTCCGTTCTGGCAACAGCTCTGGAATCAACAACTGCCGAATCCGGTCCATCATCTGATTGCTGTCCCGATTCGTTGGGGTGTAACTCCCCAGCGCCTCGAAAGGCACCTGAGTCCGGGCCGCCTTGCCCATCCGTCGCAATTCTGCGATCGTTTTATTCACCTGTACACGCCCGGTACTAAATGCTGCTGGCGTCATAACGCCACCTCCCGTTGTTCATTAATTCTTATTCTACCGCACTTGCCACCCGTTTTGGCCAAAATATCAGCTGGCCCAGCTATCTTCCCCAGCGACACGAAAACGAGTCCAGGGAAACGCCCCCGACTCGCTAATACCGCTTAACTTAATTATCTAATAGGCCACACACCAAAGGTTGAAAAGTGCAAATTGACTAGCACCTCATGGCGTTAAGATTAGTCGTTTACAGTTTCGTAGTGGCGGCTGGCCGCCTACCGTCTGTCAAAAGTGCTTGCCAACAATAATTGGCTTAACCCCTCGGAAACAATTAACCTATCAACTGGTTCCTAACTAATACGGCGTTGCTGATAGATACCAACTTGCCGGAGGCAGCCAGGGTGTAGCCAGCTGTGTCGACGGTGTTGGCTGAGGTCTTTTCTCAGCCTACAGCGTGGGACGCCTTGAAAGACTGGCCGGTTTTGCCAGGCTTTCAAGCGAACCGGAAGACCGCTCCTCAGGCTGGAGGTGTTCCCCAGAGCAGGCGGAACCCTGGCTGACGTAGGCTCCTGGTTTCGCTAATTTTAGCGGACCAGCACCACGTCGCCTAGTCTGTCTCCTCTGGATGGCTGTGATTGTTGAAGTCTAGGGCGAACAACGACAACTCGTGGTGCCGCAGCTTCCGAATCAGTCGGTCCAGGTTCTCGCCGTATGGCAACTCCTTGACCCAATGAAAGGCCTCGAGCTTTTCGCGCCGGGCATAGGCTTCCGCCCGTGGATCGACGCCATACACCACGATGTAGTTATCGCGATGCTGCGGGTCGATCGTCGTTTGGTCCGTCAATAGACTCAAATGCACGACGCCACTCAGCAGCCGGTTGAAGATATCCGTGGTGACTCCAATCATGTCGTAGGTCACCAGAATCTCGACTTTGGCCGCGGTCAGTGTCAGACCGTTCGTGTATTTGCTCAGGTATTTCTGCACCATCCGCAGGTCCATCTTGCCGACCTGTTGCGGATAGAGCAGGCCCATATTTTCGGCCATCACTAACGCTGCCGCTGACGAGGACGGCGTCGGCTGGTACAACGCCGTAATTTCTGGACGTAAAAGCGGATCGACCCTGAATAACAACATGAATTGACATAGGGAAAATAACCAGTTGGCAAACCAGTCATCCCCCTGCGCAAAGTCGGCCAATTCAGCCACACCAGGGGCCAACTGGTAGCGCCCATTGCGGTGTCGTAAGCCGCGGTACAGCCGCGCCATCGCCTTGGGCTGCAAGGCCCGCACAAAGTACGGCGAACTGGTCAGTAAATAATCCAGTGTCGCCAATTCCGTCAGGGCCTGCTGCGGGGAGTCGCCCAGGCACGTTTGAAATTGCCCTGCGAGCTCTCGTAAGTCCGTCAAATGGGCCAATGGCAGTCGCAACACTGGGTAGCGGTGTCCCTGTGCCAACCGCAACAGCGCCAACGTGATCATCACGTCACGGCGTTGCTGGAGGCTCACCGCATCTTGATACAAGCCAGACTGCGTGTAAGTCTGCAGCAATTGCCGGTGTAAGGCCTGCAACTGGTCAGGTACCGCGGGTAATTCCGTCACCGGCGTTAGCGTAGTGGTGAACAACATGAAGTAGAGCAACTGAATCAAGGTTTCGTTGCCCACCAGCGCCAACGGACTTGCCGACAGCTGTAAATTGTACTGTGCCAGTTCGCGTTTCATCGGCCGCATCCGCCGGTTAAAGGTCGACAAGCTAATGTCATGGTCCGCACAGAACTCGCTGGTTTGCCGATAGTCCCCCGTCAACGTCGCCCACATGGCCAAGTACGGCACGCTCTGCCGATACAGCCAGTGGCGGTAGTCGTCCATCGACACGCGCGTCGTCAATAAGTCTTTCGTTAAAACGGTCTGCTGGTCGAGTGCCAACAGATCACTGCGTAAATTCAATAAGACGTGATAGGCCCGTGAATAGCTCACGTCCGCCATGGTTGCGAAATCCGTGAGGCTAAATTCCCCGGCCTGATCACGAATGTACGTTAACAGCTGGATCTTCAAGAGGTCCTTGTCCGTTAGCATCGCAAAATCAATTTTCACTGCTCTCTCCCCCTGCCATCCCCTGAGTATACCGAAAGCCCCCGAGCCATGGCGGTTGTCGCCGGTTCAGGGGCAATCAGGGGGAATCAACTAATCAATACTGGTAATGGTGACACCCTGCTCATCAAATTTTGCTAGTGTTTCCTTCAAGATAATCCGGGGATCGTCGTAGCGAACGCCCGGTAGAGTGGTGCTGACAAAGTTGCCCGTTAATTGGCCGTCAACGACCTCTGGCGATACCCGAACGTCTTCACCCTTATCCGTCGACAACGTCACACTTTCGCCTTCCGTTAGCCGTTGGACCAAGGGTAGGATTGGCATCTGTTGCATCATTTCGATCACCCTTTCAGTTTTACTTTCTACTATATTTTACCACGGCCACTGGCAACCAGCGCTACAGGCCGCTCAAGTAAATGATGCTTTCATTAATAATATTATTAAAGATTACGATTTCGTCATTTTTCATTTTAGGCTTTCCATTCTTTGCCCGGCTGTGGTATGCTGATAGCCGCTAATTAATAATGTTAAGGAAATTCTGGGGGAGAATACAAAGTTATGTGGTTTAACAATCTCAATACCGCCTTTGTGGTCGGGTATCCAATTTTTGTGTCCATCATTTGGATCACGGGCTGTCTGTTTTCGAGTCTCTATCGGCGCCGACAACCGCGGACCCTCCTTGATGCGCAGACACAACCATTTGTGTCGATCTTGGTCCCTGCCCACAATGAGGCGGACACGCTTGAGGCGGCAGTCCGGTCTTTAGCCAGTTTAAAGTATGAACGATATGAGCTGGTCCTAATCGATGACTGCAGTACGGATGATACGCTGGCCATCATGAAACACTTGCAAGCCACCTGGTCCACTATTTCGATGACCATCGTGGCGTTACCGACAAACCAGGGGAAGGCCAACGCGTTGAATCAGGGGCTCAAAGCCGCCAAGGGCGACTACATTGTCGGCATCGACGCCGATAGTTTGTTGGCACCCGATGCGGTCACCCAATTGGTCACGACCTTGACGTCTCAACCGGACTTCGGCGCCGTCACGGGGAAACCCGTCGTCCGCAACCGTTCCAACCTGTTGGGTCGACTCCAACTGCTGGAATACATTGGCGTAATCGACCTGATCAAGAAGGCCCAAGCCTATTTGACGGGTTCCATCACGACTGTTTCCGGCGTCATCGTGGCCTTTCGCCGTGAAGCCTTGGAACAGGTCGGTGGGTGGAATCCCGCCGTGATGACCGAAGATATCGACATCACCTGGCGCATGTACCGGCATCATTGGCGCGTCGCCTACGAACCCCGGGCCATTTGCTGGATTCTGGTTCCCGAACGCCTGCGTGGCCTGATCAAGCAACGTCAACGTTGGTCACGCGGCGGTCTGGAAGTCTTAGTCACCAACTGGCGCGGCTTTTATCGCAATCCGTGGGGCCAACGTTTCTTACTGCTGGAAACGGTCATCAGTAACCTCTGGGCCATTTCCACGGCGCTCAGCATTCTGGCGTACACGATCAAGTTGTGGTACCTGCACGGCTTGTCCTTAGACGGCAACCTCTTGGTCATCCTGTTGTGCCTCAGCGCCATTCAGTTTACGGTGGGCTTCGTGTCCTCGCAAATGACAGCCAGACTGGCGGGACCAGAATTACTGTTGGTCCCGGTTTACGTCCTGTACTACTGGATGGTCAACTTGGTCAGCTGCTTGTCCGCTATCGCTTCTTACTTCGTTAGTCCGCAACGTAAAGGGACTTGGCGGAGTCCAGATCGGGGGTTATAACCGTGAAGAATCCAAATTTTGATCCAATCGTGCGTCATCAAACTAGCCGAACTAGCCGTATCTTACGGGCCGTCGTTTTGATTGCCCTGTGGCTGTTCATCGCCCTGGTCGTCTTTGCCAACATCAGTTTCAGTCTGGGGTGGTACAGTGATGGCCTGGTCAGTCTGTACTTGCTACTGAATTTGCAGCCTCACGCCAATAACGCCATCTTGTTGTTGATTGGTGTGCTGTTGTTGATTGTGCCGGTCTACTGCGGCTGGCGCTGGACCCGACTGACAAAGGAGGATCACGCATGAAGCGTCACACGCGCCAAGGCTTGTTGCTGGTACTGGTCTTAACGTTGGTCTTCAGTCTCGGCTGGACCTACCAACATCAGGCCACCAAGCAACATCAGACCGAAGAAAGCTACGCCCTGCCCGCCCGTTATCGGAAAATGAAGAACGGCATCATGGTCTTCTGTTACCACCGGGTGCTCAAGCATTCTGCGTCCACGCAAATCGCGCAGACCCTTTCGAACAACTCCCAGCTCCACGAATTCAACGTGCCGGCTGACGAGTTTGCGGCCCAAATGGCCTATCTAAAGAAACATCACGTCAACGTCATCTCGGCCACGACCATGGCTCGGATGGTACAGTCCCACCGGCCAATCAAGGGGAAATACGTGGTTCTCACCTTTGACGATATCGACCGTAGCGTCATCGACAACGCCATCCCCGTGATGCGCCACTACAACTTCCCCTTCACGACCTTCATCATTACCGGTAACACTGGGATGTACCGTGAAGGAAGCCAAATGGCTACGTGGCGGGAAATCAAGGCCGCCCAAGATGAGGCTGGTCACCTGATGACCCTGGGACTACACACCCACAACTTGCACCATTTAACAGCAAAAATGCAACCGGTTTTCCTGCAACCACACTATTACGGCAAATTCCAACGTGACTTTGCCAAATCCGCGCAGGAATTAAAGGATCACACCGGCGTTACCGCCACGTCCTTCGCCTATCCCTACGGCGGTGGCAATGCCCAGATCAACAACTTCCTGGCCCAACAAGACTTGGACTGGGTCGCAACGTTGGATTCGGGAATCGTAACCGCTGAGACAAATCTCAACGAGACGCCCCGGCTTATTGTCAACCACGAAAGCTGGCCGTCCATCCGCAACTGGCTCAAGTAACACCAAAAGCTTCCCGCCATCTCTCAGTGAGATGTTGGGAAGCTTTTTAGATTGTATAAACCAGTTGCCTACGGCTGCCAGGGGTTCCGCCTGCTATGGGGGACGGCTCCAGCCCAAGCATGGGCTTCCACCTCGCTTGGAAGCCTGGCAAAGGCCGCCAGTCTCCCAAGTCGCCCCACGCTATAGGCTGAGAAAGAACCTCAGCCAACACCGTCGACACAGCTGGCTACACCCCTGGCCTCCTCCGGCAGTCTGCTAGTATTTTTTCACATAATGAGTCGTAATCCCTCGCTTCATTGTAAAGTGCGAAAGACCCAACACCAAGCTTAACAATGAATAATGTCGTGATTGAGAGTTTACCAAATATGGGCTCAGTCGTGGAAGTTTGCTTAACAGGTAAAGGTTGCAAGTACAAAAATACCTGATAATACTCAACTGACAAGGATTGTGAACACTAAATTAGTCCACCCCGCCACCTGCGGCTGTCAGAGATTACCCACAAAGTTAGCAGGAAAGTCGCTGGACTGGCAACGCTCATCCACACTAGTGGGTAACCTACCACGTAGCCGAGAGTGAGCTGAATTTAGACTCAGCCGTGGGAGTTTTCAAGTGACCTGCTTGGAAGCTGGCGTCTTCGAGACGCGGTCTTCGGCTCAAAGCAAGGCGTTACCATCTGTTCCGCTTGTCTCATCCGTCTACAGCATTCCAGACCACATTTGGCAGCAGCTGCTAATCTCATTTAATCGCGGTACGTGCCTGGAAGAAGCCGGCAGAACTGGCATAGAGCCAATCGGCCTGCGTCAGCGGCTGAAAGTTCTCACTGTTACCAGTGACGATAACGCCCGCAAACTTCGCGGTTTTCTGTGTCGGGTAGCGGGTCACGTAACTTTTCAAGTACTTGGCAGGGCTGAAGCCATCGTATTGCGCGTCCCATGTCATTTTTTGCAATTGCTTTGCCGCTTGGCGAAAGTCGCGATACGGATGGGTGTATTTGCCTTGTTGCAGGTGTCCTTTGGAGTTGGCCTGAACGCCCATAAAGGTGTTGTCCATCATGGTTGGATCCGCCTTAGCCCCCGTACCGATCCAGTACCAGACAGCGTGGAGCTTACGGGGCAGCCGCCGTTGAATCTGAGCATAGGTCAGTGGATGTTTAAACGTCAACGCCACTTCGGCCACCGCGCCCTTAGTCGCCGCTACCTTCGTCACATCCGTTACTCGCCTGACGTCCGGGTGTTTGACCCGTGGATTGTAAAACAACGGTACCTTGTGTTGAGTGAGTCGATCATAAGCCCCCGTGTCCGTGGTGTCAGTAGCGTTCAGAGTCATGGTCGCCGATTGCGTCCCCAACCAGCTCCACGAGTAAGGTTCCACTAGTGGCGACCACGATTCGCGATAGCCTTCAATGTCCTTATAGCGGTGACTGGTGACCTTACCGCCCATGAAATTGGTGTCGGCCAAGTACTGATCACTGGTCTCAATATTGGGTGACATCACGGTCGAGAGGCCGCTCATATATTGTGTCAATTCATCAGATTCCTTAGCCGCCTGATGTTGGGTCCACCCGTAACCGCCAATGGCCCCTACCAAAACAACCACGATGACAATGACCACCGTTACCAGCCACCGGACAACTTTGACACGTAGGGCCAGTCGACGAAATTTCTGCGCTTCATTCATGTGCTTCACTCCTCAAAATGTGCTTTAACTTCTTACGTAATCGGTACAGCCGCATCTTGACGGCTGCCGGCTTAATGCGCAACTTTTCTGAAATCTGCTCGATCGACAATGCCTGATCATAGCGTAAGATCAACAACTGCCGATTCTTAGCCGATAACCGGGTTAGCGCCTGGGTAATATCTGGTGGCGTCGCTACGGGCGGTTCCTTCAGCTGAGGGGTTAAGTATTTGCGCACTAAATCTTGATAACGTTGGACCCGCCGGTAATGGTCCAGATAAGTCGACCACGCCACTCGGTACATGTAGGGACGCAATTTATCCGGCGGTAAAATCAATTCCATTTCCAATAGTTTCACGAAAACATCTTGGACAATATCTTCAGCCACTTCCGGCTGTGCTCCTCGGCTCACCAAATAACGCTGGAGCTCCCCCGCGAGTTGCGCGATCAAGCTTTCGTATTGCTGTAGTCGCATGCTGACCTCCTCCCCTAACACCTATGTAACGAACGACTTTGCGAAAAGTAACGTTTTTTCTGAAAAAAACTGTTCAATTGCGAAAGCCAGTTGCCCACGCCAGCCATTGTAGACCAAAAGCTCCCTCGCCAGCAAAGGACTGACGGGAGAGCTTTTAATTTTGGCTTTTATGAGTGCAATTGGCCTTTCACCACCAACCAACTGCCCATCTGGTCAACTTATTTGGTAGCGGGCACTGCGGCATTGCGCGTGATCCGCATGCCCACCCAGTAAATAACAGCGGTAATCGCCATGGCAATGAAGGTGGCGCCAATCGTAGTGGCGACCACCGTGACCTGCTTCAGGCCCCAATACGTGACTACGCCGAGCACCCAGCTGGCTACGGCCACCCAGTTGACGCCATGACTGTACCAGTAAGCGCCACGTACCTTGGTCAATTCCGCCAACCGATATTGCTTGCCCTTGAGGAAGAAGTAATCGACCAGGAAAACCGCAATTTCCGGCCCCAAGAACATCCCAATACCGTCCAGGAACGTTTCAAAGACATCCAGGAAACTGGCCAGGTAGACGGGAATGAACGTCACCAACGTCGCCGCAATCGTGACGATCCACAGGCTGACGTTGAGTGACAAGCGGTGGGTCAAATTCGTCAGCGCCGAGCCCGCCGACATCAAGTTGACTGCGTTGGCCGTGGTGCTGGTCAGAACGATCACCAGTAAGGCAATCACGCCCAGCCCCAATTTAGCGGCGACCGTGCTGGGGTCCGAGTTATTCGGGTCGAAATGGTTCAGCGAAACCGCCGTACCAATCGTAGCAAACAGGCCGATAAAGGCGAACCAGAACAGCCCGAAGTTAGCGCCGAGAAATGACGCGGTGGTTGCGGCCGACTTTTTGGCCGTGAACCGACTGAAGTCCGACGCCGCGGTGACCCAGGCTAAGTTGAACGCGGCCAGCGTGTCAGCTGCTACACCGGAAGACATCCGCAAGTTAGCGGGCGCATGCCAGGCGATGATGTCGTGGAAGGAGACCGTTTGGAAGACCACGACCGATTCCCAAAGCACGAAAATGACCACTAAGATAATGCCAATCCGTTCAATTAAACGAACGGATTTTTCTCCTAGCGAGATACTCAATAAATGCAGGACACTCATAATCAAAATGCCGACGATCAGACCAAACGTCCCGCCCGGCTTGCCATATAACGGCCAACCAAACAGTTCGCCAAAGATGTAGCTGATCGACGTGGCGGCAATAAACGTATTGACGGCCGCCCAACCAATAAATTGAATCACATTAATCGCGGAAGGAATGAAGCTCCCTCGTAAGCCAAATGAAGCGCGAGTGAGCGCCATGGCTGGTACGCCGGTGCGATACCCCATGTAACTAGCCACCGCCAGCAATGCATAGGAAATCAGGCCGACAATCACCAAGGTCGTCGACGCTGTGACAAAGCCACAGGCCGCGATGACCCCACCGATGTACCACGTTCCGTTATTGGCGTTAGCGCCAATCCAAGTCGCAAATAAATCCCAGTTGGACATCCGCCGATGTGCCATGGGGATAGATTCAACACGCCCAAATGTCTTCGGCGTCTGCGTTGTTGCGGCTGTTTTAACCTCTTGTGCCACGGTTCCTCACCTTTCTTTTATTCACTTTGTTTTCTTTACCAGTTGCCTCCGGCTGCCAGGGATTCCGCCTGCTATGGGGACCACCTGCAGCCTGAAAGGCGGGCTTCCGGTTCGCTTGGAAGCCTGTCAAAGCCCGCCAGTCTCCCAAGTCGCCCCACGCTGTAGGCTGAGAAAGAACCTCAGCCAACACCGTCGACACAGCCAGCTCCATCCCTGGCCTCCTCCGGCAGTCTGATAGTACTTATTCAAACGGTCATCACCCTGCTACACCGCTAATTGCAGTGAAGCAACGATTGTTGACCAGCACTACCGTAGCCGAAAGTCCGTCAACTATGAGCTCAGCCGTGGGAGTTCCCTTAGCGGTGCTCTTTACCGGTTAGGGAGCTGGCGTCTTTGAGACGCGTCCTTCGGCTCAAAGCGAGGTGTCGAGACCGCTCTACGGCTCGACCCGTCTGCCCACAGCGTTCCAGTCTCATAGTTAGCGAACTCACGGCTACATTGGCGTGTCACAATAAGTAAACAGCAATATCTTGGCTCCAGTAGACACACACTAATCTTGAAAATTGTCTAACCCGCCGGAAGCTACCAGGGGCGCAGCCAGCTGTGTCGACGCAGTTAGCTGGCGTTCTTAGCCAGGTTACTGCGTGGGACGACTTCAGAGACTCGCGCATTTTGCGAGGCTTTGAAGCGAGATGAAAGCCCGCTCTTTGGCTGGAATCGTTCCCCATAGCAGGCGGAACCCCCGGTAGCTGGAGGCAGACCTGGTAACCCAAATTTCTACAAGATTTCGCCGACAAACTCGCCCTTGTCCAGGGTGTTGAAGTCGTACGTCTTGAAGTCATCGACGTGCTTGGTGTACCAGTGCATGCTTTCGGTGATCATCAGGTTGACCGCCTCGTCCTTTTCCTGCAGTGCCAAGATTGGCTTGTTGCTCATCGTGGCAACGCCCAATTCGTACGCCGTCCCCGAATCCAAGTTCTTCGCCTCGAAATCAATGACCGTGACGATGACGTCTGCGGCCGCGATTTGGTCCATGTCACGATGGAAGATCTCCGTGGCCCAAGGCTTGGTAAACTGTTCATTGGCGGCGTCTTGATGCAGCCGGGGTGAATAGAAATCCTTGACCGTGGGATTGGCTTCTAAAGCGGCTTCCAGGCGTTTGACCCGGTCGACCTGTTCGGGACTGAAAAATGGACTTGCTACGTAAATTTGTGCCATGAAAAAACTCCTCCAATGCTTTCTTTGCAACCGCCGGCCCATGAAAAAAGCGGCCGGATCCCGTAAGGAGTCAGGCCGCTAGCACACATTAAATTTAAGTGACTACCGGACCTTTATTAGCCTCACGGGACTAAGTTAAAAGGACTATTTGGTTGTTTCTAGCTATTATACGGGGTCCATCAGTGCGCGTCAATCCTCATTTTGATCGTCGCCCACCACGTTAAACGTTTGACGCCCCCCATTCCCGGGACACCAGCCATTTTCATTTTTTCGTCTTAATGGTCTAACCGTTTATGCCGGCTTTAGTTCAACTCCTAACTGTTTGCTACCGCCTATTGTCAAGGTAGAGTGGACTTGCTACACTTAGACTACTACAAGGGAGGAGTTCTATGTCATCAACTAATCACCAATTACCCCCACGTATCAAACGTATCTGGGGCCTGAGCGCCCTCGGTAGCCTCGTTGCCCTGCTGGTCATCAGCGGGCTACTGTGGTTAACCTACCGTTACTGGGACTGGTCCATCTGGATCACCGTCTTTGCCTTGATTCTAACCGTCATCGAGCCCCTGATTGAGGCCGGCCTGATTCCCTACCGCTACCGCTTTACTCGCTATCACATCACCGACCTGGCCGTGGAAATGCAGTCCGGGTTCATTTTCCAAAAGCGCGTGGCTATCCCGATTGCCCGGGTCCAAAACGTCACCTTAAACGCCGGGCCGTTGCTGCAATGGCAAAAACTGACCAAGGTCTCGATTGCCACCGCGGCCACTAGCCATGATATCGAAGGCCTCGAGCTCCTTGAAGCCGAGCGTCTCCGTGAACAGATCATGCGCTTGGCACAGGAGGCGCGCCATGACCAAACCTAGACGCACCCATCCCTTAGGACTGCTCCAGCACATTGCCAAGTCGATCAAGGACTACTGGTTCTTGTTGATTCTGGTCTTCACCAATCACGACCACACGTCAATCTGGTTCTGGGGAATCCTAATCATTTTAATCTTGGCCTTCTTCATCTGGCCATGTGCCAAATGGCTGACGCTGACCTACGCTATCACGCCTGACGCGGTGGTGGTCCACTCTGGCGTCTTCGTCCGGCACCACGAGCACATCCCCTACACGCGGATTCAAACGGTCCAAAGCAAGCAGTGGTTTTACCTGCGGCCATTTAAGTTAGAAGAGGTCCTGATTGAAACGGCCAGCCACGCCGACAGTGCCCCGGAAGCTCGACTGGCCGCGGTACCCATCACCGTTGCTCAACAGATCAATCACTATCGTCAAACAGCGACGACCGACCCAACGCCAGTCACGGCAGCACCGACCGCAGACACGCCACCGGCTGAACCATCGCCGATTGCCGATACTGTCGCCCCAGCCGCGTATTATCAGATCAATTACCGCGACCTGGTCAAATTTGGTCTGACGTCCCTGATCTTCATTCCGTTTTTGCTGGTCCTACTGGGCCTGTACAATAAGATTCCCCGCAACATGACCGACGCCCTGGTCTCTGACGCCAGCCATTTGGCCCTGACCCTGCTGATTGCTGGGGCTGTCGTCATCATCTTGATTGCCTGGCTGGGCGCCTTCTTATGGACTTTGACGCGCTACTATCATTTTGAACTCTCCCGGTCCGGTCACCAATTGGTCGCCGCCAAGGGCTTGTTCCAGCGCAACACCGTCACTGCGCCACTAGACCGACTCCAGGCCGTCCGCATCAAGCAAAACATCCTGCGCCAATGGCTACACCTCCAGACGGTTCAAATTCTGGTTGCGTCCAAGGCCGCTAGTGATGACGATGACAACGACCTGGTCGTCATGCCCGTGATTGCCAGCGACATCGTCTACCGCACCATGCAGCCCTTTATTCAATGGTTGCCGGACCACCAGCCAGATCTGGCGGACCTCCACGTTGCCCACAGCTGGTATCAAATGCGAAATACGATGCTGGTCGTCGCGGTGCCCATCGCCCTATTGTGGTGGCTGTGGCCTAGCTGGGGCTGGATGAGTTTGATTCTCTTGCCAATCGCCGCACTTCAGGGCCGCTTTGCTGCTCGCAACACGGCGGGCCGCCTGCTGTCGCCGAAATTATTGGCATTGCAGACCGGCCATTTCTGGGAACGGGAGCTGTACTACATTCCGACCAACAAGATTCAATCAATGAAGCTGACCCGGTCCATTTGGATGAAACGCACGCACCTGGCACATCTGGTGGTCAATATCCGCCACGGCAATCGCAACCAGGCCATCGAGTTGCGCTACCTCCACGCTGACGCGGCGCACGCCATCTACGACTGGTATTTGCATCGGACTTAACCTTGATTGGTAAATGGCTGACGAGATGGTCCGTGCTGACCAGAAGCAATTAGAAATGAAAGTTGGCGTTAGCTAAAAGTATTCTCAGCTTACAGCATGGCCGATTTGAAATTCTGATAAGAAACGTCAACTAGCTGGAGCCGACACAGCTGGGAACTCTGAATACTGGTTGACTCCGACAGGTTAGCGTTTGTCAGTGACACCGAATTGAAACAGATTTGACTACAGCTCACCTGTTGCTAAGAACTAACCCGATTGGCAGTGAAACATCTCCGTAGCCGGGAGTCCGCCAAATATGAGCTCAGCCGTGGGAGTTCCCTTAGCGGCGCGGTTTATGCCGGTTAGGGAACTGGCGATTTTGAGACGCGGTCTTCGGCTCAAAGTCGAGGAGACGAGACCGCCCCTTGGCTCGTCCCGCCGCCCACCGCGTTCCGGCTCATATTTGGCGGACGGGAGGCGGCCAGCCTGATCAATTTCAACCCAAACAAAAATGGTGTTCCCACTGTCTAACCAGTCAGAAACACCATTTTTTTCGTTGTCCGGCTACTTTCACCGGACCGTTGACCAGCCGCGTTCCCCAACGCTGCTGGTCACTCCCCTTGATAATCCGTGGACTACCAATTGTTTCGTTCAAACCCTACGCCGACTTACTCTCTAGCCTTCACGTTGTGATCGCCATCGGTGCCACTTGGCCATGATGCTAGGCCGCCAGAGCCAGAAATACCCGAAGGCAGCTGAGACCAAGAAGCTGATGATGGTGCTGTAACCGTCCGCATTGTTGAACCCGTTGATGAGGGTCACATACAGGACGAATACGATGTAAACCGGCACGCGCAAACCTGGGAAG
Organism: Levilactobacillus yiduensis; assembly: GCF_024718525.1. Taxonomy (NCBI): domain Bacteria; kingdom Bacillati; phylum Bacillota; class Bacilli; order Lactobacillales; family Lactobacillaceae; genus Levilactobacillus; species Levilactobacillus yiduensis. The sequence goes on from NZ_JAMXAZ010000011.1 coordinate 15,148, forward strand.
AGTAGATACTCTCCGTTGTGTTCCAGCGACAAGCGCTGATACAAGTACGCGCCCCAGATGAATAGGATCAGGGCCGCCACGACCCAAGCCCCAGCAGTCAGCCAGGACAATTGGCCGCCGTGTAGGCCTAACCCGATGCCATTTTTGTCGTATAATCGTTCAAAAATAGCGGCCACGCCAGACAGTGATAGGGTAAATCCAATGAGCGTCACGACCAAAGCGCCAGTCTGTCCCACAATCAGAGCCGCAAACCAGCAAATCGCAAACATCCCCAAGGAGTTGGCCAAACCACAAACCCACGAGGTGATCAGTCCCGGCCACGCCAGGTGAAACCCGATTCGGGCCGGGAGACTGACCCAAAAAATACCATACTGAACGGCTAGCGTCAAGACGACGATCACGAACATTGCGAGAAGGCCTTGCCACAACTTAGTCCAATAGACCCGTTGGCGGGAAAAGCCGCTACTAAATAAGAATTGATTAAAGTTATCCGTCAGGTCCTGATTCATTAACAGGAGTCCTAAGACCCAGGCTACGATGAATAGCCAAAAGGAATATGCCGGAAAGTTACCCCCATCATACACACGCCACTGATTGATGCTGGTCTTCACCAGATCATAGTGTCCCTCCGTTTGACTCAGTGTATGCAAGGTGATCAAGTCATCCGCCACGCCCACCAGGATGGAGAGCAGCCCGGCCAGCACAAACATCCGGCGATGACGCCGCCAGATTAATTTCGTCACTTGTTTTTGCAAAGTCTCTGCCCCCTACTTGAGTAATTGATAGCCTGTGTCGTGCGCCAAATTCGCCCGGAACAGGTCTTCGAGTGTCAACGGTAATTCTTCCAGTAAGACCGGATGCAAAGCCCGTAACTGCTGGTCGATGTCTGCCGTGTAATTCGTGATGACCACCACCAGGACCCGACCGGAAACGCGGATCAGGTGACTGTGTTCCTTGAGCACCGCCGGAATCGTCTTGTCCGGCAAGACCAACTGAATTTTCTTAGCCGTGGCCCGAATGTCTTCCAGGTTGTAGTCATGAGCAAGCTGACTGTCCTTGAGCAATAAGACCCGGTCGCTCAAGCCGTCCAGCTCGTTTAGGTCATGCGAAGAGATCAAAAAGCCCTTGCGTTGGTCGGCCACCTCATCAATAACCATCGTTGCAATATTTTCACGCACGATAACGTCAAGCCCATCAAACGGTTCGTCCAAAATCAGGTACGTCGCGTTGGAGGTCATTGCCAAAATAACATTGACTATCGCCCGCATCCCCTTAGACAGCCGCCGGTACTGGTCACCGGCATTTAACGCAAAGTGTTTCAGGAGGTCCATGTAGCGTTGTCGGTCAAAATTCGGATAGACCACCCCGTAAAAATCAGGCAGTTCCTTCAAACTATAATTGCTTAAAAAATTGTATTGCGTATCCAAAAAGAAAATATCGTGTTGCCGCGCGGGCACCCGTTGGATCGGGTCATCATCGACCGTCACCAGGCCAGTATCCGCCACGTAATGGTTGACCATGGTCCGAAACAGCGTGGTCTTACCGACACCGTTACGACCGACTAGCCCAATGATTTCACCCGGCGCCCAGTTAAAGGTGATATCCGAAATGATTTGGCGCTTGTCGATTTTCTTGCTTAACTTGTTTACTTGTAAGGTCACTGCTCTACCCCCTCATATGCCTGTTTGATCCAACTCACGACCTCATCTAACGGCACGCCTAGATAGCGAATCTCCGTGAGTAACGTGAGCAGTTGCTTCTTGCTGGCAACCACCTGGGCCGAATTGCCCGGCGCCGTTGCGGACTCGCGGACGTACGTGCCCTTACCGTGAACGGTGGTGATGACCTGTTGCGTTTCCAATTGCTTGTAAGCCTTGCTGACCGTGTTGGGGTTCAGCTGTTCTTGTCGCGCCATATCGCGGACCGACGGCAACCGGTCGCCCGGCTTTAAAATGCCTTGGACGATCTGTTGCTTGACCCGCCAAACCAGTTGCTCGTAGTACGGCAGACTGGAATCATTCATTTGCATGTTTGGTTCACCCCTTGGTGGTTGGCTACGTGTCCTGTGTGTACTATTATACCTAGTACACTCGATTTGACAAGCGCTTTTCCCCAATATTAAGTGCAAACAGCTTTAACTAGATGAGCGGCTGAACCTTTGCCATGAAAAAAGGCGCTTGGGAAAAATGCCCAAACGCCTTGGTATCTCTGAATCTATCTTGTCGTAACCAGAACCAAGCGTCCCTGGCTCCGACATGCCTTCTTTAGCAATTCTTAATTTTCAGAATTCTGGTCAGTTGTGGTAAAGTGCGTGCCCCCGGGAACGTCTTGTTGCCGCACGACCAGCTGGTTGTAGAACTTGGCCCGCGTGAGGTCGTAGTACGGATCCACGAACAGTCCGGCAATGTTGAACGTGATGGCAACCAGGATGAACCAGAGCATAAAACTCAGGTCCATGATAAACAGGAACGCTTTGTTGCCATCCATTAATTTCCGTGACGCCGTAATTGCCTGGAGCGCCGACATTTTTTCACCGCGGTCATACGCATCCCGGTAAATGTAGAACGCCTGGGAATAGGCGTAGGCCTTGATGATGCCTGGGAACACCAGCAATAGGGACCACAGAGCCACGAAGATTCCCGTGAGAATGCTGATGAAGATCCAGCCCAGGAAGTACTGCCCCTTGTCGAACAGCGCAAAACTCCGTTGGATGGGATTGTTGGCTTCGATCTTGCCCCGATCCAAATCGATCATGGTCAAGCGAACCCCCACCCGCAACATGCTGGCCACTAAGAAGAACATCCCCGCAAACGAGAAGAAGCCGTTCCAGCCAATCGCGGTACTGCCATCGCTCAAGACGCGTTCGGCCCAACTCACGTCACGGGCGTACATGCTACTGCCGATCCATTGCATGGCCATCCACAGAATGGAGAGCAGTAAATAAAATTTAAAATTGCTAGAAACCTGCTGCTTAGCCCCTAATTTAAAATTTAGTCGATCTTGTTTATCCAAATGTGATTCTCCTCCCGACAGGCCGCAAGTACCCGTCTCACCTTGATAGTAACAGTATACAAGATTTAGCGTCGTAACGATAGCGACTGCGGCGTGGGCTTTGACTCGCTCCGCCCGCCTACCATGTGACGATACCTAATTTTATCGTACTGGTTTGTACTGCGTCAATCTTCAAACCGAGTCGGCGGACCGCTCCTTAGGCCGCCGGCGTTCCCCATAGCTACCGGAATCTCTGACAGCCGCAGGTGGTGGCATGGACTCATTTAATGTTCACCATCTTTGTCAGCTGAGTATTATCAGGTGTTTTTGTACTTGCAACCTTTAGTTTCGGACTAATAGCATCAGAAAGTGCCGTCACACGGGGGTCCGGTTGAATTTTAATAAAATAATTGCTAAAATGGCAAGAGCATTCATTCGTGATTAACACGGAAAATATTTGAGGAGTTAATACATATCATGAAAAAGTTTTGGAAGATAAGCCTGGGCGTGCTCGTGGTGCTGGTAATTGGTGGCGGCGCAACCGCCTACCAGCAGCGGCACAACGTCCGGCGCCTTTTGTTGGTCCATCAACATTATTCAAAAAAGAATATTCTGTCGACCAACCAAATCAAACTCAACTTACGACCGGCCGTGTCAACCAAAAACACGACGGCGACTAACCGACTCAATACGACTTACCGCAATGACTTGCGCCACGTGAAGACTGGCATCACCCATGCCAAGGTCATCGTTAACCCTTACAAGACCTCGCCGCTGTCCGGCCTGATTCTGGTCAAGACGACCGCAGCTACCAAGGTCAAGCTGACGGTTCACGGCGATACGCCTAAGACCACGCTGACCAAACACGTTGCTGGCTACCGGACGGCCCATTCCGTCGGCGTTCTTGGCCTGTACGCCAACCGGACCAATCGGGTGACGTTGACGTTTACCCAAAAGAACGGTCGCAAGAGTTACGCCACCTACACGTTGAAGACGGGTAAGGCGCCCCACGGCATCGGCAAGAATACGCTCAAGACGAGCCATCCCCAAAAGATGGCGCTGGGTAAGGGCAACAACTGGCTGACGTTTGCCGTGTCCAGCCAAGGGACCACTTACGGTCTGGACGCTCGTGGTCAGGTCCGTTGGTACAGCACCAATCCCATTTCCCACGTCTTCAAGCGCCTAGCCAACAACCGCCTGCTGATTTTGACTAAGATTTCAGCAAGTGCGCACAAATACAACGCGCTGCGGGAGACCGACTTCTACGGTCGCGTTTACCGCCAGTACAACTTTGAAGGCCAATTTCCGACTCGTAAGGACCACAGCAAGTTGGCAACCAACACGGTGATCCACCACGATGCCATTGAACTGCCGAACCACAACCTGTTGCTGACGGTCGATGACGGGAGTAGCAAGTACGTCGAGGACACCATGATTGAGATCAATTACAAGACGGCTAAGATCGTCAAGGTGATTGACCTCAAGCGCATTTTGCCGAAATCGGCATACACCCAATACGATGGGACACACCGGGCTGATGGCAAGATCGACTGGTTCCATCAAAACTCGATGGTCTATGATCCGCAACGTGATGAGCTGATCGTCTCTGGTCGTAATCAGGATATGATTTTTGCCATCAACTACAAGACGACCAAGTTGCAGTGGATCTTAGCGGCGCCAGAAAAGCTGCCGCAACGTTACCAAGCCTACCTGTTGCAGCCAACGACCAAGCATTTCCGCTACAGCGGCGGCCAACACGCGGTCAATATCATTCACACGCGCAAGAACAAGGGTGAATCGATTGCCTTGGAATTCTATGACAACAACGTGCCCGTGACCCGTGGTAAGACCAAGCAATCCAAAAAGTGGTCGGCCGGAGAAATCGTCTCGATCGACCAACTGAAGTACACGGTCACCAAGACCTGGAGCTTCGGCAAGTCGCTGGGCCAACGCAACTTCACCAACATCGTCGGTAGTAGTTACGCCGTCGGTCGCCACAATACGTTGATTGGCTTCGGTTACGCCAGCAATGGGAAACGCAGTGAGTTCGTCGAGGTCAACCGGAAGACGAACCAAATCGTCTTTGACGTTGACCGCACCCATTTCAAGCATGGCGACTGGACCTACCGTGCCCAACGCATGGCCCTGTATCCTGGAAGTGCCACGGTCGGGTTAAAGGCTATTAAACCAGCTATGAAATAATTTGTGTCATGAAAAATGACCTACCTCATTTGACGGGGTAGGTCATTTTTAGTCATCTTTATAGGTAGTGCCGACAATCGTTCACAGCACCGGCTCACTGGACGATGCTGCACGGATTAATTACCAAAAGATTGAAAGTAGACTTAACGCGTTGGTTTCCAAAACGACAGTGTTCTGATTACTAAAATTAGTAAAACCAGGAGCCTGCGTCAGCCAGGGTTCCGCCTGCTCTGGGGAAAACACCTCCAGCCTGAGAAACGGTCTTCCGGTTCGCTTGAAAGCCTGACAGAAGCAGTCAGGCTTCCAAGTCGTCCCACGCTGTAGGCTGAGAAAAGACCTCAGCCTACAACGTCGACACAGCCGGCTCCACCCTGGCTGCCTCCGGCAAGTTAGTGCTTGTCAGTAACACTGTGTTGGACCCAGTAGCGTTAGTTGGTAAAGTGGCTACTACCTGGGGCTACACCAATTGTTACTGGCAAGTACTCTTGTAGCTGAGAGTCCGCCAAATATGGGTTCAGCCGTGGAAGTTGCTTTAGCGGCGCGATTCATGCCGCTTAGGCAACTGGCGTCTTTGAGACGCGACCTTCGGCTCAAAGCGAGGCCGAGACCGCTTCTCAGGCTCGGTCCGGTCCGCCCACCGCGTTCCAACCCATATTTGGCGGACGGTAGGCGACCAGTTTCCACTATAAAGCTGTAAACGACTACTTTTAACGCCATAAACCGCATGGTGACAACGATTCTAGCCGGTTTTCGTCTTGAAATCTTTAGTTACCGCTACTGCTGCTCTGATTTGGCATACCACTAGGTGCCCCCGACGGCCGATTCTTCATGCCTTTCGGGGCATTTTTCATTTGCGTGGTTTGGGCGGACTTGGCCTGTTGCTGGCCCAGCATATAGCCCGTCCCCCCGCCACCTGCGAACAAGAGGATGCCGGCGGTTAGTAGCGCTAGCCAATGTTTAGGGCCCTGACGAACTGGTTTCATCCCAATACTCATCCTTTCCGTTAACCACTTGGTCGTTAACTTGTTTCTTAGTATAGGGATGTTTCCTTAATCTTGGCTAAAGTGGCTGGGAAACCCAATCCGGTCTCGTGGTCACTAGTCGAGTGTCCGCAAGAAGTCCAGCAGCACTTGATTGAAGTGCTCAGGCTGTTCTGCCATGACGATGTGGCCGGCAGCTGGGACAATTTGTGACGTACCGTGGTGTGCCAGTTTGGCAGCAATCGCCGCGAATTTCGGATCAAAGAATGGCGATTGCTCGCCCGCTACAATCAGGAACGGCGCTTGTAACTGGGACAGTACATCCCGCCAATCCTGCGCAGCGTGGTCGACCATCAGTGGATAGTTTAGCGCCGCGTCATACGGGTATTTCTGCTTTTCCTCGTGGATTTGAGCGTAAACCGCATCATCAATCCGGCCCGCCGTGGACTTGCCCATCGGATCCGCTAATACCTGTGGGAAGTTATCCCAGGTCAGCTGCTTAAACCCAAATGGCCAATCAGCGTCCGCCACCATTTTAGGGCTTTGATCCACGTCAATCACGGCTTTGACATGCTTTTCGCCAAATAACGATAGATAGGCAAAAAACGTCGCCGCACCCAATGAATTGCCCAGTAAAATGGCTTGGTCAAGGTCAAGCGCCGTCATTATTTCAGCGACATCCATTGCGTGCCGTGAGATGCGGCGGCCCTGAACGGTTTGGTCCGATGCCCCTTGGTTCCGCGCGTCAATATTAATCACACGATACCCGTTCGCCAAAAGAACCGGCACTTGCGCTGCCCAAATCTTGCGGCTCCCGCCAATCCCCGTCAGGATAACGATCGGTGTTCCACTGCCCTGATCATCATAGACTAAGTTTACGCCATCATTTGTTTTAAAATTCATGTTCGAAGCCCCTCTCGCTAACTTAGTCTAAGCTTACGACGTCATTGGCTGGAGCGTCAATAGCCGGTCACTGAGAGGTGTGGGTTGGTCAGTGGGTAAAACGGTTTAAAGTTCGTGTTTAGCCCGAATTTTGCTTTTGTATTCCGCTACCCCGATATTACAGAAATTATGTAAGGAATTTATTTTTTAATAACATGTTCACACAACCAGTTTCACCAAAAGTCGCTGTACTGCAAGCGTTAATAGCATCAACTTATTGATTTGAAAATTGACGTCAGGTCATACCACTAACACAAAAATAGTCTCTCACGTCACTTGCATTCTCCAATCAAGTTCGGTAAACTATGAACTATCAAATGTTTCATTTCAAATAATGTTCGGTGAAAGAGGAGAGATCATTCATGCGTAATGTGTATTTTAACCACGATGGTAGCGTTGATGACTTAGTTTCTTTACTGTTACTGCTACAAATGCCCGATGTCCATCTGACCGGGGTGGGTGTAGTGGGCGCGGATTCCTATTTGGAACCTGCACTAGCCGCTAGTCGCAAGATCATTGACCGGTTCGGCCACGGCGCCCAACTCGATGTTGCCGCTTCCGATTCCCGTGGCGTACATCCCTTCCCCAAAGAATGGCGGCTCGACGCCTTTAGCTTAGATGCCCTGCCTATTCTTAACGAAGCGGGCACGGTCACCACGCCCGTTGCGGCCAAGCCAGCACATTTGGACCTCGTCGATAAGGTCAAGCAGGCGGCCGAACCCACGACGCTGGTGATGACTGGTCCGTTAACCGATTTGGCCCGTGCCTTAGAAGCCGACCCTAGCATCACCGCCAAAATCGACAAGCTTTACTGGATGGGCGGCACCTTTGACGGTCGTGGCAACGTGGCCGAACCGGAACAAGACGGCACGACCGAATGGAATGCCTTTTGGGACCCCGAAGCGGTCAAGACCGTTTGGGACAGCGACCTCGACATCCAAATGGTCGGCCTGGAAAGTACCCGACAGGTACCGTTAACGCCCGCTATTCGCCAACACTGGGCAGTCCAACGCCAACATCCCGCCATCGACTTCATTGGCCAAGGCTACGCGTTAGTACCCGCCCTTCAACATTTTGAAACCAACTCGACTTACTTCCTCTGGGACGTTCTCACCACGGTTGCCAGCGAAACCCCTGCCATCGTTACGACCAAGCAGGTCACCAGTGACGTCCTGACGAGTGGCCCTGGACGCGGCCGTACCTTTGAAACGCCGACTGGCCGCCCCATCACGCTGGTCACGAGCGTCGATCATGATGGGTTCTTCCGCCGCATTGACGAACTGGCGATTTTAGCCGACAAATAAGCTATACTTAGAGGGAACCTTCGTGGCGCCCTCTTTTTTTGTGTCACGATGATTAACCCATTTTGAGGAGGAACCCCCATGCTGCCCATCACCATCGGAATCGTTATCGGTATTATTCTCTCGCTACAAACCGCCGTCAACTCACGCCTACGCGGCTTTATTGGCTCACCCTACCAGGCGTCCTTCGTGTCATTTACCATTGGCACGCTCTTTTTAGCCCTCGTCATGGTCATTGAACAAGAGTCCTTTGGCATTGCCGGCAGCACGCTGACCCAGCAGCCCTGGTGGATCTGGCTCGGCGGTCTACTGGGCGTGATTTTCCTCACGACCAACATTCTGCTGTTCCCCCACATTGGCGGGGTGCAGACGGCCATCATGCCCATTTTGGGCCAGGTGACAATGGGCGCCATCATCGATAATTTCGGCTGGTTCCATGCAACACCCCAGCCGCTGAATCTGGTGCGTATCCTAGGGCTATTATTGGCGCTAACCGGTATCATCATTACTGTGGCCCTCCCTGACCTGTTAAATCACCAGTCAACCACCACGACGCGCGCCAGCAAGCCCTGGCCTTGGCGTCTACTGGGAATCGTCACCGGTGCCCTGGGTGCCACGCAAACCACTATCAACGGCCGCCTGGGCCGCGTCCTCGATTCGCCATTACACGCAGCCTTCATCTCCTTTCTGATCGGGACGATTTGCCTATTTTTCATCGTCTTAGTCGTCCACCGCAGCTTCACCGCTATCAAACGGGCGGTCGGCCGCGGCAAGCCCTGGTGGATCTGGCTGGGTGGCGCTATGGGTGGCCTCTTCGTACTGGGAAACGCCTATCTGGCCCCCATCATCGGTACTGGTCAGACGGTCGTATTCGCCTTGCTGGGGCAAATCACCGGTGGCCTGCTAGTCGATCAATTCGGCTTGCTGGGCGCCAAACGCAAGCCAGTGGTCGCCGTGCAATTACTGGGGCTACTCGTCCTGATTGGCGGGGTCGTCTTGATTCGCCTGTTTTAACTAACCACTGCACAAGTTTAACCTTACAGAAAGGGTCTGGGACCAAAGTCTCAGACCCTTTCTGTCGCCGCATATCTGGTGCTGAAGTCTGGGCTAAAATTCACTGGTCAGGGCAATCTGGCCACAACGCTTCAACGGCCGCCAATGATTGTAAATCTCCGGTCGCCTTTTCCCGGGCGATTTCTGCCTGAAATTGTTTGGGACTCAACTCAACATCAAATGGCAAGTCCTGATCACTCACCGATTGTTGTAAAAATAAGTGAATTGCCGTCGTCACACTCATGCCGTATTTTTGGTAAACGTGGGTGACATCCTGCATTAATTGCGGGTCTAAATCAAGTTCCAGGTGTGCTGATTGTGGGGTATTGTCTACTTTAGTCATCATTCATCCTGCTATGCAAAATATGGAGAAATATAGAAAAGCACGATGTTTTTCTACATTTAGAAAGGTTGCATATTTCCTTTCATTATTTTTGCTTACTGCCGTTATAACACCGGTATTCTGATATTCCACTAGGGAGTAATCACATTGACTAACTGTGACAGTTTGAGGACTATAGCCAGCCCCTTAAAATTGTTTTAAATTAAATCCAATAGATTGGCAACGGCGTTTTCGTCACGATCAAGGATAGCACTACAGTTGTAACAAATATATTCATTATGTTTAGTCTGATGCTGTGCATTGCCTTGGAGCGTGATTTTGTCGGTACCATGCTTAATGTAGCCACATTTGGAACAGCGCTGGGTTGAAGGGTAAGTCTTATCTGCCAGTAACAATTTCTTGCCATACCAGGCACATTTGTAGCTGAGTACTTGGCGAAAATAGCCAAACATAGACCGTTGTAAGCCTTTGGAAGCAACGTGACTCATTTGCATGTCCTTGACGGATAAGTCTTCGATGATAATTTTGTCGTAATTATTGACCAGCTCCGTCGTAAACTTTTGCATGATGTCATGTTGGATATTAGCCACCTTACGATAGTCACGCTGCAATTTGGCTCTCATTACAGCATAATTATTACTTTTAGTTGCCTTATTTCCATTCACGACGCGTTTATGAGCTAACTGCTGTTGGTAATACTTGACTCGCTGATACAATTTGCCTAATCGTTTCGGCAAAGTATTGATAACACCGGCAGTATAGTTTAAATGACCAACGTTGACATCAACGGCGGAATTTTTACCCGTTTGTGGCTTGTTTTCGAGTTCAACTTCAAAAGGCAGTGAGGCCCAATACTGACCATTCTCGCGGTAAATACTGACCACCTTTAGCGTACCGGACAAATCAGCATGACGACTGACCCTAATGTCATACCAATCTTTAACACCACGTGGTTTGTCCAGGCGAAGTTTACCAGCAACAACTTTAGCCCGATCGGTTTTAAAACCTTGACGAGCTGCATTCTTTGATTTGAAAGCTGGTCGCCCCCAATCTGGTTGGGCTTTGTCGAAAAAGTTCTGCCAGGCCTTTCCTAAATCAGCGATTGCCAATTGTAAGGTTCGGGCCGAGAGCATGTACTGCCAATCAGCTTTATTCGCGACCAGTTCATTACGGACAGCATACATGCTTGGTTTTGGACTAGCTTCATCAATGGTGTGTAAATCGTACATATCGTTCCAGGTAGCTAGGCCCTCATTCCAACAGTATCTGCGATAATTACAAAGATGATCCATCACCTTTTCCATGTGGTGATTTGGATAAAGTCTTACCTTTTGTGTTCTTATCAAGCTCATCACCACCCATCAAATCAGAATCATTTTCCAATTTACGCTTATACTTCCGTAGCCCATATAATCGACAAGAAAAAACATGAATAATGCTTATCATATCTTCAACTATTTCTTGGTTTGAGGACGTTTCTTTATTGTTTAACACCACAATTTTAGCACCATGTGTTGCGCATAAACGTTCAAACCACTCATACCCAAAACGGATAAAACGATCTTTGTACGTTATAAAGATTGTGCCAACTTCGTTGTTGAAGACTTCTTCTAACAGCTTATTCCAATTTTTTCGATTATAATTTAAGCCACTACCAATATCAGTGATTAACTCATCAAGAATAATGCCTTTAGCATTAGCAAAGGTTTGAATGAACGCAATTTGATTTTTCAAATCATCCTTTTGTCCACTCGTTGATACCCGCGCATAAGCCACAGCTTTCTTGGTTGTAGGCTTTTCATCAAGGTAATCCCGATACTGTTCTTCTGTATAATAACGCCGATTTGTTGGTGAGCGATGTGCCGTAAATTTACCGTTGCGATCCCACTCTTGCAAGGTTCGAACGGTAACGCCCAGACGCTTTGCCATTTCATTTGGTTTAATCATTGCCACGCTATCCACCTCCATATTACCTTTCTATGGATAGCATACCATTAATCATCATATTCATCTACGTATTTCTACGTTACTCTACTTTTTTTGCTAATGATTAGTTCCTCCTCATCATTCATCCTAACCATCCGCCTACAACCCCAACTTAACATGCACTTATAGGGTCAGACAACCCTTATCGTTTCAGGGGATCAGGCCATTAATCTGCTCAACATTTGGTCCTAAAATTGACTTGGACAGTTGTCTTTTGGGGGCCGCCTTACCGTTCGTTAGATATGCGTTGTGACGCTGCGGACGCCGGGTCGGGCCAAGGGACGGTCTCGACCATCAACGGGTGAACCGGCATCCCCTATCAGACGGTCAGTTACCACAATACAAAAAGCGGTGCCCCACCGCAACGACCCAGCTGGTCATTGCGGCGAAACACCGCCTAACACAATTAATTATTCAGCATCGTACAGCTTTGCCACTTGTTCTTGGACCTGTTTGTGCTCCAAGAACTCGTCATAAGTCGTGTCGGCACGGTCCACGATTCCCTTTGGACTGACCTCAATGATACGGTTGGCAATCGTTTGAATGAACTCGTGGTCATGGGACGTGAACAGAATACTGCCACTGAACCCAACCAGACTGTCGTTCAATGCCGTGATCGATTCCAAGTCCAAATGGTTCGTAGGATCGTCGAGCAACAGCACGTTAGCCTTACTCAACATCATCTTGGACAGCATCGCACGGACCTTTTCGCCCCCGGACATCACGTCGACTTCCCGGTTCACGTCATCCCCAGAGAAGAGCATCTTCCCTAAAAAGCCTCGCAGGAAGGTGTTGTCACTTTCCTCCTTGGAGGCAAATTGCCGTAACCAGTCGATCACGGTCATTTGGTTCTCCGCAAAGTAATCGTTGACGTTCTTTGGCAGATAGGTCGTGCTGGTCGTTTGCCCCCAGACCACGTTACCGCTGTCGGGTGCCAGTTCGCCAGACACGATTTGCATCAACGTGGTCGTCGTCAAGTCATTGCGGCTGATGAAGGCCACCTTTTCGCCGGGCCGTAACGTCAGGCTGACATCGTCTAAGATCGTTACGCCGTCGATAGCCTTCGTCACGTGTTCCAGCCGTACCAGGTCATTGCCCAATTCCCGTTCTGGGTTGAACTTGATGAATGGATACTTCCGTGATGACGGTTTGATGTCGTCCAGCGTGATTTTTTCCAGCTGCTTCTTCCGCGACGTTGCTTGCTTAGACTTCGAGGCGTTGGCACTAAACCGCGCCACGAATTCCTGCAGCTGCTTGATTTGGTCAGCCTTCTTAGCGTTGGCGTTGGCCTTTAATTGGGCAGCCAGTTCACTGGATTCCATCCAAAAGTCGTAGTTCCCAACGAACAGCGTGATCTTGCCGAAGTCCACGTCGCACATGTGCGTGCAGACCTGGTTCAAGAAATGCCGGTCATGGGAAACCACGATGACGGTGTTTTCATAATCCGCCAGGAAGTTTTCCAGCCAACTGATGGATTGCACATCCAACCCGTTGGTCGGTTCGTCCAACAACAAGACATCGGGATGGCCGAACAGGGCTTGGCCCAAGAGGACCTTCACCTTTTGCGACTCCGTCAATTCGCTCATGGGGACTTGGTGCAGTGATTCGTCGATGCCCAGCGCCTGTAACATTTGTGACGCTTCAGCCTCGGCTTCCCAGCCGCCCATTTCGCCAAATTCACCTTCCAGTTCAGCGGCCCGAATCCCGTCTGCGTCGCTGAAGTCTGGCTTCATGTAAATGGCGTTCTTTTCAGTCATGATATCGTAAAGCTTCTTGTGGCCCCGGATGACCGTGTCCATGACCAAGTTGTCTTCAAAGGCAAAGTGATCTTGGTTCAAGCTTGACATCCGCTCGTTGGGTCCCAAAGAAACTGTCCCACTGGTCGGCTTGAGTTTGCCCTCAATGATCTTTAAGAACGTCGACTTCCCAGCGCCGTTAGCGCCAATGACCCCGTAGCAGTTTCCTGGGGTGAACTTGAGATTAACTTCGTCGTAGAGTTTCCGGTCGGAGAACTGCATACTGACATTATTGACGGTTAACATGAACGATACCTCCTGTGATTTTCGCGTAAAAAACCAACGTGTCAGGTTAACGGCGACGTTGGTTTCAACTTATATTCGTTATGACATGTTAGGGTAGTTTACCATAAAACACCTAGACAAGCAACGTTTACGCTACGTCCAGGATTGTTCGGCGGCGTATTTCTCCCGGTAAGTCTTGGGCGTCATCTGATAATGCCGTTTGAAGGTCACAAAAAAGTTCTTCTCAGTCCGAAAGCCCGTCTTCATGGCAATGCCTTGAATCGACTCCTTAGACGTCATCAACAGCTGGGTCGCCCGTTCCAAGCGAATCTGTCCCAAGTAGGCCTTGGGTGAAATACCCATGTATTCCTTGAAATACCGGGAAAAATAAACGCTGGAATAATTGAGTTGTTCCGCCATTTTCGCAATGGAGACGGGTTGGCTGTAATTTTCCTGAATCTCCGCCACCGCCTGGCGTAACGGCCGTGGCAGTGGTAATTGGTCAGTGTTGACTTGGCCAGTGACGGTCAAATGCTTCAGTAGCTCGCCCACCAGTTGATATTCGGCGCCGAGACTGGCCAAATAATCGGCTCGCGCTTCCGGCTCCGTCAACGCATTTTTCGCCAAAGTATGTACCGACCGTGCCAGCTCCTGATAGGGTTCTGCACGGAGGTCTAAATCCAACGGCCCCCAAAAGGGTAGTTTTTTAGCGGCAACCACTTGAAATAACCAAGCTTGTGGCAATAACAAGGTCACAATCTGATCAGCTTCGTCTAGAAATGTTTCATAGCTGTGGACAACTTCCGAATTGACCACGTAGAGGTGCTCTTCCGCCATTTTAAAGGTGGAGCCCCCAATGTGGACGGTTCCCGGGTGCCCCTTATAGGCATAGGCCAATTCAATTGCCTGATGCCAATGGGGGAGCACTATTTTTGGACCAACAGTGCCGTGTGAAATCACTTTCAACGGTAGTGTCATGGTAAAATCAAGACGTTCATGATACGGGCGTGGCATATTAAGATCCCCCATTCTGCCATTTTGACTCGGATAGACCAATTTAAACTCACTCTTTATTTAATAGCATACCACGTCTGGTGAAAATAAGGTTAAATTTAGTAATCCAATCATTAGATTATGGGATTATCGATTGAGGTAATCGCCGATATAATGAAACTGTAACATCGGTTAGGTAATCAGCCTGAACGAACCGGCTAACTGCTGGTCTTTTCTCGCGGGCGGCTTGCTTAGGGGAGCAGAGCCACCTGGTTGCTTGGCCACGAATGATTTGGGCCGTAACCAAATCATTCATGATAAAAAACCAGACCGCAAAGTTCCGTCGTTGTGGGGGCAACGGCCGAACCATTGACACTTCCAACGTGTGTGCTGAGTCTGCAAGTCCTTCGGGGGGAGCGCGACACAGGCCCAGCTACAGGAAAGGTATTGGCCATCGGAGTCTTTGGGGGAAAACTAAAAAACCACGTCTTGGGGGACGTGGTTTTTTCTTGGTTATTTTTAGAATGAAATTTGATTAAGCCATTAGCGTCTGATTGGATAGCCTGTCAGCCGCTAAAGTTAGTGAAACCAGTTACCAGTTGTCCCTATCTGCTCCAGGGAAGCACAGCCAGCTTGAGGACGGCTTTCTGGATTGCTTGAAATCCTGACAAGAAACGCCAGTCAACTGGCTGGCAACACTGAGTTCCGGCTAACTTCGACAAGTTGCGACTTATCAGTAACAGTACGTTAACTCTAATTCAACGGTAAAGTCAGGCGATACTACGGGCTAAGCTAGTTGCTGACTGGCAATCACCTCAGTAGCCGGAGTCCGCCAAATATGAGCTCAACCGTGGGAGTTCCCTTAGCGACACGATTCACGTCGGTTAGGGAACTGGCGATTTTGAGACGCGAACTTCGGCTCAAAATCGAGGAGACGAGACCGCCCCTTGGCTCGTCCCGCCGCCCACCGCGTTCCAGCTCATATTTGGCGGACGGCAGGCGGCCAGCTCAGACCACGTGACCGCAATTTTGGGGGATACTAGTTCGTCGACTGATTTGGCCGCAAGCTTTCTGGACGTTTAAGCATGAACGCCATCAGGTAGGACACAATCAGGAACGCGGACACCACCAGGTATGGCGAGTGCGTATTCCAGTCGAGCAACATCCCCGACATAATAGGCCCAACGATGTTCCCAATGCTGGTCAGCGACATGTTCAGCCCGTTGATCAGCCCTTGGTCGGATTCGCTGGCCTTGGTCAACAGTGTGGTGATGGCTGGCCGCAGTAAGTCGAACGCGGAGAAGATGACCAGCGTGGCCACCATGACTTCAATCTTGGTGTGGGCTTGCGTGATCCAAATCGTGCAGGCCGCAGCCAGGAAGAAACAAATCCGAATGACGCGGCGCTCGCCGAACTTGCTGACTAAGGTATCAAACATCGCGACCTGCAGGAATAGTGAGATCAACCCGTTTAACGTCAAGACCACGGCAATGTTGCTCAGGCTAAAGTTAAAGACTTCGTTGACGTAGATACTGTAGATACTCTCAAACCCTTGCAGGCCAAAGGAGGAGACCAGAATCATGGTAAATAAAATGATGATGGGCACCGTCCAAAAGGCCCGCGTCATCGGGTGCGCGGATGGTTTGGCATCGGCCGCTGGCTCTTCCACCACGCGGTTGGTTTCCACGTCGTTAGGCAACAGGCTGATCAAGACGATGGCACTGACCAACCCCAGCGTTGCAGCGACCCAGAAAGGCGTCTTATAGCTGATACCAGCCAGGATACCCCCGATACCGGGTCCTAAGATGAGGCCCCCACTAAAGGCCGCAGACAGCCAGCCAATGACCTTAGCCCGTTGGCGCTTGGTCGTGATATCTGACGCCAGCGCCATGGCAGTTGGCACGACCATGGCCGCTGACAACCCACCAATCAACCGGGAGATGTCGAAGACCCACAGGTAGTTGGTCAACGCAAATAAAGCTTCCGACACCATGAATAAGAACAGACCAGCCGTCAACACTGGCTTACGCCCAATCTTATCGGACAGCCGCCCAATCAGGGGCGAGGCCACGAACTGGGCAAAGGCAAACAGCGCGTTCATCACACCCATGTCGGTTGCGGATAAATGCAGTTCCGTCTTTAAGAATGGCATGACCGGGATGATCAAACTAATTCCTAAACACACTAAAAATTCACTAAAGATTAAAATAAAAATGGCCCGTTTCGTTTTTGTCGTCACGATGGCTCACCCCTTCTCTAAGATTTTTTCAACAATATTACAATAGTACCAATATTTTATATTAGTTGTCTAATCTTACGCTCAGAAGTTGTGCCCCGCAACCATTATTTTTATCTTTCTGTTGGGGCGACATTGGGAAAGCGATGCCACTTGCCGGGGTAATGGCTTTGACCATGGGAAAAAATTTTACCGACTACCCGCTTCGTTTTCCTGCAACACCCGCGCCCAACGCTGATAATCGGTGGCGAAGAAGCTGTCGTGGGCATAAACCAAGTCGAGGTCGTGTAGCAAATGGCCGGCTGGTAGTGGTAGAATTTTCAACTGGCCGCTGGCCAATTCTGGGGCGACCACGGACCGATACAGAAAGCTGATGCCGGATCCCTGTACCAGCAGTTGGCGAATAGCCGCAGGATTGTTGACGGTCACGATTTGGCGAAATTCATCTAACGTGACGTTGGCGGCTTGGGCCAGGCTAACGAGAATCTCGCGGCTCCCCGACCCGGCCTCGCGAACTAACAAGGGCGTGGTGGTTAGGTCCGCCCAACTCACCTGTGATTTTTGCGCCAACGGATTGTCGGCTGCGACCACTCCCACGAAGGGTTCCTCGCGCACGATTTGATAGTCGTACTGTGCCTTGTCGAAGTTCCCTTCAATCAGGGCAAAGTCACTGGTCCCGTCGTCGATTGCTGCCAACGCCGCCTGGGTATTGGTCACCTGACACGTCAGCGTGCGGTAGTCTCCCTGCTCCTGCAAGGTCCGAATCAGTTGCGGCGCCAAAAATTCACTCAACGATAAGGTGGTGCTAAAGGTCAACTGCCGCTGCGTCTGCGGGTGCTGCAAGCTCGTGACCACCCGCTTAGCCTGGACCTGCACCCGCTGCACAAAGGCCGCCAGCTCCTGTCCAGCCGGGGTGATGGTCAGGTGAGGCCGTTGGTAGTGGACCAATTTGATTTGTAACTCGGCTTCCAGGCTCTTGATCTGTTGCGTGACGGCCGGTTGGGTGATAAACAGCTGTCGCGCTGTCTGGGTATACGACTTGGTCTGCGTAAGCACCAGTAACGTTTGGTAACGATTATCCAGCATGGTGACCACTCCTCATAAGTTAATTTTATAGTATTATTAAATATCCCAATTTTAACTTATAATTATTTTCCAGTAAACTAGAGCTTGCTTAAGAAAGATTGAGGAGGAAATCAACCATGGATATTCGAACCACAATGGCGACTCGAAGTTTCTGGGGAGCGGCCGGCCTGACACTGGTCTGTGCGGTCGCCGGTAGCGAACTGGCGCAACTGCCCTATTTGAATTTAGTAGGTGCCCTGGTCATTGCCCTATTATTAGGGATGGCCTTACAACTGGCACCTCGTGCGGTCAACGCCAACCGCGCCGGTATCGGCTTTATTAGCAATAAATTTTTACGATTAGGTATTATTCTACTGGGCTTCAAGCTCAACTTGATTCAACTGGCCCAAGCCGGGGTCAAAACGATTACCCTGGCCGCCGTGGTGGTCACGGGGATGGTCCTGTTGACCTACAACCTCAGCCGCAAACTCGGCGTCGACCGTGAACTGGCCATCCTGACGGCTACCGGGACCAGCATCTGTGGGGCCGCCGCGGTCATGGGCGTGTCACCGCAGATCAAGGTCAGCCCTGACAAGGCCGAACGTCAACGAGAAAATGAAGTCCTGGCCGTGGCCATCGTCGCCATTCTGGGGACCGTCTTCACCCTGATTGAAATTGGCTTGAAACCCCTGCTGCACCTGACGGCCGTGCAATTTGGCGTTATGACAGGTGGGTCCCTGCACGAAATCGCCCATGCCGTGGCTGCCGGGAGTGCCGGCGGTCCGGTCAGTCTGGATACTGCCATCATCACCAAGCTGTCCCGAGTCCTGCTGCTGGCCCCCGCTGCGCTGATCATCGGCTGGTGGTACCAAAGACAAACCGCTAGCACGACCACCACGACTGGTCCAGCCAAGCTGCCGATTCCTTGGTTCATGGCCGGCTTCTTGCTGACCAGCATCATCGGTACGTGGCTACCATTGGGTGATGCCACATTAGCCGGTCTGGTCAAGTTGGCCTACATCTTCTTGGGGATGGCCATGGCTGCCCTGGGGATGAGCGTGAATTTCCGCGTCATCTTCCAACGTGGTGGCAACGCCTTTCTGGCGGCGACCCTGTCTTCCGTCGTGTTATTGACGGGCGTGACGTTAGCTAGCAAGTTTTTCTTCTAAATATAATTGCAATACAGATAGGCTCTCGACTCGGATTGATTCTTGTCGGGAGTCTATTTTCTGACAACAGATATTTACAGAATTCAGTCAAAATAGTTGCAACGAATGGTACCGTTCGTTTGGAGGTGAGTCTTGTGACAGACCAAATGCACTTTAAAATGGCCAATCAGTATCAAGCAAAAACAAGCACAAACTTATCTTCACAACTATGAAGATAACAGCATTTGTAGCAATTGGATTGTTGACATAGATGGAGATTTGAGTAAATTAAAAGCAGCCGAATATTAAATTCGACTGCTTTTTTGGGTAATATTCTAAATTAACGTCCCGTCACCCACGGAGACAACCATTCACACGGGTAATATTCTAAATTAACGTCCCGTCACCCACGGAGACAAAATCTACATCTACAATATACATGAATCCAACTGAGATGTAAACCATCTCGCATTGGCACAGATACTACCAATCAATCCACTTTCTACAGCTGCAACAAATGCTGGAAAGTCCCACTATCATACATAATGTACAGGCCAATCAGGATGTACACCGCCACCGTGATGTAGCGACCCTCGCGTTCCAAAATGTCGGCCACCTTGGGCAGGCAGGCCAGACGATAGCCGATTTCCCAGAAAATAACCACCATCACGGCAAACGTCAGTAAAATCAGCGGAATCGTGTTGGGTGCCACGGTGGTAAAGATAGGCACGTAAATGCCGACGTTATCGGCGCCACAGGTTGCCATGGTGATCAGCGCTACCTGACCGATCAATCGCTTGGGGTTGGCCACCTTAGCCGCAATCGCATCGGTATCATCGTCATCCCCCTGCACCCACAGTTTGATCCCCAGGTAAATCGGAATCAACCCCAGAAAGCCCAGTAACCAAGGTGCCGGCACGAATCCTAGGAAAAAAGCAATCAGCAACGAGCTGCCAACCAGGACAATCGTTCCTAAAAAGTCGCCGATCAAGACCAGCCAGCGATCCTGATGCTTTACGCGGGCGAAGATTACCATTAAAATAATTAAGTAGTCTAAACCGGTGGAAATGTACGCCGTGACCCCGGTTAGAATCGTTTTCATCATGATGTCATCCCCTCATACATGTTATTCGTGACATATGTTATCACGTTCATATGAAAGGAGCAAGCTTTTTCATGTCGGATACCCCAGAAGCAGTCACCTTAATCCAAGAGCCTGCGCTAGTCGCGTCGCAGGATATTTTTAAATTACTGAGCAATACCACGCGACTCCAAATTTTATATTTGTTAGAACAGCGCGAACTTAACGTGAGTGAGCTCAGCACTCTACTCGGCACCGAACAGTCCGTGGTCTCCCACCAACTGGCCCTACTTAAGAAGGAACAGCTGGTGACCTCCCGCCGCGCGGGTAAACAAAATTTTTATCAGCTGGATGACCCCCATATTTTGGACATCGTCAACGAGACTTTGGCCCACGTGGATCACGTTTTACGTGGGAAGAAGCATGGCGAGTGACCCCACGGTGACCATGTCGGATGGTAGCTTACTGCTAACGAGAGATGAGTTGGCCCATAAACAATTCATTCTCTCCCCAACACCATACTGACCTATTGAATCGAAATCAGTTTATGTAACACCTATTTTATCCACCAAGCATTACCTCACTGCAATATCATCACACGAAAAGAAGACTCATCAGTATTCGTAACCAATACTGACAAGTCTTCTTTTTTTCACCACTTAGATGTTCAGCGTCTGTTCTAATGGTCCAGCCACAGACCAACTAACAACACTGGCTACATCTTCATCCCCATCTTTTCGTAGGAGCTCATCCCAGGGAGCTTCAAGTCCTTGACGTCAATGCCCCGCTCTTCAGCGACGGCGTTCATCAACGTGTCCATATCCATCAACTTGTACGTTTGTGGATGGTCAGGATCGTACGCCTCAATCTGTGCCATCATCCCACCATCTTCATGTTCAATGATGTGGCAATGGTACATGTAAACCCCGGTATGCTCGAACCAGACCTTGATGCGGACCGTTTCGCCTGGATTGACGCCGACCGTATCCTTCAAACCGTGCTCGTTGGCGTACGGTTCGTGGCCGTTACGTGACAAGACCAGGAATTGCGTCCCGTGCATGTGGAATGGATGGACCATGCCGCCGTCCATATCGTTGGTGTTGGTGATGTCCCAGAGTTCCACGTTGCCAACCTTCTGGCGCGCGTCGATCCGTTGCATTTCAAATTTCTTACCGTCGATCATCACTTGTTCATCCATCCCGGACATGACCACCTTACGAACCGGTGTATTCGGTGTCACATCAGGGTTCGGGATGTCGACCAAGTGGTCAGGCAACGTGACGTCGTCTGGCACGAAGTCATGAACCCGGAAACGAACCAACGGCACATCATCGCTGTACAACGTGACCGTATGCCCAGGTGTGACTTTACCAAAGTCTACGATGACTTCGGCCCGTTCCGCACAGGTCAGCATCAAATGAGTGAATTCGACTGGTTCCGGCATCACACCGCCATCGGATGCCACTTGGGTAAATGGTAGGTCGTCACTAAAATGCAGCCGCCATTCACGTCGGTTGGCGCCGTCCAAAATCCGGAGCCGCACGCGTTGGGTAGTGACGTCAAAGTAAGGATTGATGGTCCCGTTGATCATTGGCGTTGGTCCTTGGACCCCGTCCGGATCATAATCGGCTTCGTAATCCCACTGGTTATCCTCATGGAAACGCCGATCTTGCAAGACCAACGGAATGTCATCGACCCCGTAGTTGCGTGGGAATGGCAATTTTGCTTCCACATCATCGGTGACCAGCGCTAAGCCAGCCAGGCCGTGCCAAACTTGTTCGGCCGTTGATGGACACGGATGGGCGTGTAACCACAACGTTGCGGCCGGTTGGTCGACCTTGAAATCAATGTGGCGCGTCTTCCCTGGGTAAACTGGGGCATGACAACCGCCGTCCGTGTAAGGGCCGGGAACGTTTAACCCGTGCCAGTGGAACGTGGTCAGTTCAGGTAAACTATTTTTCAGGTCAATATGCATGGTCTTACCACGCTTAAAGACCACCGTTTGGCCTAACAGTGAGCCGTTGTAGCCCCAGGTCTTGGTCTTCTTGCCTGGCAATAATTGGGTCTCGCCGGCCTGCGCTTCGACCGTGTAGTAGGTGTCCGTCGCCGTTTCCTTATCCGGCTCCAACAGTGGCGGAATCCGCAACGGCTGTTGTGGCGTCTTGGGCTCCTCCAGTGGTACATAGCCCCCATCGTGAGTGTTATATGCCGCTTCATCAAAGAAATAATCAGTGTGAATTGATTTTGTCATTTTTCAGGCTCCTCTTCGATTGATTAAAGCAAATGTCTCCGTCTCTATGATACCGCATTCACGAGGGGAGAAAAAGGGATTGATTACCAGACATTTACCTGACTGGCCGCCGTCCGTCCGCCAAATATGAGCCGGAACGCGGTGGGCGGCGGGACGAGCCAAAGGGCGGTCTCGTCTCCTCGGCTTTGAGCCGAAAGACCGCGTCTCAAAGTCGCCAGTTCCCTAACCGGCGTGACCCGCGCCGCTAAGGGAACTCCCACGGCTGAGCTCACATTTGACGGACTCCCGGCTACAGAGATGATTAATCTCCAATTATTTTTCCTTGCCAACAATTGGACTACGGTCAAATCAGACCTACTACCAAGCCACTGATAAGCACCACTCAGACGCAAAAATAGTCAATAACGCGGACAAATGTTCCCAGCTTATTGACTATTTGATGCTGAATATTAGGCTTCTCTTTTTAGAAAGTTTGGTTCCTGACTTTTCAATAACACCGTACAGCCAGCTGTGTCGCTCCAATTACCTAGAATTTCTTGCCAGGTTATCAAGTAAGATGACCAGACTCAGCTGACAAGGCGTAAGCCCACTAAATCAGTCCGTCGTCTGCGGCTGTGATTAACCCTAAAGTTAGCAGGGACATCGCTGGAATGGCCGTGTTCATCGACATTAGTGGTCAATCTACCACGTAGCCGTGAGTGAGCTAAATTTGGACTCAGCCGTGGGCGTTTTCAAGTGACCTACTTGGAAACGGGCGTCTTCGAGACGCGGTTTTCGGCTCGAAGCGAGGTTGAAGACCGCCCTTTGGCTTCGACCGGTCCTTCCCACAGCGTCACGGTCCAAATTTGGCGAACGGTAAGGCGGCCAGTACGGACTATCTTGCGTTCAAAGACTAATTTCGCCATTTAGGGGGTTACAAATTCCCCGCGAATTTCGTTAGTAAGAGTGAGGCCTTCTTTTCTACCGGTCAGTCCGCGCACGCAGGGCGTAGAGGATGGTGACCGTGTCGACGACTTCTTGGAACACCGCCCCGATGATGGCTGGAATAACGCCGAAACTGGCAATCAGCATCAATACCGTACAGATGACAATGCCGATCATCACAGCTTGGCGAGCGACGCGCATGGTGTCGTGGGCGATACTTCTGGCGGCGCTGACCCGCGTCAGGTCGTCCTTCAAGACCACAGCATCCGCCGACTCACTGGCTGCCGTGGCCCCGTGAGCGCCCATGGCAATGCCGACGTCCGCCGTAGCCAGTGATGGCGCGTCGTTGATGCCGTCGCCGACCATGGCGACTGGTCGCTGCGTTGCCGGCAATTGTGCCAACACCTGAATCTTGTCAGCCGGCAAACATTCGGCATGTACCTGGTCGATTCCGACTTCACCAGCAATTTGCTTGGCGATAGGCTGGCGGTCACCGGAAATCATCAACAAATTACCAACACCTAGTTGGTGCAGCTTCGTCATGGTTTCCGCCGCTTCCGGCCGCACCTGGTCACTAAAGCTGACGTAGCCTTGGTAAATGCCCGCCGCGGAAACGTAGACCGCCGTTTGGTCAGGTTTTTCGACCGGTTGATCGGTCACAAACTCCGCCTTACCAGCGCGGATAACCTGACCTTTAATGGTAGCTTGGACCCCTTGGGCCGTGGTTTCCTTTACCTCCGTTGCCGGCAATAACGGTGCCGTCGTCGCAGCCACCAAGGACTGCGCCAACACGTGGCCCGAGTGTTGTTCCGCGCTGGCCGCCAGCTGCAGCAACGTTTCCGGTGTGACGGCCGTGATCGGCACGACCTGATCGACCACCAATTTACCTTGCGTGATGGTTCCCGTCTTATCAAAGGCAAACGTCTTGACCTGCGCGAGCTTTTCCAGCGTGGTCCCCGTCTTCACGATGATGCCATTTCGACTGGCCCGACTCATCCCCGAAATCAGCGCAATCGGTGCCGCCAAAATCAAGGGACACGGCGAGGCGACCACGAGTACCTCTGCAAACCGTACCGGGTCCCCCGCCACGTACCAGGCAATTCCGGCAATCACGTAAGCCAATAGCGTAAATGGTACAGCGTAGCGGTCAGCCATCCGAACAAATTTAGCTGGCTGGTCCTCGGCTTGCTTAACCAGCCGCACAATATTTTGGTACTGACTGTTATCGGCCGTTTGGTCGGCCTTGAGGTAAACGGACGCCTCACCGTTCACACTTCCGGACATCACGGTGTCGCCGGCCTCCTTGTCAATGGGCCGCGCTTCACCGGTCAGTGACGATTCATTGACCGTGGTTGGTCCTGTCGCTAGCGTTCCGTCGACGGGCATGACCTCGCCTGGCTTGACTAGCAGCTGGTCGCCCACTTCAACCGTATGAATGGCCACGTCGGTAATCGTGTCGCCCTCAACCTTGTGGGCAGATTGCGGCGAGTTATTAAGCAGTTCCTGGAGCTCGCTATTTGCGCGGCGAGCAGCAAAGTCTTCCAGCGCATCGCCCCCAGTCAGCATGAGTAAGACGATCAAGGCCGCCCAATATTCACTGACGGCCAACGTGGCAATCACCGCGGTAATCGCTAACAAATCAACCCCAAATTTACCAGACCGCAACGTCTTGACCATATCAATGAACATCAATAGCGCTAACAGAATTCCTAGACCGGTAATCAGCAGCTGAGCAATCCCTGCTTGGTGCGCGCCAAATTGGAGCACCAACGCAATGGCCCCTAAAATGATGACGAACCAGAACCGTTTATACTCGCGCAGTTGTTGCATAAAATCTCCTCCCCGGTGAATTTTTCTTCTAAGTCGAGTATAGCAGAGCTTGTGATTTTTGCCACATTAGATGATTTACCAGTGGCAACTGTGGGGCATGCAAAAAGAGCCGAAACTATTGACCACCAACGATTGAAATTCGGTATCTTCACTCATGCATGCTTAAAAACTGAATCATGTGATCCCGTATCTAACAAAAGAATCGTAATTTCATTATCAGTAATTTCGTACAACAGTAGCCAATCTCTATCTAAGTGAATCTCATTAATACCTGCTTTATCACCTTTGAGAAGATGCCACTTGTACTTACGAATTAAGACATCTTGCTCTCTGTGCGCGATGTGAAAAACCGCTTGAGCGATTCGCGATATATCATAGTGCTTTTTCTTGAGCTTCTTTAAACTACGGTCAAACTCTCTAGTCGTCAGAATATTTTTAATCGTCAAGTTATTCACCTAAATCTTTAATATGTTCGACAAACTCATCGAGCGTATACCTAGTTGTATCACCATTTTTCACATCTTCTAACGCCCGCTGAAGCCCACTTTTTGCTGGATCATTGGTCGGCCTAAATGGCAAGCCATTTTCTTTAATCATTTGTGAGATGAACAAATTCACAGCAGCGGTCAAATCAATTCCTAAACTATTAGCGACCTTTTCAGCCTCTTGCTTTCGATTGAGATCCATGCGAATAGTAATTCGCGTTTTTTCAGGATTTTTCATTACAACATTTCATCTCCATTCTGCGTCTGATGGTGCTTATTTTATCACCACTAGTCACAAAAATGAAGTAATTGTCCCTACAATAGCATTCAGCTTCATTCGCTTACTGATGCTTAATCATACGCACTCGCCTAATAACAGCAAAAAAAGCCAGCGACCAGGATTCACTCCCAGTTCACTGACTAAATGTCGCATTTTCATTTAAAACCGTTGACGAATCCAAGCCCCGCCGAGCGTCACCAAGAGCGCCGTAACGCCCATCAGACTGGCCATCGTGTCGTCAGCCCCGCGTGTTTGGGGCAACTTGGTGTTCCGCGTGGTTGTCGTGCCAGCCGTTTGGGTCGCCGTCGCCGGTGCCACCTGCTTCGCCTTAGCTGCGGCCTTAGCCTTTGCCGCAGCGGCTTTCTTCGTAGCAGCCTGTTTAGCGGCAGCCTTCTTCACGGCATTCTTCTTAGCCGTTTCTTTATCCGCTTCCTTAGCGGCCTCATCCTTGGCTTCTTCCTCTTCACGGGCAGCTTCTTCCTCGTCCGTTTCGGTACCGCCATCAACATCAATGGTCCCAGTATCTTCGTCTGGGTCCTCTTCGTCGGTCTCGTTCACGTCGCCGCTCCCGGAACCACTATTGCCCGTAGAGGAGGATGCCTTTCCGTTGGCCTCTTCGGAATACCGACCATCACCGGTGCCGCCACCCCAGCTCATGACCGCTTTATTTCTAAATTTATAACCGGAGTGGGTCAACGTATCGTCCGTAATCTTGGTGTAGTAATCAATGGCAATCAGGTTTGAGACCGTGTCGTTAAAGGCGACATCGAACCCCGTCGTGCCGTTATATGTAACCTTGTAATCCGTGTTTTCTTTCAGTGCTGGCTTCTCCCGTTGGTACTGCGTCTTGCTAGTCCAGTGCGCATTGCTGACGGTGAGGCCTTCAATCAGCTCTTGATTGTCGCCGATGGTATCACTGATTTTCAAATTCTTCAAATCAACTTCTTGGCGGTCGACCAGAATCGTCCATTTGATGGTCCCGTTGTCCTGGATGACGCCCTTTTTGGATAAATTAGCCTCGTCCTTGACCAAGTTGATAGTCGACGTACTCTTGCCACCATTTTCCAGTGGGAACACGACGGCTTGCTCGCCATAGTCATCCCCGCGGTACTTCGTGGCCAGGTTCAACGTTAATTTGTCATTGGTCTTGTTCTCCAATGCACCATTCATGGTGATGACCACTCCGGTATCGGAAACGACCGCCTTGCCAATGACCGTGCCGTCTTGGTCGGTCACATCAAAGGTATCGCCCGGCGTTTTTCCTCGTAGATTGGCAGGAAAATCTAGCGTAATGGTGTCGCCGTCGTGAATCGGCGTGCTACCGAAGTTCAAATTGTACTGAATATCAATCGTGTCAACGTGCTTAAAATCCGGCCCGTTGGTGACACTGGCAGAAGTGGTAAAATCAGCCCCGTTGTGATTGGTAGCCGCTTTAGCTGGTGTTGCCATCTGGCTAACAACCAAAACAAACACTAAACTAAGCATCCCAATCAGTAGTCGCCAAACTTTACTATTTTTGCTCAAAAAAATCCCCTCCCGAAATATTTATACAATTTGAGTATACGCGTTCGGACACCGCCTTGACAACCGGTGTCGGTTAACTTCTTTACCCAAAGATTGGAGGCTAGGCGAAACGCGGTAGCCGGCCAGAATATCATCGCTCCAGAACTTAACGCGTTAATTCTACTTCCAACATCTTTTACGGAGTTGTCTAAATCCAAGCAAAATAGTTGTACAATTTTACGTTAACTCGTACGATACATTTACGATAGAGAGAGGAAGCAAGCGCAATGGAAACCACGACATACTCGGAATTTCGTAAAAATCTAAAGGCCTATTTGGATCAAGCCACGATGGATTTTGAACCAGTGATGATTACCAGAGAAGATGCACCGAACGCAGTTGTTATTTCAGAAAGGGCTTATAACAATTTCATGGAGAATCAATTTTTAACGGAAAATCCTCAAAATTACAGATGGATTTTAGAAGGTATCCAACAAATCAAAGCGGGTAAGCGTAGTCGCCACGAACTGATTGCGCCGAACGATGAGGCCCCTCATGAATGAAAAGAACCGTTTGATAGATGTGCTTGATGATTCGCTATATTGCGTGTGTCGCGGCCACTATGCGTATTTAAAGTATTAAACGTCAATCCATCAATTGCCGTTGCACCGCGTATGGCTACCGCAATTGGACAACCTGCCACCACAGTATCCAGTTTGCATTTAAGACCCAAAAAGGGGTTCAATTCGTCAGTGAATTGAACCCCCTCAAATTATATCGCTGAAACTTGGGTCACGAGGCAGTTGACACTTATCAGCCTTAATGCTCGCCAACTAACTGCCTGTTGCCCCACTCATTCTTCAGCACACTAGCAAATCCGTGTGCCTAACGTTTGCATTTCTTTCTTCAAATCCAACTTAGACTTTTCTTCAGCGGTGTACGTGATCATGCCGACCGCGCTGTCCAAGATTCCCGTGTCATCACGCAAGGATAACTGGTTGAAGACCCGGTCCAAGATCAGGCCGTTATTCAAATACAGTTCCGTATCCGCGTTGGTCCACAGGTTCAGCCCCGCATTGTTGGCTACGGGAATGCTGTACTTTGGGTCTTGTTGCGTCAGGGCCACAAACTGGAATTTGTCGCCGATGGCACAGCTCCCACCCAACGTGGAGTACTGATTCGAGCCATCATCCAGCGTCAGCAAAAGAACCGTGTCCGCTTGGACGTTTTGGTCTAAATAGCTCTTCGCTACATCTTTAATTGTGATTTCCATAATCAAGTCCCTCTTTCTTCGCCGTTTGTTGCTACTCAATTGTACACAATTATTTATAACGCACTTTTGAAGAAAAGTAAACTGATTAGCTTACAAAAAGGAAGTGTCATAAGGCTTCCGTCTCACAAAAGTAATCAACCTTGTGCCCCTCACCAGGTTCTTGCCGGCCGTGAGAAAAGCCCTGGATACCCAAAACGGGTCTGGGAAAGTCCCAGGCCCTTTGTGTCTCCGAATATCTGGTGTTGAAACCTGGGCCAAAAGGCAGCTGGTCCCGCTTAAAACTGATAAGCAAACAATCCAAACCCGGGATTATTCGCTTATCAGCCTTAATGCTCGCCAGCTAACCGCCTTTTGTCCCACTCTCGTTTTACAGGCTCTATTTTGCCTCATAACTCTGTTTGACCAAGGCAATCAGTTCATCCTCCGACAAATTGAGCTTCTTGGCCTCACTGGTAAAGCCCGCCACGTAGCGCTGCGAAAATTCCGACCGGCGTTTCTCCCGAATCATCTTTTCCGCGTCCGCTGTGACGAACATCCCCAACCCACGGCGCTTCTCCAACATGCCTGCCGTGACTAACCGGTTCATGCCTTTGAGCACCGTGGCTGGGTTAATATGAAATTCTTTCGACATTTCTGTCGTCGACGGCACCTGTTCCCCCGCCCGGTAAATGCCGGTGAAAATGGCTTCTTCCACTTGCTCGGCCACCTGCAGGTAAATCGGTTCCGGACTATCAAAATTAAAATTCATATTTTTCCCACATTCTTTGTAAACTTGTCTTGTCGATTACGCGTCCGTGGTCTTATTAGGCAACACGATTCGCCAGTACAGGCCCAGCGTGATGAGATAGTAAATGGCGTATAACCCCACAAAGATGAGGAAGGTCAGCCCAATTCCTTGGTAAGGACTCATCGGCGCGGGCATCAACGGCTTAAACATCATCAGACCGAACAAAACATCGATTATCCCCATGATACCAGGAATTAGGAATAAAATCCCGATTTCTTTTGCGATACCGCGCCGCATCAGAGTATTGCGCACCCCAACCTTGTACAGCATCCGGTACCGTCGTTGGTCGCCAGGGGCGCCGGACAAGATCTTAAACATCAGGCAGGATGCCAGCATGGCCAGAAAGGCGATTCCCAGGAAGTAGCCGATGAACTCCAGGCCACCGAACATCCCGAGCATCAACGTGTAGCTTTGATAATTACCGACCGTCATTTCGGCAGGATGACTGAAACGGGCCGTCTCCAACTTGTTCAGACGTTTCAACGTGCCCAGGTCCGCGGCCAGGTTCTTGACCCGTACCGTGGTGACCGTAATGGTTTGACCCTTTTGGCGTTTGAACTGTGCGGCGGACAAGATCTTCGGCGCGTACGGACTGCCAGACTTGGTCAGCGCGAGGCTCAGGAAGTCCAGGTCCTTAATGCCTGATTTTTGAAATTCCTTGAAGGACTGGCGAGAGACGTTCTTAGCCGTCCCCGTCTTGGTGTAGGCCCGCTGCTCGACTGGTTGGCGCTTGAGTTCAGCGGCGTTGTAATACACTGTTTTGCCTTGACGCTTTTGCGTGTAGGTCGCCGTGTAGGCGCTGTTGAGTTGTCCCAGCAGCTGTTGTTCCTTAGCGTTGGCATCATGGACGGCCACCGAATAAGTCCCGGTGCGTTGCGCCATGAGGGGCAATTGCCGGTGGTAACCGGAGCCGACCGTGATGGCCCCCAACGCCATGGCAAAGAGCAGCGACACGATCGTTAACATGCGCGTATAGTTGTGCACCCGGAAATTCAATTGGCCCAACAGGAAGCCATTCAAATGTTTTTTGGCCCAACTGGTCTGACGTAACACCCGAATGATTGCCAAAATCGTCGCCCGGAATAATAAGTACGTCCCGAGGGTAATCGTGACTAACGCCAGCGGAATCGCCGCCATTTCTAAGTCGTTAATCGCCGCCATCGCCCAGTAACCTAGGGCTAACAAGGCGATGCCGAGGACACCTTGGACCAGTTGCCAGATGGGGTTGACCTTGGGTTGGTTGGCCAGTTCGTCACTGTGCAGTAATTTCAATACGGTGGTCCGCGTCAGCCGAATCAGGTTGAACAACGAGGCCAAGATGAACAGGCCCACGTACAGCACCACCGTCGCCACGATTGCTGGCAGGTAGAAAGCCGTCAGGTGCTTGAGGTGTAACCCCAACGCGTTGAGCAGTAAGCCGACGAGAAATTTACTCATCAACAGGCCCAGTACCACCCCAATGGCGGTCGCGACGGTTCCCAAAATCAGCGTTTCCAAGAATACCAGCTCACCGACCCGTTTGCGCGTGGCTCCGAGCATCATGAATAGCCCGTAATCGTGCTGGCGCATGCTGAGCAAGAAGCTGTTGGCATACATAATGTAGACGATTGTGATCAGAATCAACAAGACCGCCCCAAAGCCAAAGATAACGCTAGCCGAAGATACCACGGCGTTGGCATTTAAGAAGGCCCGGTTCGTCGCCAAGTTGGCGAACATGTAGAAGATGGCGGCCGACATGGTCAGACCTGCCAGCAAGACCAGGTAGTCCCGCCGCCGGTTCTTGATCCCGGCTAAGGCTAATTTTCCTAACATTTTCGTTCCCCCTACTCGTTAAACGTGCCCAATTCGTTCAGCACTTGTTGGTAAAATTCCCGTCGGTCCTGATCGCCGCGTCGCAGTTCAGACCCAATCTGACCGTCCTTGATGAACAGGATCCGTTGACAGAAGCTGGCTGAGAACGGATCATGGGTCACCAGCAAGACAGACATCTGTTGGCGCTCATTAATGGTCGTCAACAGGTCCAGCAATTCACGTGCACTGGTCGAATCCAGCGCCCCCGTCGGTTCGTCCCCCATTAAAATGGCGGGATGGTGGACGATGGCCCGAGCGGCGGCGACCCGTTGCTTTTGCCCCCCGGACAGTTCAGCCGGGTATTTCTGCAGCAAGTCAGCAATCGACAGAGTGTCAGCCACCTCATGAATCGCTTGGTCCATGACTTTGGCCGGCGTCCCCTTCAAGGCCAGTGGCAGGCCGATGTTTTCTTCAGCGGTCAGGCTTTCCAGCAAGTTGAAGTCTTGGAAAATGAAGCCGACTTCCTGCGCCCGAAAATCAGCTAACTGGTTACCCCGCATCTTGGTCACGTCATGGCCGTTGACCACCACATCGCCCTTCGTCGGCGTGTCCAGCGTCGACAGCATGTTCAGCAGCGTTGTCTTCCCGGAACCGGACGCCCCCATGATGCCGACAAACTCGCCGGCATCTACCGTAAAGTTCAAGCCCTTCAAGGCCGTGTATTGCCGCTCGTTAGGCTTGCCGTACGTTTTTTCCAGGTCGTTGACGCTGACCACCGTATTCGTTGTCATGATAAAATTCCCCCACTCATTAGTCTGTTGGTTAGTTGCTTGTGTAATTAACTATAACGGTTCTGCTAAAATTGTCAATCACTTTTTTCATAAGCTGTCGTTGGTTAAGCCAGTAGCCCATCAAACAGTCGACCCGAATGCCCGTCGTTGTTGGTTCTTAGGCCGAACCTCGTTTACCGTCATTGGCCATTGTCAACTCAAGTCCCCCCGGTGATGGCGTCACCATGACGAAGGTCCAGACGCGAAATTTTCTTGCGTTTCGTGTACACTAGACTCGTAAGTTCGTTTAACATTTTGTATGTAAAGGAGATTTTCTGATGAAACAGTTACACTTAGGTGGCACCGACTGGCAAGCCTCTGCCGTTGCGTTGGGTATCATGCGCATGGCCACGTTGTCGGTTGACGACGCTGCTAAAGCCTTACAAGCCGCTCACGAAGCCGGGATTACTTACATCGACTCCGCTGATATTTACGGTGATGGCCAATCCGAAAAGGTCTTCAAGGAAGCCTTGGCCAAGTCCGGGTTGTCTCGTAACGATTTCTACATTCAATCCAAGGGTGGCATCATCTTGGACCAAAGCCGTAGCCATGATGGCCTGGTCTTTGGGAAACGCTACGACTTCTCCAAGCAACACTTGCTGGACGCCGTCGATGGTATTTTGAGCCGGACCGGCCTAGACTACTTGGACGCCTTCTTGTTACACCGGCCAGATCCACTGATGGAACCCGAAGAAGTTGCTGACGCATTCAACACGCTGCAACGTTCCGGTAAGGTTCGCCACTTTGGGGTTTCCAACTTCAACGTGCAACAATACGAAATGGTCCAAGAAGCCGTTGACCAAAAGCTGATGTTCAACCAATTACAATTCAGTGCGGCCCACGCCCAAATGATCACGGAAGGCCTGCGCGTCAACATGGACGATTCACCAGCCGTCACTGACGGGGGTATGCTCGAATTTGCTCGCCGCAAGCACGTGACGATCCAAGCTTGGTCACCATTCCAGTACGGCCTGTTCGCGGGGATGTTCATCAATGATCCGAAGTTCCCTGAGTTAAACGACAAGCTGCAAGAACTCGCTGACAAATACGGCGTCTCCAAGAACGGGATTGCGACCGCTTGGATTCTTCGCCACCCAGCTAATATCCAAGTTCTGCTGGGGACTATGAACCCTGAACACATCAAGGACAGCGCGGCTGGTGCCGACGTGAACTTGACGAAGCAGGAGTGGTACGACATTTACTTCGCTGCCGGCAACTACCTGCCTTAAACGCACCCCTTAGTTTCTAAATCTTAATTTCAACGCGTAAAGACGGCGCAGCCTAACTGGTTGCGCCGTTTTTACGTGTTCAAATTTTTCGACAGTTATATAGCAAGTACTGGCCGCCTACCGTCTGCCAAATATGGGTCGGAACGCTGTGGGCGGACGGGTCGAGCCAAAGCCCGGTCTCGACGCCTCGCCTTTGAGCCGAAGTTCGCGTCTCAAAGACGCCAGTTACCTAACCAGCTAAGACCGCTGGCAAGGTAACTCCCACGGCTGAACCCATATTGGGCAGACTCCGGCTACATGGTGCTGCTAATCGATCACTAGATTAGCCCCAGCACCAACCAGTTTTACCGTCAAATTGGGGTTAATACGCAATCATAAATCCCCCAGTTCGTCGGTGTTAGTCAGCAGCCAATAGTCCTAAGATTTGAAGTGGGCTTCCGGTTCGACACAGCTGGCTTCATCTCCTGTAGCCAAGAGTTCACCAAATATGAGCTCATCCGAGGAGAGGAGACCGCGTTCTGGCCCATATTTGGCGAACGGTAGGCGGCAGCTCGGACCATGTAGCTGCGACAACTAGTCTCCTCATGTTAAGTCGGCTTATGGTATTCTTGCCAATTTGCACCGCACTCAAACCACAAACCCACTCCCCCAACTTTTTTAAAAAAGGGGTTGCCTTTTTCTATTTTGGTGGTAAACTGAAGTTGTTCTTGAGGGCGAGTGATTACTCGCTCGAAGATTTGGAAAGGGGATTTTAATCATGTTTACCACTATTTTTTGGATTCTTGCGATTTGGTTAGTTGTCAACGGGGTTTGGACTTGCTTTGCTACTGGCAACCAAGAGTTGATGAAATGGTTTGGTTGGATCAACGTGGTTGCAATCATCTTGGGCTTCTGGGTCTTCTACGGCGCTGCTAGCGTAGCCGTTCTGGCAGGCTGGTTCACCGCAGTCAACTGGGTCAATGTCGTCCTAGCCATTATCCAGTTCTACCTGGCTTACCGCAAAGTCGGGGCTACCCACAATGCCTAAACCGTTTGCTTCACCCCTATCACTCAAAAAGCCGGACTGTCCTGGACACAGACAGACCGGCTTTTTGGTCGTAAATAAGA
Source organism: Levilactobacillus yiduensis (assembly GCF_024718525.1). Classification (NCBI taxonomy): domain Bacteria; kingdom Bacillati; phylum Bacillota; class Bacilli; order Lactobacillales; family Lactobacillaceae; genus Levilactobacillus; species Levilactobacillus yiduensis. The sequence goes on from NZ_JAMXAZ010000011.1 coordinate 49,780, forward strand.
TTGGGGAATGACCTAGTATTTGGCCTAGCAATCCCCCACCACACTGGTAAGATAGTAGGTGTCAGTGACACTGTGTGAACCAGCTACTTGGCCGCTTTTGAGAGACCGCTGACAATTAGTCCTTGGACGCAGGGTGGTCCGTGCTGGTCGTCTACCGTCCGCCAAATATGGGTAGGGACGCTGTGGGCGGACGGGTCGAGCCAAGGGGCGGTCTCGACACCTCGCCTTTGAGCCGAAGTTCGCGTCTCAAAGACGCCAGTTACCTAACCAGCAAAAAGCGCTGCTAAGGTAACTCCCACGGCTGAACCCATATTTGGCGGACTCCCGGCTACAATGGTGACTGCTAATTGACACTGGTTTGGACCTCAGTGCAGCCGCTTTTACCACCGGCTTGGCATTAACACACAGTTACTGATAATTACCAACTTGCTAGCATAACTAGCAAGCTAAACGATACCTTCTCAGTCAAGAGGCGTTCACCCTAGCAGGCAGAACTAATGGTTTCACTAATTTTAGTGGGTTATCTACCACGTAGCCGTGAGTGAGCTAAATTTGGACTCAGCCGTGGGAGTTTTCAAGCGACCTACTTGGAAACTGGCGTCTTCGAGACGCGATTTTCGGCTCGAAGCGAGGTTGAAGACCGCCCTTTGGCTTCGACCGGTCCTTCCCACCGCGTTCCGACCCATATTTGGCGGACGGTAGGCACCAGTACGGACCACCTTGTATCAAAGGCCAACCTTTATCGCCATAAGCCACAGTGTCACAATGACTATAGCTAACTTCAAGCTTGCAACACCCAGCACACAATCCGTTATTCCTAGAAAGGTGGGACTTTCATGCCCAATAAAAAAATTTTAGATGAGTTTCCCGAGGTCGTTCAGGCTAACCCGGACCTCACGCAAAAGCAAAAAGATGTCCTGATCACCAGCATTCAGCTGTTCGCGGAACAGGGGTATGCCAACACCAGTACCCGGCAAATCGCTGCGGCCGCCCATCAGTCCGAGGGGACCATGTTCAAGCATTTCAAATCCAAGGCCAACATCTTACGGGCCGCCCTGGAGCCGATCATCCAAGAGATCATTCCCGACGTCGAGGCGGAATTCAAACGCGAAACGCTCAACCACCCCGCCGCCAATCTTCACGACTTTCTCGACTTCTTCGTCCGTAACCGGATGGCCTTTGCCGCCAACAACCAGGACGCCATCAAGGTCTTCTTCAGTGAACTCTTGTACAACGAAACGTTGCGGACGCAATTTATCGAAACCGCGCGCAACGAGTTGATTGCAGCATTCAAGGACACCATTCTCACGTTACAAAAAAATAAAATCATTATCGACTGGCCCTTCAACGAGATCTTTCGGTACATGATCGCCGTCGTTGTGGGTTACGTGCTCGACCGCTACGTGCTCTTCCCAAATCGTGAGTGGGATGACGAGGTCGAGGCCGGTTATTTAGTCGCCGAACTGGAAAAAGTTTTACAGCCCTAGTCAAGGTGGGGGTTAACCCGGTGTATCCTGTAATCGCCATTCCAATATGCCCCGATACTGGCCGGCTAACGTGTCGCTATTGATGGCCATGAGTGGCCCTTCGTTCGTTTCCCAATGCCCGCTCACATCGACCACGTCCGCATCACTGGCCGTGGTGTGTGTCGCAATCAACGTGTCCATCTCGTTGATGGGCTTGCTCTGGTCGCCCCAAGAAAATAACAACTGGCCACTTAGAGGGTGACCAGCCTGCGTTTGAAAATCCTCGCCTTGGCGGACCAACAACTTCCAGCGACGCCCGGCACCCCGTTCATCCGAAACGCTCAAGCGCCAACCCGGCTGGCGGATAATGCGTTGGGCCGTGCCTGTCAGCGCGGTGGGCATAAAGTCGGCGGCTGGCGACACCTCTGCAAAATCTAACGTGCCAGGCCCACGATTCAGCGTCACCGCTACTGAATTAGACACGGTCGTCGCGTTACCCTTATCCTGCGCCTGTAGCGTCAAGTGATTGTCACCCGGCTGCAAGTATTCCGCGGGTAGCGTCACCTCAGCCGTTCCCACGGGTTGGTCGATCCAAGTCACATTGGCTGGCAGCTCCTGCCCATTGAGGCGCCCGGTCACCCGATAGTTGGCAAGCTCGGCCTGGGCAAACGGTTGGTCCTGATTGGTCAACCGCACGCGGACCAGTGCCGTTTCGTGGTGGCCCAACTGCTGGGTCGCGGCCCCCAAATTGGTCAACTTCAGCGCGACGTCTGTGGCAATGTGATAGCCTGGCAGCGACAGTTGCGTTTGATAGTTGGGCCCGAAGAATCTGGCGTTGACCTCGGGCACCGCGGTCGTGTGCGTCACTGGTGGTACCGTTCCCGTCACCTGTACCGTGACTTGGTGGCGACTCGCATCCAGCTTTTCGCGCCACTTCTTCTGAATCATCGTACTTTTCAGCTCTGCCGCCGTAAATGGTTCCGTGATGGCGCCGCCGTTGTAACGAACGCCGCCTGCCGTCCAGGTCAATGGCTGCGGCAAGGGGACGTTCATGGTCAGCGGCTGAATATCTTGATGACTGGTCATCGCATCATAGTCAAACGTGTAGCGATAAGTCAGCTGGTCCCCCACGGCCACCCGACTGCCCGCGGTAACGGGTCGGTGGGTGGTGGCATTTTCCAGCGTTGCGTGAGCATTGACCTGTCCCAGTGTGTCGGAACTGTCGATCAGAACGAGACCATTTTCACTGTTCTTAGCGTTGGTTGACCCCGTCATCCCCCAGTAGACGTTGGGTTTCTCACTAGTAGCATTCAATTTGCTGGGTCAATATTGACGGTGTCTTGCACGACATCCATGCCAGACCGTGACGCCCCTGTTCGCACGTCACGATCGTTATAGTGGTAGGTCATTTGCCGTTTGGTTGCATTCCAAGACAGCGATAGGTGGTGCCACTGGCCATCCGCAAAGTTAGCTACTCGCTTGGGCTGGATATGGTTTAGACTTGCATAATACTTTCTTGACTCCCCCAAGAGATTATACGAATCTGCCTGCCCGGGATAACCGCTAGCAATGTGCATCCCAGCACTGACAACGGCATCTCTATCAAACGCATCACTAGCGCCATACCCCCCAGCACTATTCACTCGTGTGTCAAATTCTAGCGCCCAACTATTCTGAATTGCAGACGAAACCACGGTTTCTTTGCCATATCCGTTCTTATCGTTCCCCCAAACACCTAAGGCCTGGCCACCACTGGCCGCCGCCCAAATGCCGTCTTCTGAGTTTTGCAAGACAAATGCCATGCCAGAACCTGCGTCGGGCCCTTTATTGCCAAAATACAACCACATCGAAATATCAGTATCCTGACTCATATCAAATTGATTGTTCATCCGGGTTAAGCCTGTTTTGGACCAGATAGCGCCTGCCTGAACATCCATGGTAGTCGGATTATCTCGAGTAATCTGGGCGATGGATTTATCGACCAAGGGCGAATCAATCAGCTTGGTAAAGTTATCCCACCCGCTCATTGCAAATAAATTATCGAGGGGAATCCCCTGGGGTGCCGTCGCCACAGCGTGTTGCAGGTCGGCATCGCCGGTGATGTCGGTTGCGGCACGGGCCGTCGCGGCGCCGGTCAGTAGGATTACGCCGGTTAGCACCCCCATTAACCACCTCTTGTCCATTGCGGTTCCTCCCAATTTTTATTTTTTCTTCATAAGCAGGAGTATACCCAAGCCCAGCAACCATCACAATTTAAATTTATCGTTATAATTATTTAAATATTATATTGTTTATAAATCACGCCGCGCGTACAATACTGCGGATAATTATAGCCTAGCAACTACTGTGGTCCTTCACCATTATTGAACCGTGATAGGCCGCAATTTCGTATGATTACCCCGCTTAACATTTTGCCAACCACCGATCACTTTTCGTCTAAAAATACGGCTAATATTAAAAAACACCGGCAATCACTTTTCGAAGGATTGCCGGTGGTTTTTGACCAGTCATGACACTGGTAAGGATTTCGCTTAGAATTGGTTAAATTTGTGAATTAAACGTTTGACGGGTCGAGCTAATCGAATCAGCCAGAGGGTCAGGCCAATGCTCAAGGCCACCATGCCGGCACCGAACAGTGGTGTCCAGCCCAGACCAAATTGACTGGTGACTTGACCACCGATACCAGATCCCAGAGCGATACCCACGTTGAAGGCCGCAATGTTTAGCGCCGACGCCATGGTAATATCTTGCGGCGTGTATTTTTCAGCGAGTTGGACGATGTACAGTTGCAGGCCGGGCACGTTCATGAAGGCGAAGAAGCCCATGACCAGCACCGTCAGGAGGCCCAACCACTGGCTATTGGCGGTAAACGTCAAGACGACCAGCGTGAGAAAGAGTCCCGTGAACATTTTTAACAACGCGGCCAGCGGCTTGGCGTTGGCCCAGCGACCGCCCATCGTGTTCCCAAAGGCGACCATCAAGCCGTAAATGGCCAAGATGACCACCACGGCGCTGGCGGACCAGCCCATCTTTTGTTCCAGGAGCGGAGACAGGTAGGTGTAAGCCACAAAGGTCCCGCCGTATCCCAAGGCGGTTACCAGTAGCGCCACCAAAAGCTGGGGATTGCCGAGCACCCGTAAGATGCCGCGCGCCGTGGCCTTGCTAGGCAGTGGCAGGTTGCGTGGCACCAAGACGTAGTCCGCCAGCAGGCCCAACACCCCGATCAGACTGATGAAGATAAACGACCAACGCCAGCCGCCCAGTTGACCGATCATAGTCCCCAGTGGTACCCCGGTCACGGTCGCCACCGTCAGGCCGGTAAACATCACGGCAATGGCCGACGCCCGTTTGGAAGGCGCCACCACGTCCGCCGCGATGACGGAAGCCACTGTCATAAAAATACCATGCGCCAGCGCGGCAATCACCCGGCCAGCCAACAAGACGCTGAAGACCGGGGCAAAAGTGGCGACCAAATTACCCGAGATAAACAGCAACATAATGATGACCATCAAGGTGTGCCGGTTGATCTGCCCGGTCAGTAGCGTCATTAACGGCGCCCCCACCATGATGCCCATGGCGTAGACCGACACCGTCAAACCCGCTTGTGCCAAACTAATGTGAAAACTTTGAACCAATAATGGCATTAACCCAACACTGATGAACTCCGTAGAGCCGATGGCAAAGGCACTGATGGCCAACGCCAGTAGCGTCATTGCCGGTGAAATTTTTTTAGTCATAATGACCTCCCTGTTTTTCGTTTGCTAACGTGATAAATAATGATTATACTGGTTAGCAACTCAGGTACAAGAACCGACTTTAAAGTGCCCTACCCACCAAAAGGTAATAATTGAACAGGAGGCCGTTTTATGCCCACTAAAACTTATCACATTGGCGTCGAAGCCACGATGGAAATCATTGGTGGCAAATGGAAATCCATTATTTTATGCCACTTACGCCACCACACCATGCGCACGGGTGAATTGGCCCGTGCCATTCCCCAAATTTCACAAAAAATGTTGACGCAACAGCTCCGTGAACTGGAGGCCGCAAACATCGTGGCCCGCCACGTGTACAAGCAGGTGCCGCCGAAAGTCGAGTATTCCCTGACCGAGTACGGCCAGTCGCTGTCAGGTATCTTGCACGAACTATGTGTCTGGGGCGAGGACAACATCGACCGGCGTGAAGCGGCCGGCGAAGCCATCACCCTTCTCAGCCGCGATGACGTCTAGCAGGTTATCGCCTGCCGTGTCGACGGTGTTGGCTGAGGTTTTTTTCTCAGCCTACAGCGTGGGGCGACTTGGGAGACTGGCGGGCTTTGCCAGGCTTCCAAGCGAGCTGGAAGACCGCTCCTCAGGCTGAAGCCGTCCCCCATAGCAGGCGGAACCCCTGGCAGCCGCAGGCGACTGATATTTGCCTCGGAATTGCCGTCATTTCAGCATTCTCAACGCTTTCTAAGCCCAACCTAAGAAATTCACAGGTTAAGTTTAACCTGCCTTCAAGCTTGTCGTACCGGCCGGTGGTATAACTAATATATCGAAAGCGAAACGACAAACAACTTGAGGAGTGGTTACCATGACAAACTTAAAAACGATGATGACTAAAGTAATGCTGGGTGCAATGACGGTGACGACCTTACTGGCTACGTCCGCGGGGGCTTCTGCCGCAACGACGACCACGACGCCGGCCCCAGCCGCAGCCCAAACGACCGTGACCTTAAAGAAGCAGGCCCAACCCGAGATTCGGCCAATGACCATCAAGCTACACAAGCGGGTCACGACCACCCAGATCTCTAGTCAGGTCCAAACAGCGGTCGACGCCAGCGCACTGAATCTCGACCAGCAACACCACGACGGTCAACTCAAGTAAGCCCAATCCCTTAGTCCGCTACAGGGCAGCCTCCCCCAAACACTGACCGGCATGACTATCCCCTAAACTTAAAAATGCTCTCCCCAATCTCACTCCCCTCAGTGTGACTGGCTACCTGATTCATCTCTCCCAAATTTGCAGACGAACACCCCCCCTGACTGGTAGATTGCGCCGGTCAGGGGGGTTGTTCGTAAAAATATTTCTCAAAAATAGCTGCTTTAACCATTATCACCAGGCCAAGCAGCCTAATTGCCAGCCGGCCCTTGTTTCGCCCGTTCACGAGTCAAGATATCGCCAATTAACCGGGCGAGTGTGATGGCTTTCATTTGCGTTTCGGCCGCGGATTGGACCTCCGCGTAGGCCACCCGCAAGGTATCTTGAATGTTGCCACCCACGATACAGTGCGGATTAGTTTTGTCATCGACGTGTAGCAGGTTACCGTCGCCTTCGACCGCTTGGTAAATATCAAAGAGGGTGATGGCGGCCGGTTGCCGGGCCAATTTAGGCGTCGCCGAACCTTGCTGGGTCGCCAATAAGCCACCCCGTCGCAGGGCCCCCATCAATCGCCGGACCAGTGCTGGGTTCGACTCAACACTGGCCGCAATCGCCGTACTCGACAAATCACCGTCATGACAAATATCAATATACGCTAAGATGTGCACAGCATCACTTAATTTATGCGAGTAGCGCACGGACAGGCCCCCTTTACCAGTATTCATCGAACCATTATACCCGCTTAACTTTTGTCTGCAAGTGCCGCCGTCAAGAAGTCAGGGAGACTTTGGGCCGGATGTCCCATAATTTTGCGGTAATCATCCGTGACCGTCGCCAGCAGGCCCTTGGCCCCACCGGCATACATCGACGCTAGCATGTGCCCCTCGTGGCCTTCGTCATACATCGTAGCAAATTGCGTCAAGGTGACCGGTGCATAGCCAATTTGCTCGCCTGATACCTGACTCAGTACCTGGGCCAACGCCGGCATGGTGTAAGAACGTTCCTGCGTCAGCGTGTAAACGGGTTGCGTCCACAGCCGCGGCGTGACGGCAATCTGGGCAAAGGCGGCCGCACTGTCGGCCAAACTGATGAAGCTCAATGACGCGTCGCCCAGTGGGTAGATCACATTGTGGCGCTCAATTAGCTCCGGCAAGTACGGAACCAACGGATCAGCGTACAGTGCGTTTCGCAAGATCGTATAGGAGAGTCCACTCCCCGCTAACCGCCGGGGCACATACCCGTAGAAGGCGGACAGGTCAAACGGATTGTCAGCCTGGTCGGCGATGAAGCCCATCACAATCAGGTGCTTGACGTTAGCTTGTTGGGCGGCCCCAATCACGTTTTCAAATTCCGTGACCCGACTGAAGCTGTCATGACTCTTGCTGGGCACATAAATGGCGACGTCCGCATCCTGCAGGCTGGCAACAATGCTCGTGGCATCCCGGTAGTCCAGCGGTAAGACGGTCATTCCCTGCTGGGCAAACACCTGCGCCTTAGCCGGGGTGTGTACCCCCAGCGTTATTTCGGCGGCCGGTACCCGTTGTGCTAATTCGTCGACGATTTGGCTGCCTAAATGGCCAGTCGCGCCAGTGATCACGTATTTCATGTGGCAAAACTCCCTTGTTGTTTTGATGTTACTTTTATTGTTACATGAACTGCACACATCGTCAAACATTTCGACCCAACACCCAGCATATTGGGCGCTTTCTATTAAGCAAAAGGATATAATAGAGCCAAGGTAATTAAGCCTAAAACATTTTTACTAAGGAGTGAGTAACGTGGGTCAACAATTAGCAGGAAAAGTGGCTATCATCACGGGTGCCGGCTCTGGTATGGGTAAGTCCATGGCAGAATTGTTTGCCAAGGAAGGCGCCAAAGTCGTGGCAGCCGATATCAACGAAGCGCGTTTGAATGAAGTGGTTAAGGCCATCACTGATGCGGGTAATACCGCCGTGGCTGCGGTCACCAACGTTACCAAGGAAGCTGACGTTGTTGCGATGGTCCAAGCGGCCGTCGATAACTTTGGTCAGCTGGATATTTTGGTCAACAACGCCGGTATCATGGATAACATGGCGCCAGTCGGGACACTGACCAACGAGTTGTGGGACCGCGTTATGACGGTCAACACGACCAGCGTCATGCTGGCAACGCGGGAGGCCTTAAAGCTCTTCACCAAACAGAAATCTGGCGTCATCCTAAACATCGCCTCCGTTGGCGGTATTGGTGGCGGCCGGGCCGGTGCGGCTTACACGGCCTCCAAGCATGCGGTGGTCGGCTTGACCAAGAACACCGCCTACATGTACGAAAACGTGGGTATCCGGACCAACGCCATCGCACCGGGTGGTATCAAGACCAACATCGTCGACACCATGAAGGGAATCGACAAGGAAGGCATGGAACGCCAAAGCGTTGGCATGCCGCTCTCACCAGAACCAGGAACCGGCGACGAAATCGCCCAAACGGCACTGTTCCTCTGCTCGGACGCATCCAGTTACGTCAACGGGACAGTTGTACCGGTTGATGGCGGGTGGACTAGTTATTAAAGAGTGCGGAGCGAACCGCTCAGACTCTGAGCATTAGAGGAATAAGGTGCTCCTGTTCGGCAAAGCCGAATAGGGGCACCTTATTTTTCTAAGCGCAGGAGTCTGGTTCGCGGAGCACGTTTCAGAGGCTGCCAGGACCAGGATATCATGGCGAAAATATCTTGAACGAACTGAACCAGTTTGATGAACACCTCAAGTTCCATAGCTTTAATTGGGTAAAAGTGAGTTCAGCGCATCTAGTACATCGCTCTGACTAAGATCAAAGTCTCTATTTGACCTAAACCGTTGCTTAAAGATCTTATTCGGTTCCGCCTCAACGATTTGTATAAACGCTTTTAGATCACTCTGACAAGACTCGGGAATCTCCCCGATGCTATCATTTTCACTGCTTAAAAGCGAGCATAGCAGACAAACATCCTTAAAGTGTTTTATTTTATCAGCCCGATGGGTAATCTTTTTACCGCTTTGGATCCGTTGGCGAACGTCCAGATGTGCCTTAGCCTTAAAGTAAATTAAACCAGGAATACTTAGCACCGAAACATTGCCAATTTTCTCCTGACATTCTTTGAGCAACAGATAGTAATCGTCGTCTAAAATAATGGCCGACAAACTGGGACCATCTTCATAGTGTAATGGCGTCGTTTCTGTTGGCGTATCAAGCAAATAGTTCATTGGTTTTCTCGAGAATAATTCAATTTCTTTCGGCACATCTTTCACTTGGTGCTCAGAATCTAGCCTATATCGGTAGTAAACTTTCTTCTTGTCCTCGTCCCCACCAACTTCACAACGTAAATAACCATTCTCTAATATAAACTCACTGAATTCTTTGGCAAAATCATCAGTAGTATTTTCAAAAATGACAACCATATCGTAATCCTTAGTTGCCCGAAAAACTTGCTGATCTTGTTCTAGCCAGAAGGCCGTGGCATTCCCACCGATAATAACGTAACAATCCTCGTACTCTTTAAAATAATCAAAAAATTTATCAAATTTCAATTTAGTCCCCATTCCAAAGCCGATCAACTAGTTCTTCAGCTTCTCCCTGTACGCGTTCATCTGGTACATCCTTAAACAACGTGTATAGATGAACAGGATCTACAACATCTTCTGGATAGTCTATAATTTGCCTAACTAGCTCGTTAAACCCTACGAGATCATATTTGGATACCTGGAGCTTACAGACTGGCTCTGAATTTTCATCAACATTATCCATTAGATAATCCAGTGCTTGACGTCCGGCTCGGTTAACCACAAGTGACTCTATACCACTTTCACTACTGACCATAGTTACTTTGGCTAGCCCGGTTAACTCATTATACAATGGTTTAACCAACGGTAAGTTCATCGGGTCAAAATCGACCAATACCCCTCCAGAGGCCTGAATTGGGGTGGCTAAATACGGTTCAATGGCTCTGAAGAACTTTCTACTATTAAGTTGACATGAATAAATTCTATCCTTAGTCTCTCCCTTAAATTTCAGCAATCCCCTTTCAACCAGCTGAGTGGTGGCGCGGGCAAATGTTGTTCGATTTGTAATACCGACCTTCTTACCAATCGTTGTCATAAAGCGTTGACCGCCAAACATACAGAAAAGATCATGGTCAACGTAAAATGGCTTCATCTCAGGCAGACCGCTCGTACGGCCACGACGTTCAAAAATAAGTTGCGCAAACAATATCGCTAACGCTAACCGTTGTTCCAATGGAGAAAAAGTTTCACGTAAAGATTTTCCTGACGTAGATACGATACCTGGTTGAAGGCGTGTACCCATGAAAGGTAAAAACATTTCACCATCAGACGTTATAAAAGGAACAGCGTTGCTCAAATATGCCTTACGTTCACGGACCGACAGCTGTGGTTTAAGAACGACGATTGAATCTAGTTCAATTGCACTGCTTTTTTTAATCATTCTGACGATTGCTAATGGTCGGAACTCGATACTCCCATCATAGGAGATTAAAAGGATTCGCTTATCAAAAATTTCACACAAGGCCGCTTCGGTATTTCGTTGGTCGGATCGACTAAGCGTTAACGAAGACGTCGGAACTTCTTTTGCTACCGTTATTGGAAGCCCCGTTCCCTGACGAATCCGTTCTATCTGTTTATCAAGATTGCCCAATTAACACCACCTCCAAGAACGATTGTAGCATACTTTTTTCAATCGTAACATTGACAAGATACAATCACAGTAAAAATCGATACAATCATTTAATATTGCTGTTATATAGGTATTTTTAAGAAATTAAATTTGTCCTTTACTTAAGAAAACAGAGATTATTCGACGCCTTATTTCAAAATTGTTGATGGAAAATACAAAAAGGGAGACGCCCCAACCAGACATCCCCCCACAAAATTACCGCACGCCCAAATCGACCCCACCATCCACGTGGAGCACTTGGCCGGTCACGAAATCATTTTGCATCAAATATAAATAGGCTGAGGCCACTTCCGCCTTCGTTGCCACGCGCTTTAGCGGCACGCCCTGAGCGAAGTCGTGGGCCTGTTGTTCTACCTGTTGCATCGTCAGCTTACGCCAGAGGCCGGTGGGCGTCCAGGTTGGGGCCACCGCGTTGACCCGGAAGTCCGGGGCAAGCTCAACCGCTAGTCCGGCAACCATGGTGTTGATGGCCTGGTTGCCAATGATGGCGCCCGACGCATCGTCGGGATGACCACCGGCACCGGACGTGAAGATCAGTGAGCCGTGTGGATTCAAATGCCCGACCGCTGCCTTGGCCAGTTCGAGGTTGGCAAAAAATTTATCCTCAATTGCCTGCCGAATCGTGGCCACATCATTGTCCAAGAAACCGCCACCCATGGCGCCGCCTAAAAACGACAGGACGTGGTCAAACTTGGGCTGACAGGAAAAGAAAACGCCTAACTGATCCGCGTCTTGGGCGTCCAAGGCGGTCCCAATCACGACTGGGGCCTTTGCCTGGAGCCGTTCCAGCGCCGCATCCACGTGGGCCTGGCTGTGGCCAATCACGTGAACCGTCGCGCCGGCCGCTAACGCTTGTTGGGCCACCGTTTCGCCGAAGCCGGACGTGCCGCCGACAATGAGCAGCCGTTGCTGTGCTAATTTCATATTCATCGAACCTCCGCTCTTTACTTGCCATGATACAACAAGATGACCAAATCCCCCAGCAAATTGACGAGTCGTGCTGTAACCGGTAAACTGATTAACAGAATTAGTCGATAAGGAGACGATTGGATAAATGATGTGGTTAGTCTTTCTAATAATCGGGTTTTTAGTTGGCCTGTTGGTCATTTCGACCGGGGGTGGCGGTGCGGCCATCTACTTGGGTCTACTGACCAGCATCTTCGGGTTAGCGCCCGCCGTTGCGGCCTCCACATCCCTGTTCACGGCGTTTCCCTCACTGGTAGTCGGTGCTTACGGTCACTATCGAACGGGCCAGATTCATTTCAAGGTCGGGAATCAAATGCTGCTGACTGCCATCCCCGCCACCGTCGTCGGGGCGTTGCTGGCGCCGTACATTCCTAACGACATCTACACCTGGATTGTCGCCATTATCCTGACCGGATTGGGGATTCAAGTCCTGGTCAAGCGGTTCCTCATGACCCACGCCAAGGCGCCCCGTCATCAAAGCGCTCAAGCCGCCATCTACGGCCTTTTGAGCGGTATCATGGTGGGGGTCGCAGGCCTGAGCGGTGGCGGGCCCATCATCGCTGGCCTGCTGGTGTTGGGGCTGGACATGCTTCCGGCCGCGGCGACCTCCTCTTACGTGCTGGTCGGTACCTCGCTGGTCGGCCTGCTCTTCCACTTGTCAGCCAACAACATCGACTGGCAGGTCGGCACCTGGCTGATGATTGGTGCTGTCGTCGGGGCATTGTGTGCACCTCGCCTGTTGATGCACGTGGACCCCGCCAAATTGAACTACTACGTCAAACCATTTATGGGCGTCCTGCTGATTTTCATGGGGCTGCGCATGCTCTTTTAAGCACAAAATGACCTTGGTGAGCCACTGAAATGTGGTCCGCCAAGGTCATTTTTTTAAAAAACTTTTTCACTTCAAACGCTGCTAAACCAACGTTTATCGCCAATCGTTCATTTTTCCCGCCAATTAGGGGGTTACAAATTTCGATTGGATTTCGTTAGTACTAGTAGTGGGTTAATACCGACGCTTCCGGTCAACGGCAACTCCGGTAGCCAGTAAGGTCCCAGCCAGGACGAACCCGACGGCGCTTAACCAACTATCATTAGCTTCACCGGTCTGTGGCAGGCCATCACTCAAGCCTAGCGCTCGCAGGATGTTACTCCGAACGGATTCAAGCTGAGCAACCAGTTGGGTATCCCCCTTGGCCCGCGCAGCAGCAATGGCGGCGTCCACCTTGTTCAACAAGGCTTCTTCGCCAGCAACGTTGTTCTCTTCTTCAAAGTTGATCAAATCATCTTCGAAGTCCGCTGCTTCCTCTTCAGTGTAGTCAGGATGCTCGTGTTCATAGGTCAAGTCCTCATCGCCACCGTTGTCCTCGGGTTCTTCAACGTCAGGATCTTCCGTGTCGGGTTCCTCGGTACCAGGCGTTTCAGTTCCTGGATTTTCCGTGTCAGGTTCTTCCGTATCCGGAATCCCAGGAACTTCGATGCCAGGGTGAACAGGAATTTCAAAGTCATTTTCGTCCTCGTCATCGACGTCTTCTTCATTGTCTTTGTTGTCTTGCAGATCCCAGCGGTGGGTTTCCGCATTGACAATGACCTTATCCGCAATGATGTTGCCATCAATATTTGCGCTGGCAACCACGGTTGCGGAAGGCGCTAAGATACTTCCTTGGAACGGCCGCTTGAAGTCTAACGTACCGGTGTATTGCTTATCACTGGCACCACTGTTGTAAAAGTTCCACAGCAAATGGTTGTCCCCAAAGTCTTCGGTTTCGTGGTTGTCCCGTTCGGACCCGTCACTGTAAATAATCTTGATCTGCGAGTTAATGTCGTAATCCGCATCAGTACCGGTATCCACGTTAATGATGACCGTCGTCCCGTCAGCGTCCGGTGACAACCCGGAAATCGTCAATGGCGTATTGCCGTTCAAGACGTCTGGCGTCAAGTTGATCACGATTTGGTTCTTGTCATTCGGCGTCATGTTGCTAATGTCGATGACCCGATTGTTTTGATCGTCAAAATCACTATTGCTGTAAGTGGCTTCACTGGGTTGGTTGGCCAAGGCTTCGTTCAAGGCCTTTAATTTGGCAAACTCGGCATCGAAGTCAATATACGTCTGGCCGTTTTGGTCTTGGTAGACTTCACTGGCCAACAAATGGTCAATGTATTCGCCGTTGACCATTGGGCGGTTCGGGTTACTGATATCGATCGTGATACCTTCACCAAAGACCACCTTGTTTTCCCGACTATCACCACCGGAAACGAAGGAACTGTTGGCGATGTTCGTGATATTTTGGATGTACGAAATATCCTTGTCCAACAATTCTTCGATGATGTTGGTCCCAAAGTTGACGTTCCCAATCAGGTTCTGGACCGCGATATTGCCGTTCGTATGCGCATTCAACTCGGCTTCCCGCGCGAAAATGTGGAACACGGAGGAGACGCCCAAGATGTTGTTCAAATCAGGATAATCATCGTAGACACTCCCGCCGGCTTGAATACCCGTGTCGGCATAGGGGGTCACTGCAGCGGCCGTGGCGTTGGTTCCTGCCAGCTTATGTAGTAAATTGCTGATGGATTGTGCGCTCTTGGTACTAGCGGCCGCCTTAGCAGCGGCGGTTAAACTCGTGTGCACGTAGCGTTTTGGCGCCGTGCCTTTTTTCACCGTGGCTTTGATGGATTGCTTCAGACTAGCGTTGACTTTGACCGTCTTGGCAGCTGACGCCTTGGTGACTGGTGTCGCTGCTTTGACGCTAGTCGTCTTCTTCGCCTGGCTCGATTGCACGTCAGCGTCACTCGTGTGCGACTCATTAGGTTGGCTCGATTCACGCGATTGGCTTGACGTTTCGCTACTTTCACTAGTCGTAGAAGCGGCAGCCGTGGAAGAGTCACTGGCAGACGAGCTGCTAGCAGAACTGGCATCAGTTGAACTTTCCCCACTGACCAGTGAGCTGCTGCTGGATTCGGTCCCCGCAACGTCAGCGTTGGCAGTCACTGTACTCCCCGCGCCCAACGTAACTAATAACACTGCACAAGCAAAGACCCAGCGACGGCCACTCTTGTACATTTTAAAGTGCGTCCGTTTCGTTTCCATATTGATTAAATCCCTACCTTTCCAATCAGACTACATCCCTATTTTCGTCCTCCTGGCGACAACAATCAACACAATTTGAAAATTATTTTTACTAACAATTGAACAGTTAAACGTCAATTTACCACATTGATGAATTCGGCTAGAATTGGTCTAACGAAAACAAGATTACCTACCCCTTTTACAGACAAGCGGACCCATCAAGCGCTTCGTCATTACAAATCGCTTGGTGGGTCCGTTTTCTATTTGGGGTCATTTACTTTCTAACATCCGCTTTGTTAATTGTGACGGGTCTTGATGCCCATCCCCAAAGTTGCCAGGGCGACTGCCACACCGGCGGCAATCAACCCAGCGCTATTCTGCTCATTGGTCTGTGGTAAAGTCGTTTCGGCAGTCTGCTTGGCAGCGAGTTGCCGACTGGCAGTGGCTGGTTGGTGAGCCATCACCGGCGCCTTAGTGCCACGCACGATCCGTGAACTGTTCTTGGCAATCAAACTGACTGGTTGCCCATTTTGCTTAGCCGTTTCCGTAACCACCCGGTCGGCTTGGCCGGCTGACTTGGTGCCAGGGGTCGTGGTGTCGATCGTTGCCCCATCACCACCGGTCAATGGGGTGACTGTCGTCGATTCATTATCGGCTGGCGCGACGATTGCGTCCGCGTCACCACCATCTGTCACCGTAGTCACAGGTGTTGTGGTCGTGGTGCCACCAGGGTTAGTCGTATCCGGATTAGGCGTCTCCGGTGTCGTGGTATCCGGCGTTTTCGTATCAGGATTGGTGGTATCTGGGTCGGCCGGATCCTCGCCATTTTTAACGGTGAAGGTCAGGTTGACGCCATATTCATAGGTCTTCTTATTGATGACCGTCAGCGTGTAATCGCCGTCCGGCACGTCTCCCTTGGCCTTCAGGGTAAAGCCGCCATCACTGTTGGTCACGACCGTAAAGTATTGGCCAGCGGTGCCAAGCTTGTAGACCACCATAGGATCATCTTTGACAATTGCCCCAGTAGCGTCTTGCACACCCGTGATAACGCCAGCAACTGGATCAATTTCCCGGTTCTTCGGCGTCAGTGTGTAGGTCTTGCCAGTAACGGATTGGAAGTCCAAGGTTGAAAGCCCCTGTTTGTAACCCTTTAAGTTTTGAACGCCTGAGGTTAAATGATTATCTGGCGCATACAGCGTCCCGGTGTAATTGCTCAAGTCGGTCAGGTCACCGGAGAGGTTGTTGTTTGCCGCGTATAGCGCCGTTACGTTAGGCAGGTTGTCGATGCCGGCCAAGTTACCAGTCATTTGGTTGTAGCCTAACATCAAGCTCGTAACACTAGTCGAACTCCCTAAGTCTGCCAAGGTTCCCGTCAAATTATTATTATTAATACTCAGGTACTTCAAGTCAGGATAGTTCGTGATATCTGGCAGGTTACCGGTCAGCCCAGAATACGTCAGGCTCAAGAGCATCAGTTTTGAATTGCTGCCAAACGTTTGCTTGAAGAAAGTGGGAAAATCAACGCCGGTTAAACCAGTGTCATTCATGATGTAGACAATGCTCAAGTTCTTGGCAAACCCGAAGTCAATCCAAGCGTCAGCTGGCAAATTACCATTCACATCAAGAAGACTTAGGTTCGTAAAGTACTGTAGCCCTTCCAGACTCGTTGGCATACCATCGGCTGTTTTGAGAGTCAAGCTATTCAGCGAATTCAGGTTAGCAGAGAGAGTCGCATCCGTCACCGGAGCAACATTACCCGACATGTTGATTTCCTTTTCAACTGCCGCCCGCAGATTCGCGTCGGGCATCCAAACAGAAGCGTCTACCCCATCAATGCTGGCGGTAGCGGACTTCACCAAACTATTCCGTGAAAGTTTAACTGTCCCCTGCTTGGCTGGCGTGCCCTGCACCTTATTGCCAGTGTCACTGTCGGGAGTCGTCGACTTTTGTGCAAGCGTATCGTCGTTCACAATCTTGCCATCAGTTGTGGCAACCTTCTCTGCAGGCGCTTCGTTGGCATCATTCGTGATATCTTCTGATTGTTGGGAGTCGCCTTCAAGCTGCTTCTGTGGATCCCCTACTTTTTCATTGTCAGACGTTACCTTACCTGCATTAACATCGGAATCTGCTTGCGGTGCTGGCGTATCATCATTCACTGACCCCTTATCTGCCTGACCATCATTAACGTCGGTTGCGCCGTTAGCGGCTTCAGCATCACCCTTAACACCGGATACATCAGTATCGGCTTTTTCTACTTGTTGTGCCCCCTGCAATACTTGTTCTTGGCCTTGCGAACTGCTGCTTGCCGGTTGAACTGCAGTAGTTGCGGCATCATCCGCCGAAGTCTCATCGGCTTGAGCTGTCGTTCCCGCTCCCGCCATGCCGAGGCCTAAACTGACCACCGTGATGCAAGCAAAAAGCCAACGTTTGCCTGCCTTGTAGCTCTTGTAATGCTCTTTGGTTGTGCTTAATGTATTCCGCATGATAACTTCCCCCTATGAAGTTTATGTGCCCCAATCGCCCTAGTCATATATTTTTACGTTACACATCTATTAATGTGGGTAATCTTTTCTACACCTACATTGTATCCCCTTTGGCAAGAAAATCAAGCTTAATTATAAGTAAACAAAACTATTTTGTGTGACCACTTGTTTTCTTGAAAAATATTTCTTTTGGATGCTGTTAATTCGTGTTTCATCAAAGGCTTTACCTAATTTATTAAGGCTAATTTTCAGTCCCCTCCATGCCAATTTCCGAGCGTATGATTGGTAGTGTTCCGTTCCAGAATTTAACCGTGGTTATGCGAAACTCGTTACCCCTATGTTTGTTATTCCACTTTACTTAGTCAAAATTTGTCGAGAAAAAGAGCACCCCAACATTTCTGGCGTGCTCAATGGTCTCTATTCTCTTTTGTGGTCCTGCTAGCCACTGCACTGACTCTTGGTAAATGTACATCGCTGCAGCTATTTTGACCAGCGGCGTTTCCCTAGCCAGCCGCCAACCGTCGTTATGGCTAACAATGCTACACCCCACCAAGATGAGCTTTGCTGGTCATTGGTCTGTGGCAGGCTAAGGCTCTGTGATGGCAACGGTCGAGAGAGTCCTGGTTGCTGTGGCGATTGCTGATCACTATTGAGTGACTCGCTAATCCCATCGGCATCACCCAATGACGTAGGTACTGGCAACACAACAGTTGGTGGCGTCTCCGGCAGTACAACTTCGGTCGGCTCAGTCACAACCGGTGGCGTTATCTCTGGTGGCGTCACGGGATTTGGCGGGGTGATCTCCGGCGGAATAACTTCAGCTGGCGGTCGTACCCCTGGCACCTCAGGTACTGGCGGCCGGGTTGTATCTGGCTTCACTAGATCTTTTCGGTAAACGTACGTCACTGAGATTGGCGCAGCGGTGTAGGTTCCCACCGCATTGTCGGGTGGTGTCATTAGCGTATACCCCTTGATGGTCACCGCTAATTGACTCGTGTCGTAGGAATCCCCGACATCCCCCTGCGGTAGTGTCTGATCCGGCGCTAACGTTTGTCCTGCTTGATCCTGGTAATGGACCGTGATGGTACCCGCCTCTTGGGCAATGGTGTAGGGTTGCACCACGTACCATTCGATATCCCCGTCGGTCGTCTTAAACTCAGTCGTATCCGGATAAGCCTGCCCCACCAGATAATAATAATCCGGTAAGGCAATCTGGCGACTGAACTCATTCACCTGCAGACCGCCATAATCACCTGGCAACTGATCAGGAATATTTTTAAAATACAGAACGTCCCAATCATCATCAGTCACACCCATATCGATGTCAGTCCCCGGCATGGTATGGTACCGAACAAAATTCCAACTATGTCCCGTCTCAGTTAGTTGAAATGAAATATTCTGTCGTAACCAATTAGTAGCCATCGTTCCCAATCCCGCCACTGCCCAAGGATCATTCGGCTGTATGTAGGGTGACGCTATTTGGGCTCTGCGCGTCTGGGCGTCCACCTTAATCGCAGGCAACGTCACCAATTGCCTAGTAATTGTCAGTTCGCGAAATTCATGATCCATTAACGGACTAAAATCAGCGATATGATTAAACGTTAAATATAACCGATCCAACTGCTGCAGATGACGTAACGGCGAAATATCTGTAATTCGGTTATTATCCAAGGCCGCGTATTCCAGTTCAGGCATATACGCCAGCGGTGAAATATCGACCACGTCGCCATGGATCTGGAAGGGCTTGCTCGTATCAAGCTCACTATTGAGTCCAGCGCCCAACGAAATTATTTTAAGATTCACAGCATAGGCTAATCCCTTGAGTGAAAATTCAGTTTTTCCATCAATATAACTATTGATGCCATGTGATTCCTGGTTTCCTGTAATACGCAAAGCCTCAAGTCGCTGCATATCTTGTTGGGTAATTTCTTCTGGGGTGGCCCAGGTCTTCCCATCCTTTGGGTGCGTATCTTGTAGCGCTAACCAAACGGCTTTTCGTAAAATCTGATTTGGCATCCACTGGTCAATCGTTTCGTTCGTGTATGCTTGAACCGGCGTTGTCGGTAGCTCGTCGTCCGTAATGGCTGGGACTGGTCCAACTGCGGCGGGCGTAGTCACTGGATCAGTTGGTTGAACCGCTGTCTCATTAGGAACAGGCGTTGTTTGCTGTTGATGATTAATTTCCGGCGTTACAGCTGATTGCGTCGCCCGAGCCACCGTTCGCGCAATTGCTGGCTGATCGACGGTAGTATCCGGCGTTAGTGCTGTTTTGGCTTGTTTTAACGGCTTTTCCTGTGTCTCATCATCCGTCGTCGGTTGCACAGCGTCATCGGCAGACACTTCACCCTTTGCCAATGAAACTACTGGTCGCGGATCATCCACACTAGCCGGCGCCTGATCTGCTGCGGCTGGAATCGCCGCCTGTAATTGCCACCCAACACTCAGTAGCGTTATCGCCGCCATAAGCCCGTACTTAGCAGTACTATCATTGTCTTGCCACCGTCGTATGTGTCGTCGAATCCGCATTGTAAAATCCCCCCGAATTTCAAATAGCCATTGTTTTAGCGTTATGTTATCACCCAAGTCAGCGATTAGTTATTATTTAGTATACGACAAAAACAGCCTTAGAACTACTATAATATTAATTATTTATCATAGTAACAATATATTTATAATTAATCTAAAAAAACAGAGCATCTGCCCTGTTCTCTCAAGTATGCAATTACAACTGCCTATTTCAGCCACCGGCGTTTGCCTAACCAGCCACCAGCTACCGTCACTGCCAGTAACGCAACACCCCACCAAGCAGACGTATGGCGCTCATCGGTCTGGGGTAAGGTAGTCGCATTCTGGGTTGTCAGCGGCAAGGCTGTGGGACTGGTGATTGTGCTTTGTTCCGTATGAATCGGCCGGCCACTTATGGTATCACCAGCGCCGCCATTTTCCGTAGCCGTTGGTCCATCTGAGCCACCGGTTACCACGTCATCCCCGCCGTCAGTAATCTCATCCCCATCGCCACCGTCAATGACCTGGTCGCCATCACCGCTATCGGTTTCGTCACCCGTC
This sequence comes from Levilactobacillus yiduensis, assembly GCF_024718525.1. NCBI lineage: Bacteria > Bacillati > Bacillota > Bacilli > Lactobacillales > Lactobacillaceae > Levilactobacillus > Levilactobacillus yiduensis. The sequence continues at coordinate 70,386 of NZ_JAMXAZ010000011.1, forward strand.
TTCTCATAGACGTAAACAATGCGGCCATCCGTGTCACCAAAGACCCCTGTTGCATTGTCCGGTGTGGCAACCAGCGTGTAGCCGGCAATCGCCAACGGACTGGTGGTGTACGCCGTGCCTGGTTGGCCACTGATCGTCTGGCTATCCGCAATTGTGGTTCCGTCAGCCAGCTGGTAGTCAATCGTCATCGTCACGTCTTCGACTGGTGTCACCACGGGCGGCGTCACGGTACCGCCACCCTCCTTTTCGTACACGTAAATTACGGTAACGGGGTCCGCGCCATACTTCCCAGTGGCGTTTGCCGGCGTTGTCTTCAGCTTGTAGCCGGGGATGGTCACTGGCGCCGTCTGGTAGTCCTCGCCAATCATCCCCGCTGGTAAGACGACGTCATCAACGAGCGCTGTGCCATTTTCGTCCTGGTGCTTGACCGTGACCGCCGCGGCCTCCTCAGCGATGTCATATCCCTGCATGGCCACGAACAAATAACTGCCGTACGCGTCATTGCCCTCGGCTTTACCGGTCATAAAATAATTATTTTCCTGCACATCGACCGTCACGCCAGGATATTCCGTAATCCCCGGAATCTGGTCCTTGAGTGCCGTGTAGTTCAGACCGCCCTGACCATCGCTCACCCCAGTGCCCCCAGTGAAGTAGAACCGGTAAGTGAAGGCGCCGTTATTGTAAAAGACGGGATCGGCAATCCGCACTGCCACCGGTTCCAGCTGAATCACGTTACCGTCAATCGTGATAAATTGCACCTTCAGATGGGCAGACCGCTTGGTGGCGCTCACCTTGATTGGGTCCAAGACGACTGCTTGAGAGCCGGCATGAAATGTTTGATAATTATTTCCTTTCAGCACGGAAAAATCTTGAATCCGGTTAAACGCCAAATACAGTGTCCGTAGATTCTTCAACCCAGCTAGCGGCGTCACATCCGTGATCCGGTTGTGTTGCAGGTCCAGACTCGTTAATTTTTCCAGGCCGGCCAGCGGTGTCACATCAGCGATATCGCCATAGTAAGCCCCCGGCGTACCGTTTAAGTTCCCTCCAGCAGAAAAGCTGGTCAGGTTCGTGGCAAATTCCAATCCGTCCAATTTAAAGTCCGTCTTGCCATCAATATAGGTGCCCGCGCCGGCTTGGATTGAAAGGGTCTTTAACAACGCCATATCGACTTGTGTGATATCTGCGACACTCGCCCAGCTTTGCCCCGGGTTCTGTGCCCGTAAGGCCTTAAGCACCGCCTGTTGAAGCGTGGTGTTGGGCATCCAGTCGTCAATCGTTGCTGCCTTTTGTTGGTGAGCCAATTTTACCGTGGCGGGCTTGGTCACCTCAGCCTTGACCAGCTTCACGGCCTTGAGTTGCGGTGCGGCACCCGTCACGGCTTGCGGGCTCGATTCTACAGGCGCGCTAATGGCCACCGGCTTGGTGTCGACGGCGGGTGCTGGTGTCTCGGTGTCCACCGTGACTGTTACGTCCGAATTTACCGTGTCCATTGACTCTGGGTCGGTTGATTCTGTTGCCAGCGTTTCCGTGGTTACTTCATCGGCTATAGAATTACTTGTGTTATCGCTTTCATTTTCATCAACAATCGTCGCTTCATCCGTACTCGCCGTTGCTGTATCCGTTGGCTGCGTTGCCGTCGGCGATAATGTTACTTCTGATTCCGTTTGACTTGCCGCCCCCGTCGCCGCTGTCGGCGCAACCGGTGGCGCGGACGTGTCGGCTTGGGCCGTTACTCGATCCGTGCCGATGGCTAATGTGGCTGTCACCAAACTGGCAAACACCCACGTCCGTCCCCGTTTCATTATGTTCATCTGTCGTTTTGACGCAATTGTCCTTAGCACATTAATCCTCCTCAATCTACTGACCAGTAGTCAGTGCACCGTTGTGTTACGAAATCGGTTATTAGTGTGTTATTGGCAATCCCTAACTAAGCCCTATTATAACTGATTATCGATCTAAAATCTAGTATAGTTTAAACGATTAATGCCGTGTAAAGAATTGTACAAAAATAGACTAGTCTATTTGTTGGCTAGTCCATTTTCGAAAATGATTAGCGTTGTTTCTTACGGAATCCAACTAACCCCAGCAGGCCGCCTAAGAGTGCCAGCCCCCAGAGTGGTGAAATGGTGTGTTCATCCGTCTGTGGCAAGGTAGTCTTGGCATTCGCGGAAGGCGCACTTGCATCAGGCTTTGCGGCTAAAGCAACGGTTGCGGCCGTGCCACCCTTAGCTGGCGTCCGTTGCCCCGTCGTAACACGATCAGCTTGGCCGCCTTTGGCCGGTTGTTTAGCCGGCTTCGTTGGCGTGACTTTATCGGGTTCGGTCGTTGGCTCGGTTGGTTTCGTCGGTGTCGTTGGTTTGTCAGGACCGGGATTCACTTGATCCCCATCCCCACCAGTCTCAGCGTAGAGGTAGGTAACAGTAATGTCACTGTCGCCCATGGTCCCGGTAGCGTTGGCTGGTGTGGTGACCAGTTCGTAGCCGTCGGGAATGTTAGTCGCCGGACTGGTTGTGTAGGCGTCACCAGTCTTACCAGTGATGACTACATCTGGAGCGACCTGCGTGCCATCGGCCGTTTGGTAATGGACAGTAACTGTTACATCCGTCGTTGGTGTGACAATTGGCGGTGTGACAGCATCCTTGGTGTAAATGAAGGTAACCTCCGTTGGCGTATCCGCATAAGTCCCTGTGGCATCCCCAACCGTTTCCTTGTAGGTGTAGCCAGAAATTGCCGGATGGTCAATCGCGTAAGCGTCACCAACCTTACCCGTTTCAGTATCATCAGGCTTGATAGTTGCGCCTTGATCATCTTGATAATGAACAGTGACTGCGGAAACGGCTTCTTTATAGACAAAAGTAACTGTCTGAGCCGTGTCAGAGAAGGTCCCGGTGGCGTTGGCTGGGATGGTGGTCAACGTGTAGCCTGCGAATTCCTTAGGCGTAGCGGTGTAGCCTTCCCCCACAAATCCTGTCAATGTATCTGGATCCGCTAAAGCCTTACCTGTCTCATCAATGTAATTGACAGTTACATCTTTGGCTGCATCTGCCTGGATATATGGTGTGACCATCATAACCTGCGTATTTGCGACACCATTTGGAGCACCATCAAACAGGGTAATTAAGAAATAGGTATACTCTTCTTGAACCAAGTTAGGATACATGAAATCAAACGGATTTTCTGTTGGCCCCGGCATAATTTGATCTTTAATCCCCTTATAGCTAAGTTGATTACCATCCATCGTCACTGTATCTGCCCCACCCCAAAAAATACGTACAGTCGGCGTCGGATTATTACCAACCGGGTTGGAGATAGGGACACCCAGCCTAGCAACATTGCTCATGGTAAAGGTCAGCCCTTGAGGCGCCTTCACTGGATTGTCCATGACATAGCTTCCGGTCTTCGGAATATAAACTGGCTTATTTTCGACGAACTGTTGCCTAAATTCATAACTTGTATACTGGGCTAAGTTCATGGAAGAAAAGTCAGCTACATTATTCTGTGCAAAATTAAGTGATTTCAGATTCTTCAATCCAGTAACCGGTGTAATGTCCGATACACGATTACCAGTGAATTCTAACCACTCCAAGTTTTGCAAATTTTCAAGGGGCGTCAAGTCAGTAATGTCGCCACGCAACATATATGGCGCCCAATTCATACTATTTGAAATATCAAGCTCTTTCAAATTAATCGCATACTGCAGGCCCTCAAGTGAAAACGAATTTTTGCCATCAACGTATGTGGTTAATCCCATCGCTGAAATACTAAAATTCGTCAACAATGCCATATCAGCCTGGGTAATATCGTCCACGCTGTTCCATTTCTTTCCAGAGTCCACCACTGCTTGATTACCAGTGGTGATGGCATCCTGCAATGTCCCCAACACAGCTCTCTGCAACGTCTTATTCGGCATCCACTGATCAATCGACTCATCAGTTGTCGATACCGGTTGGGCTGCCACGACGGCCGCCGTCACGGTCGGTGCAGCCGGTGCCATCATCCGGGCAGTGTGTTTCATCTTAGCCTGGGTTGGTGCCTGAATCTTCATATCCGGCGTCACAGCCGTGGTGACCTTCGTGGCTGGTTCTTTTATGGTATCGGTTACATCTTTGGTTGTTGTGGCCGGCGCTTTAACCGTCTCAGTCACCGCTTTTTTCGGCGTAGTTAGTGTGACGGTCGTCTTCGTACCTGTCCTTGTGGGCTCACCGGTCTTAGTCGTGTCCGGGTTTCCCTCGCTCGCAGTAGCTTCTTCGCTAGACTTAGTCGTGTCCGGGTTCTGTCCATCCGTATTAGCTGGTTCATCGGTCTTCGTGGCGTCAGATACTGTCGTCGTATCAGCTGCATTTGCCGCTGATTTTTGCGTCAACGTCACTTCCTTGGCTGGTGATGCGCTCTGACTAGAAGTGTTTTCCTGTTCCGAAGCCGCATCCCCAGTGGTATCCGCATGAGCCGTCTGGCCACCGGTAACACCCAGGGCTAACGTGGCTGTAACGATACCGGCGAAGACCCAAGCCTTACCTTTCTTGTACATCTTATAATGTTCCTTCGTGTTCATCCCATTAAGCATCAATAACACCCCTCTAAAACATGCTATTAAGTTTTTTCGCATAATGACCCATTCATCTGACCTATTACTATCCTAAACGGTGTAGATCCTTTACAAATGAATTATAACGTCTTTTCATCTAAAAATCCAGACAACATATAAAACGATTTTGCTATTTTTGTGTTAATCGAGTTGATATATTCCCGTATTTAGTTTGTAGTTAGAATGTTGGTGTAGCGGTATACACTACAGGTAATACGTTTTAACCATTTCAGACATTTCGCTGAAAATCAGCCCAAATTTTAAATGTTACAACTATAAACATGTGTAGAAAAAAGACTCGTTTAATTTTCCAACCAAACGAGTCTCCGTTAAAAATTTAATGCCACTTTCGCAGTAAGCCCGCACCCAGGCCGGCTACCAACGTCGCCAGCGCTAGCCAACCTACTTTCGATGAGAGTTGGGCTTCATCGGTCTGCGGCAGCGTTGCTTGTTCTGATTCGTTCTGTTTCTGTGTCAACTGCTTAACAGCTGGTTGGACCCGAGTCCGGGCCGGTTTTGCAACCGAGGTGACTTGCGGCCGGGATTGCTTCCGCGGCCGATTGATAGCAATGTCCGCGCCCATACCGGACTCGTTGACAGCGTCATCGTTGGTCATGTCCACGGGATCATCGGCCAGCTCATCGCCTGACGCCCCCTCTTCGCCCGGGGCATCCTTGGCCTGGTAAATGTAGACCACCGCAATATCCGCCTCACCCAGCGTCCCACTCGCATTTGCTGGAGTGCCGATCAGTTCCCAACCCTGGTCACTCAAGTCCAGTGGCGTTGTCGTATACGCTTCTCCGGTCTTCCCCGTGAAGCTCGTGTCGCCCGCGACCGGTGTGCCATCCGCCAATTGATAATGGACCGTCACTTTAATTTCCGCGACGGGGGTCACGACTGGCGGTTGAACCGGCGCTGTTTTTTCATAAACGTAGACTACATCGATGGGATCCACGCCATAAAGACCCGTGGCATTTTCTGGCACCACTTTCAGCTGGTAGCCCGTAATCTCCTGAGCATGCGTTTCGTAGCTATCGCCTACTAGCCCCGTTGGTAGCACCTCATCATCACGCAAGGTCTTTCCCGCCTCATCTTGATAATGGACGGTCACGGTTGCGGCCTCGTCGGCAATTTCATAGGGTTGGAAGATTGCGGCCATAACAATACTGGCATTAGTAGCCTCATCTTTTCTACTCAGTTGGCCAATTAAGAAATATTTGTTTTTTTGTGGTTCCACGGTATAGCTTGAGCTAGTGGTCGTCGGCCCCGGTTCCTGGTCGTAAATGCCGGTAAATGTCAGACTACCATCAGCATTTTTACGTGGGTTTAAATTTTTGTCATAAGTCACACCACGGTAAAAGAGTTTCTTAACGTTCTGTCCATTACTAAGCATTCGGTACGGCATCGTAAAGCTATTCCCCGAACTCCAGGTAACCACCTGGCCATCACTATTCACATACAACTGCGAAATATCTGCCGTCCGTGTCTGGCTATTCACCCGTATCGTGGGCAAGATGATATACTGCCAATCCGTGGTGAGTCGGTCAAACTGCCGCCCTGCCAACACGGAGAAGTCGGTGATCCCGTTGTAAGCCAGGGAAAGTTCCTTAATGTTCGTCAAGCCAGCCAGCGGAGTGATGTCGCTGATGCGATTCCCCGATAAGTCTACGTATTCCAGCTTTCGTAATCCCGCTAACGGACTAATATCCACAATGTCGCCGAAGACCATAGTCGACGTATTTTGTGCTGCTGAGAAATGAATTCTTTTCAGGTTAACGGCATACTCCAGCCCCTTTAATGAAAACGGCGTCTTGCCATCAATGTAGGTATCGGGGAAACTACCCCCACCGGAAACCGACAACGAGGTGACTAACGCCATGTCGTCTTGGGTAATGTCAGCCACGCTGTCCCAGTGACGGCCATTGGCGGCTTGGGTTCCCAACTGCTGTAACTCCGATAATACTTCATTTTGTAATGTCTGGTTTGGCAACCATTGGTCGATAAAATTGTCGACGACTGGCGCCGCTGGAACCGCTGCCAAACCGGTCGTAAATGCAACAGGCGTGGCGACTGCTGGCGCTGGTGTCACCTGTTTTTTATCATTCTCAACGGCTTCTTTCCGGTCTAGCGTTGGCGCTTGAGGGGCCGGCTGATTGCGTTGACTGTCCGCCGGCGTCTCAAGTTTCTCCGCCTCATCCGGTTTAGCTGTATTAACTGGCTCAGTTGCCGGTCCCGGCTGGTCATCATCAACGGGGTCGGCTTCAAGCGTTCCTGATTCTTCGGTCGGCAGTTCCGCCTCTTCTGTCACATTGTCCGCCGGCTCGTCAACTGGTTGAACCGCCGTTTCTTTTGTCGCCGGGGCCGCGGTGTTACGCAGCGTGGCCACCTGGTCTGGCTCCCTGGTGCCGACGCTCTCGGCTGACGCAGGGTCATCATCATGCGTCTCCGTGGCTGCAGATGCCGTCACCACACCCCCGCACGTCAGTGTCGCCGTCACGATTCCCGCCAACAGCCACTGTTTTCCTTTTTTGTACATCTTATAATGCCGCTTCTCATCATTTAAATTGAACACGATATTTCCTCCTTCATCGGGATTGCGCTTAGGGTGTCACAACTAAAATTATCACCTGATTATCGACTCGTTAGGGTAAGTATACAGCATAACTAGTTTAACCACCAATTATACTTGTGCACAACTAATAAGATAATGAACTTAATTCCCTATTTTATTAATTATGTTATCTTTAACTATACAAAGACTAATATTTAGGCTTGGAAGTATTTTAACCAGAATATCTAGGTTGGTTAATTTTTTCTTGAATAAGTGACCTTACAAACTACCGAAATCGTTACTTTGCGCGACTGTTCTACTTAGTAAGTTCTCCCCGCTAACCCAGCTGTTCACTGGGACTGCAGTGCGAACCATGCTACACTAGCGGTGATCCAAAGGAGGCGAGCAAATTGTTATCTGATGCCCATTGTCACTTGGATGGCAACGCTGAGTTAGCAACGCTGCAGCGTGACGAACATATTTTGGCAATCATTAATTGTCAGTCTCCTGCCGAATGGGAAACCAATCGGACACTTGTGGGCACGCAACAGCCCCTGAGCTTTGGCATTCATCCGTGGGAGGCGACCGACTTGCGGTGGGCCACAGTTACGCCCTACCTGGAAGCCACGCAGATTGTGGGGGAAATTGGCCTCGACAGCGTGTGGACCGACGTGAACCTGCTTGATCAGTCCCGGTTATTTGAAGCGCAACTGCATTTTGCCCACGACCACCGCAAGCCAGTTATCCTGCACACCAAGGGATGCGAGCGCGCGGTGCTGACGGCTATTCGCAAATACCCCAACCGTTACCTGATCCACTGGTATGCCTCACCCGAGTATCAAGCTGATTACATCCGGCTGGACTGCTACTTCACGATTGGCCCGGACGTGCTGACCGACCCTGCCGTCACGCAACTGGCCAAGACCATTCCACTGAACCGGCTATTAATTGAAACGGACGGCCTCTCCGCCGTGGCCTGGGCCCAACACCGGCCCGTACAGGTTAAGGAGTACCCGGATATTTTGCGACAAAGCCTACGCATCGTCGCAAATCTCCGTGGCATGGCCCCTGTTGAGTTGGAGGACCAGGTCTACCAGAATTTACAACGCTTTTTAAGCTAAAAACACACTAGGATTGGCTCCGCAAACCCGATTCGGGTTTTACAGAGCTAATCCTACCTGAATTATTCACCAGAAACTCCAAAATCCCCATCAAACACATGATTCAAGTGCTTGATGGGAATTTTACGTTT
>NZ_JAMXAZ010000012.1:0-76974 GCF_024718525.1 Levilactobacillus yiduensis
ATAAGGGAAGGCATTCCCTATTTCTATACAATTCAGAAATCTTTTATGCATTTACACAAGATATTTTACGCTCTCAAGAGTCCGGCACTCCCTACAATAAAGAAGTAGGCAGATAGCCGAGCTCGCTTTAACACCGATAACGCATATAACCACACGACCGTTCCCACTAGGATACTTATCTTCATTCGCACCAGTCCTATTAATTAACTTCCCTAACGTTGGCCTCCCAGCGTTATCAAAGACTACTTGCCACTCGTCCGGTTGCCTTGACGCTTCAGCTTACCAGACTTGCGTAACCGCCAGTAGCCAAGACCCGCAATTCCCAAGCCGATACCAGAGATGACGTAGGGGCCGGTGGACCCACCGGCGACGGTGACTTTTTCATTACCGATGTTGGGGTTGTACATGGTGATAGTCTGACCGGTCATGCTCGATAGATTAAGCTTACTAAGATCGATTTGGAATTCAGCAATCGGTTCTCCATTACTGTTGCTGGAAACATAACCATTTCCAACAGTCCCATATTGGGGACCTTCATTCGTAGTTCCACCAGTGAAAGTCACCGCTTGAGCCCTGTCTGAACTAACCGTGGAACTAGGCATGTTATTCGACCAAATATAAATCTTTTTCCCATTAAAATCAAAATTATAATCCCCGTAGCCAGGAACTTGCCCATTGCCTTTTATCATTCGCACATAGACGTACACCTTATCACCATCACTAACCATGGCCGTATATCCGTTATAACCACCAGTTAGAGTGACATGCTTCCAATCCGCGAACTTTCCGTCAATCTTAATATTGAGATTATCATTGTCGTTGCTGGCATTGGTATCCGTCGTGGTCGTCGCTTTGGAGCTACTATCAGCTTTACCATCAATAACACCGGATGCACTATTCTGGTCGGCATCACTAATATTATCAACAGTCGTCGTTGCACTGTCACTCCCAATACTAGGGTTAGAAACCGAAACTTTTTTACCGTTAACTGAATCAGTCAGGCCAAACTTACTGAGATCAATCCGGAACTCTCCACTTTCATGAGAGCCCTCAGTACCAACGTATCCGGCCCCAACAGTTCCATAATCATGGCCGTTATTACCTTTCCCACCTGTTAACGTAAATGACTTTGTTTGATCTCCACTAACACTCAGATCATCGCCAGACCAGGCATGATACGTTTTACCATCAACTTGAATACTATAGTCGCCATATCCAGGTACTGATCCATTCTGCATTCTGACGTAGACATCGATGTACTGTCCATCGCTCTTTACAGCCATTGCCCCACTATAGCCAATGGTCAGGTCTGCCCCTTTCCAATCCGAAAACTTACCATCAATCGTGATGTTATCGCTCGCGTGCGCTGTCACTGGTGTCGCGCTCACGGCGGCTGCGCCAGCTAGTCCTAGCGCAACCACACCTGCCATCATTAACTTCCACAACTTCATGAGGTCAAATCCTCCCTCCAAAAAACCTTTAGCAACCTGCCACATCGGCCGGTTGCTAATCATGCAACTGTCAAAAACCATTCTACGGTAATACTATGCTATCATTGGCAATTAAGCAAGCTAACATTTTTACACAATATATAACTTCTAATCGTTCGGTAACCTAGGGCTTAATGTTCACTGAAAATATCCGTTTTCAACGTGATTTTCATCATCACCTGTGTCCCTTAACCACCTCTATTGTACTAGGTTTTTAAGTGGTAGGCGAGAGATTACTGTCATTTTTTGTCGCCCACAAGTCATTTAACTGTTCAGCCACGTGCTTTTAAGTTTGCGATAAGCTTTCCTATATTAGGACCGTAATAATCAAGAACAGTTAATGGTTGGTTGCGCAAATTTATTACCGCATTAAAAAACGACCAAGCCGTCAGACTCAGTCGCTCATTATCTATTCCACTGAATGATGGATCCTAAATCAATTACCGCCGACGCCACCAGAAATGTAATCCCCAACCACCGGTAATCGCCAGTAACAAGGCACCTAACCAGCGGCCCTCAGTGGTCGATCGTTCACCAGTCTGGGGTAACTGTGACGCCGTGTTTTTAACGTGATCCGTCGCAAATGGCTGGGAAACGATCGCCCCTAAGGCCGTTGATCGGTGTGCCATTGGCTGCAGGAAGTCTGGTAGTTTCTGGCTTTCTGAGCGCTGCGATGCCGCAGTGTCCGCTGGCTGCTCTGCGTCACCTGGTTTTTGTGGCGTAACCGATTGATCTGGGTCAGTTGGGTTTGCTGGGGTTACTGGTTTCCCTGGATCAATCGGCTTTTCTGGGTCCACTGGTTTTACCGGGTCAACCGGTTTCTCTGGGTCCACTGGCTTTTCCGGATCGACCGGCTTGGTAGGCGTCGTTGGCCGATAAACGACCGTGAAGACCAAGTCCTGGCTATCCGACCAGACGGACTGGGCCGTTAACTGGGTCAAATCGCCGTCCGGGGCATCATTGGCAACGACCGTGTAACCCGCAACCATTGGGTGTTGCCGCGCTGCAAACTCACCTGCGACTCCCGGTATCCAGGTGGTCTCAGCTGTGTCAATTGGCGCGCCCGTTTCCGTCAGTTCAGGTGTCGCTGGCTTGCCAACGGTATAGTACACGCGCTGGTCACCCGTGGTGGGGTCGGTCACCGTCAAGAAGGTGAACGGCGCTGCCTGAAAGTCCGGAGCGACCGCTTTTCCCTGTTCATCGACGTAGTGAATCGTTTCGTTGACCACGTGTTGTGTCGCCTGATAATCCGGGGCATACACGTAAATCACATCCCCGTTGTCGCCAGGCTGAGCCAGCGTGCCCGTGGCGGGTAGACTGGCTTGGCCCGTGACCGAGCCAGTGTCCATTCGCACGAACCGGTAGTGGGGAATCGTTAACTGTGTCGTCGCGTAATCCGCGCCCACAGTGGGACCGTCCGGATAAGTGACTGCGGCCTGACCAAGTTGTTGGCCCTGCAGATCCACGTATTTCACATTGACCGTGGCCGCCTGTTGGTAGTCGAACCGGGTCAGCTTGAACTGCTGGAGGTTCTTGGCGCCACCAGTTGAGGCACTCACGATCATGGCCAAGGCCTCATCCGTGGTCGGCACCGTCTTGCGCCAAACCAGTGGCGTGCCATCGGCCTGTGTAAATCGAATCGTCAGCTCCCGGCTGTCACCATCATAGTTGACACTGAAGTCGTGAAATTTACTGTCCAAATCGCTGGCGGCCAAGGCTTGAACAGAGGACTGGTCCGTCTCCGCCCACCACCGGTCGTGAAACTGACGACTCACCGTTTGCACGAGTCGCTTGCTGGTCGTCACGAACGCCCCAAACTGCGGCGTGCTGGGATCGGCCGACCAGCCAAAGCCGTTGGAGTCGTTCGCAGCAAGTTGCGCCCCCGATATATCAGCCGTCGGTCGCGCCGCGTCATTGTGCCACGTGTCTAATTTAAAGCCCAGAGCGGAGACCAAGCCGCCGATGCCGAGGTTGCCCCCAGCATTGCCGACGTCACTCACGTTGCCATTGTGAAAAGCGAAGCCAATCCCATCTGCCCCGCCCTGTGCGGACGTCTTGTCGCCCAGGTTCACCTGTCCTTCCAGTGAAAAACTGGTCCCCATATCAATCTTACTCTTCAGCGAAAAATTACCGACTTGATCGTTCTTATCCGGCGTCAACGTCACGATACCCGTCTGTTGGTCATAGGTCGCGTCACCATTCAGCTCAAAGTAGTCCGTGAAATTTTGTGCATCGACGTGTGAGCGGCTGACGGTCTGCGCTGTTTCCTTGACGGCAGGCACGACATTCTTCCGGACGGTCACATCCGTGGGCAGTTTCGCCGCGGTCTGCTTGGCCACCGCTGCCGGCTGTGTCGGTGTCGTGGTGACCGCGTCATCAGGCGCCGATGTTGACCGCTCCGGTACTGATTCGGTCACCGGCTCATCGGTGGGTGTCGGCGAGGATGACCCTTCACTGGTTGCCGGGTCATCTGCCGCAGTCGCTGCTGGGGACTCGTGCTTTACAGATGTAGCCGTTTCTTGACCCGCGACGGGATTGGGGACGGTAGCCCCCGCTGCCGCGACCATCTGTAAATTCAAGCCCAACAAAACAGCTCCTGAAAACACCCACAGCTGTCGATAATTTTGATTCCGCATCATCGTTTTTACCCCCATAACTTCAATCCACTCAACTAATTGGTATTGAGTATACCGGGAGAATTTGCTGATAAACGCGAATTTGTATTTAATTTTTCCAAGTGGCCCAGAAAAATACAATGCCTGCATATTTCCGGGATACCTCCCTGCAAGTCGCCATTTGGCAAATTAATAAAGTTAATCTACTTCACTATTCTGCTGGCGATATTCCAGCGGCGTCATCCCCAGTTCTCGTTTGAACCGTTTGGAAAAATCAGCCGCGTCATAAAAATTCAATTCCTGGGCAATCTGGCCGATCCGCATCGTGGTCAGCAGGAGAATGCGCTGCGCCTCGCGAATCTTCTTGACGTTGATATAATCCCGAATCGACATGTGCATCTCCGTGTTGAAGCCGCGCTGAACACCGATCGGATTGCATCGCTGATTCACGTGCGCCAACACCTGCTTGACGGTCAGCTTTTCACGCACGTGGGCGTTGATGTAGTAGATCACATCCAGCGTCGACTCCAGGTGGTCGGCATAGGCCAGGCCATCCGTCTGTGCCAGCTGGCCAAAGTCCGTGATGATGCGTTTTAGCAATGGCACGTACTTGGCCGTTGTCACCGGGAGGTCCAGCAGATGTTGGTGGTACTGGGTTCGCAACTGGACGAATTTAAAAATCTTCACGTGATTCTGAATCCCCTCAAACGATAAAATGTCGACCAGCGCATGCAGTTGCGCGACCTTCTGCTCCGGCGTCAACCGGTTCAGCAAATCCTTCGAGCGCGCCAAGTTTTCTTCAGCGAACCGCACGCCTTCCGCAATTCGCCCGGCCCGGTAAAACCGAATGAAATCACGCTCCACGTAACCAATCAGAATCATCGCCTTGGTGAGTTGGTCCTGCTCCGTGTAGGACCGAATCGAGTCTAAATATTGCGTGTACTGTAACTCTGATGCCACAATCAATTCCTCCCAAAAATAGTTAAGCACAATGCTTGGAAGCAATCCTATCAAAAAAGTTTCTGAAAATCTATGGATATGCCTAGATGCTAGCCAAGTCGGTCGATGTGAGGGAGTGGCGCAACCGATTGGCAATTACCCGAATCATCATTGGTGATGAACGTACCAGCCTACCAAGCATTAAGAAATCTAACCATCGCAGGTCAGTTTAGTGGGGCTGTATACCGTTTACTTGGCGAGCGGAAAAATAATTTTGGGGCGGAGCTGGCCAGTCTATTTCTCGTGCTTTTCTGTTTTAGCGTCTGAAAACTTGGGAAGCTACTACGTAACAATCATTGCTGGTAATCAATCAGCGTTATTCTATACGCCCATCATCTAAAACGGCTTTTCCCATAACAAGCTGACAGATAGACAATAACTAAACTGATTCCACGAACAAAACCACTCTGAGACAGACAGCTGTCTAACCTCAAAGTGGTTCTATTCACCCATCAAACGCAAAACTAATTCAAACTTACCTCGGCTGCTGTCCAGTCGTTAGCTCTTGGTGACGCGTTATTGTCACTAGCCCATCCACTTTTTCCGTAATTTCTGAATATCATGAACAGGCTCACTCGACTCATCCAAAAGGCCAAGCTCTTCCGCCTTAGCAATGACCATGGCTCTTTCTATCTCTGGCGGTAGTCGAACAATCTCGTCTTCGTTTCGGGATGTAATTGGATAACTAAATCCCTTATCTAAATTAAATTTTGCAATAAAAATCTTAATTGCAGTAGAAGTTGTTAAGCCTATCGCCTCGGCGTTCTTTTCAAACTTTCTCTTCTCTTGTTCATCAAGTCGGATAGTGATTTGTGACATTGCCATCATGACCACACCTCTTTCATAAGCTAAATATATCATCCAGATGCTCAACTTCGATAGCTGTAGACTTGGATATGAAAGCCAAATTCTATCTTTTCCGTCAAAAAACACCAGCCATCTCTCGGATAGACCGGTGCTTCTCTTTCCCTACATCAATGACCATTTGCCATGACTCCTAGTTCCCCAACTAGTCGGCGTTTTTGAATTGGCCATTGGTTAAGGCGCTCTTTAATACCCAGCCTTGACCCTTAACATAGCTGAAGGCTTGTGTTTTCTTGTTGGCATTTTGTAATTTCACTTGCTTGGTAACCTTGTAAGTCGTCCCCGCCTTTAAGTGGCCCTTAGCCGTCAAGGTCATCGTTGGCCGATCAGCCGCGATGGCTGCCTTGTAAACGACTGGCTTGGCATCCTTGGTGTGCACTGTCTTGGCCTTCTTCAAGGTGTTGACCGTCAGAATCGTGTAGGTCTTCGCCTTAGCCGTGACGCCATCCGCTGGCTTAAACTTGCCGGCGGTCAGCTTGCTGGCAACGACCCAGCCTTGGCCCTTCACGTAGCTGTAAGTTTGGGTCTTCTTTGCGCTCAGCTTTAATTTCGCTTGCTTCGTCACCTTGTACGTGGTCCCTGCCCTTAGCTTCCCCTTGCTAGTCAGCGTCATCGTTGGCCGGTCAGCCGCAATAGCCGCCTTGTAAACGACTGGCTTGGCATCCTTGGTGTGCACCGTCTTGGCCTTCTTAAAGAAGTTAGACGACACGATGGTGTACGTGTGTTGCTTAGCAACTGTCGCGGACGTAACCGTTGCCGTCGTGCTAGCAGAAGCCGGTACGGCCAGAGCCAAAGGTGCAGTCAACGCTAAAACTGATAATAGAACAACTGATTTTTTCATAATAGACATCCCCTAATCCAAAGATTAAAGTTAGTATAGTTATATTACAGAAATGTGTCAATGATATTTCGACTGTAATATTTTAAGAATGTCTAAAGGGGTGATGTTTCAGGGCGTGTCGTAAGCTGCAAATTCGATTATACCGGTAATTATAAGCGATTCAAGCAAAAAACAGCCGCCTAAATCTCGCTGTTTACGGTTTAAAAAGGCCTTACTTTTTGCTTTATTTTTGTCACCTATTCGTAATATTCAAGTCTAATTTACCAGCACCGTACCTGATTTCGCCTGTGTCTCAGGCACCACTGAATGGCTACGCACTGACACTTCACATGCTTCATTTTTTTCATCACCAACCGCTATCCCTAGCAATAACCCACCCCACAAAAAAACGACTAACCCCCGCAAATGGCATCAGTCGTCTCTATTTGGCCCCGAAAGCAACTGCCTCTCGTAGCCCTATTTTCCGTGGTGCTTGTCATGTCAGCTGTCTTTCTCCCCATGTCTAAGCCGATAACGCATCACCGCTGCCCAACGTTATTGCATCCGGTACTTACGGCCGCGCTTTTGGATGTCCATTTGCACCCCACTCGGTTTTACCCGTTGGCACCACTTGCGGTAGTTGCGGTGTTTCTTGTGCAGCTCCCAGACTTGGTAACTAAATAACACAACGCCATAGATTAAGAAAAACAATCCCAACAGGGTCCCCAAGTTTTCCACTAGTAATTGCACTGTCATTGTGCTCTCCCCCTATCCTGTTATCACACTGTCTAAAGCCGGTGCAGAAATATTGAATCCGTCTCCACTTTAGATTCTAAAATCTCAGTTGCGCTGGCGCGCCGCAATATTCCCCGATATAAGGTGCGACTCTGGCAATCTGGTCGCCGAACCATCTCAACGTCATTCTGCCGGTCAAACGCCACCACGGTATATGCCGACTGGCTTTCCTTACTGACATCACGATTCACACACCAAATCTGTTGGACCGTCGTCAACCCCAGAAACGGCGAAATCATGTCTGCCAATCGCTGCTCAAACTTCTCATCCTGAAAAGTTGTGCTTAAAACTAATGCCCGCCTATTCATACTCATTCCCCCAAAATCTAAAGCATCAACGTTATCTCTTGGCCTAAATCTATCACAATATGGACTATTTTTTCAAAACATCGCGCTTGATTAACAATTCTGACTTACAATCTAACGACTAGAACATTGATTAAGACGATTAAAGACGGTGCCTTTTGCGAGAGCTAGCTCATGTTTTCGGTATCATTTTAGGCAGAATGATACCGAAAACAAAAAATGATCCCGTAACTCTTTATAACGTAGCCCGCTGCTCCTAGACACAACCAACAGGCGCTACCAGATCAAGTTCGATCTAGGCAGCGCCTGTTTACTTTTTCATTTTAGCGTTACCCCAAGTTTTCCCGAAAGAACGCCGCAAACTGGTCAAATGGAATCAGATCTACCCGATCATAGAAATCAACATGCTGGCCACGGGGCATGACTAGGAGTTGTTTCGGGTCTTGGAGCCGCGCAAACGTTTCCTCTGTAAAGGCTTTGGAATGCGCCTCCTCACTGGTCACCATCAGAACGGGACGTGGCGAAATTTCAGCGATGCGGCTTGTCGCCTCAAAGTTCATAAAGCTCAGATTCGAGATTTCCGTCACGTTGCGCAAGGCATGAGGATGCCAGCCCCGTTTAAAGCCGTAAAAGCTAAAAAATTCATGAGCCACGGGATCCAAATCCGCTGGAAATTCCGTGACCGGCTGAGCTGGGTAATTCGCATTGGCCGCGGTTGGTGCCGACCAACGCTGCTCACTTAACGCGGTCAATTGTGCTTGCCGGTCCTGCCCCGTCGCTAGATTCGCCAGATGGGGAATATCATACAGCACACTGGTCGCAACCGCCTTGATTCTGGCATCTTGGGCCGCGGCCGCCAGCGCAAACCCGCCAGAGGCACAGATCCCCAGCGCACCAATTTCTTGGCGATTGACGAAGCTTAACTGACCCAAGTAATCCACAGCTGCCGAAAAATCTTCGACGTACGTATCCGGTGACCCACTGTAGCGGGGATACCCGCCAGAATACCCGTGATAGGCCGGATCAAACGCCAGCACCACAAAGCCCCGTTGCGCCAGCTGATTGGCGTACACTCCCGGGCCCTGTTCTTTCACACCGCCAAACGGGGGACCGATGACCAACGCGGGCTGAGCTTGCCGCTTGTCCATGGCGGTCGCATAGTATAGGTCCGCCGCAATCTCAACGCCATACCGATTACGATAATACACGTGTTCCCTGGTGACCGTGGCATCCAACGTAAAAATGTAAAACTCGTCTGCCGCCTTAACGCGGACAGCTGCTAATGGATCTGTTGTCATGACCTTCACTCCTTTTGTGCACGAACGATGCGGACAACCCGCTGATTTCCCATATGCTGAATCACAGAACGATAACGAGGCGTATCAAACCGGCCGATGATGTGAATCCCCTCGTAGTAGGATTCCCGTCCCCAATAGAAGACCAATCGTTGATCTGGTGACCAATACCCAATGCTTCCCTTGGTACCAGCATGACCACGCGGCATCCCGCGCGTGGGTAGCGCACGATTCAAGTCGGCAATCTTTTCTGGCAACCCAGCATAGTCGCGAAATGTCAGTGTCATGGGCAGCCGTTTGACTAAGGCCTGGGCCGCAGAAGAGGTATTCAAATGCGCCGGCAAGGTCTGGCCATTCACAATCACGGCAATTTTCTGGGTCTTCCCAACTACCCGGTGGCTGGTCGCGTGCTGGCTCGCCGCGGTCTTGGTTGGCGCTGTTGCTTGTGCCGAGCGACAGCTGCCTAACCCTAAGGTCAAGAGACTCAAAGCCCCCAAGAACAAATAACATTTTTTCATGTGCTTCCTCCTCGCCGTTCAGATGAGTCCAATTACTTTGCATAGGATTAATATACTAGGAAATCAGTCACATGTATAATACCTATGTTAAATATCCAGATATACATTTTGACTATATGTTGTTGCCAACGCAAAAAGGCCCGAGTCAACCCCGAGCCAAAACACAATCGTCACCCATCAATTCCGGTCATACGCCCAGACGGCCAGTGGCGCAAAGATCACAACGACGCCCACGCCGAAGATGAGGACCAGGCTGGCCGCATGCGTCCAGGTACCCGTCGCCAGGAGTTGGCGAATTGCGGTGATCACCGCCGTGACCGGGTTTAAATTTGCCAGGACGTGCAGTGGCTTCGGCAACGACTTGAGGGGAATGAACGCATTGGAAACGAAGGCCAGAACTAGCATCGCCATCAGTGACAGGCTCTGGACCGTCGCCGCACTCTTCGCCAATAGCCCCAGCAAGGCGAACAACCAGGACAAGGCCCAGCCAGTGAAAATCGCTAAGCCCGCGCTCACCAGTACCCAACCGAATCCCGCGGCTGGCCGCCAGCCCATCAGATAACCGGTGGTCAGCGACGCAATCGCCGCCAGTACCAGGCGCAGACTATCCGCGAAGAGTTGCCCCGCCAACGGTGCGATGTGGGCCATCGGCAGTGATTTGAACCGGTCAAACACCCCGGAGTCGAGGTCCTCTCTGATCTGGGCACCGGAACCCGAAGCCGCCGATAACATCGCTTGCATTAATATCCCCGGCACGATGGTCGGTAAATACGCCTGCACGTTGCCCGCAATGGCCCCGCCAAACAGATACCCGAACAACAACATAAACAAGACTGGCTGCACGATCACGTCCATGAACCGGTCCGGGTTGTGGACCGTCTTCAACAAGTTCCGATAGGCCATGGTGGCCGTGTTCGTAATGATATTTCCTTGATGCGTTTGTAAATCCATAAGATTACCTGCTTTCTTAATTCTTGCCAACGGTGACGTTCATGAAGACATCATCCAGCGACGGCTCCTGAACCGTCAGCTGACGAATCCCAATCTGTGCTTGGGTCAGTGCGGTCAACACGGGAGCAACCTGCGCGGCCTGGGCTACCCGTGCGCGGAGCCGCTGTCCGACCTGCTGAACCGTGGCGACAGCCTGAGCAGCGAGAATCTGTTTTGCCGCGGTCAATTGCGTGGGTTGGGCCAAGGTAAAGGCCACCTCGGTGCCGCCAAGCTGGGCCTTCAACGCTGCCGGCGTCCCCAGCTTGACCAGCCGGCCGTGGTCGATCACCGCCAGCCGATCCGCTAATTGATCGGCCTCGTCCAAATACTGGGTGGTCAATACCACCGTCGACCCCTGATGAACCAGCCGCCGAATCGTCGCCCACATCTGCGACCGCGTCCGGGGGTCCAGTCCGGTCGTTGGTTCATCCAAGAAAATCAACGCTGGCCGGGTAATCAGGCTGACGGCCAAATCCAACCGCCGGCGCATCCCCCCAGAGAAGTGCTTCAACGCCCGGTCCGCCGACTGCGTTAACGAGAACTCCGTGAGTAATTCCGTGGTCCGTTGCTTAGCATCCGCTCGCGACAACCCATTGAGCCGCGAGAAGATCATCAGATTCTCCCGCGCGGAAATATCCTCGTCAACGGACGCGTACTGCCCGGTCAACCCGAACAGTGACCGCGCCAGCCGGCCTTCTTTGGCGGTGTCGTGGCCAAAGATTTTGACCTGTCCCGCATCAGCCGCCAATAGCGTCGTGATCATCCGCAACGTGGTCGTCTTCCCTGCACCGTTGGGCCCCAAGAGGCCAAAGACCTCACCTTGTTTGACGCTAAAAGAGATATCGTCAACGACCGTTTTATTGCCAAATTTTTTTGTTAAATGCTTAACTTCAATTGCTGGTACATCTGTCATAATACCTGCCCTCTTACGCGTTTATCTTTAATCAGGTCCCCCTGACAAAATTAATAATAAGGTCCCCTGATTAATTTGTCAAGTCTGCCGGCTAAATTTCTGAGTGTCCCGGTCGACGATGTCAGGTATAATGGCTGTAGGAGGCGGTTTAATGCCTGATTTAACGAAACAAAAAACAGCGGCGGGCAAGCTCATCGAGTTCGGCATGGTGCAGCGCACGGCCGATGAAGTCACTGACCGGGATCATGCCGATCAGAGCGACTTTTTTCAGGGTCAGGGTAAAATCCTCTTGGCCCTCTCACAAGCTGATCACCTGTCCCAAAAGGAATTGGCTACGCGGCTGAACCTAACCGCCCAATCGACAGCCGAATTTGTGAATAAATTGGTCAAAAAACAGTTGGTCACCAAGGAAAAATCCACGGCGGATCGGCGGAAGACCATCATCAGTCTGACGGACGCCGGCCGAAAAACCGCGGCAAATGTGGCCACGGAAATTCCCCCGTATTTGACCGTCTTAACGGACGAGGAACTCGATCAGTTAGCGGCCATCTTAACGAAGATCAACGCCAGCCTGTACGAAGAAATCAGCACGGCCAACCCCACCTGGTATGACAAGTTCCATCAGGCCGTGGCAGACCGGTTACGTGACTGGTTTTCGTAGGCGCTCACACGTATTGTGGTATAGCAAAAAGGCATCACGCTCGTTCCCGGTTGGGAGTGACGTGATGTCTTTTGTTTTCCAGTTAAACTATTTAGTTGAAGAGGTCGTTCCAAACGCAACGGAATTGTAGGCCAGCAACATGTTTAGGTCATTGAAGGCGTATGATTCGGTACCGTAGTACGTAGAACCAGACAGCGGGCTATCGCTAGTCGCAGGCGTCATCGCATTCATGGCCGATAATGCCTGGCTATAAAGAGTCGTGTCCCCGACTGCAGCCGCAATTTGCGCAACGTAACCATAGTTGGAAGCCGCATCTTCTTCGGCGATTGGCGTACCATCCAAGTTATAGTTGTTATAAATATGGCGATCAGCAGTATTTGCTTTCAGCCAAGCCAACGAAGCCTGTGGCAATTCTCCAACCTTGGCAAGATTCAACATGGTCAGTAACCCATCAGTGATGTTGATGTGTTCAGCAGTAAGACCATTTTCGCCGGCATCTGTTGGAACCTGATAATTACCTGTACTGTAATCATAGAATGTAGCGAAGAATGGGAATTTGTCACTGATGTAACTATCCTTGATCAGTTTTAACTGTTGCTGGTAGGCAGTTTCTCCGGCAGTATTTCCAGAATCGTACAACCCTTTGGATTCATAAATGGCCTTCAAAGTCGCGAGGTCCAAATAGTCTAACCGTATCCGTTTCTCCTGACCACTTGAACTATAGCCATCGATCATTTGGTAATACGCATTCAAATCATACTTTGTGAACCCGTTGATCAGCGTTTTAAGCCACGTTACCCGGTCATTGTTTCCGGGATCCTTTTGGTTCATGATCAACAGCGCTTGGATGATTCGTAGGTCGTCAATCGAGGCACTTCCTTGCGTAATCGTATGGTCGGCGCCCTTAGATTGCCAATTAAAGATTCCCTTGTCACTGTCGTAGAAGCGTTTAACCATCCC
This sequence comes from Levilactobacillus yiduensis, assembly GCF_024718525.1. Classification (NCBI taxonomy): domain Bacteria; kingdom Bacillati; phylum Bacillota; class Bacilli; order Lactobacillales; family Lactobacillaceae; genus Levilactobacillus; species Levilactobacillus yiduensis. The sequence continues at coordinate 13,226 of NZ_JAMXAZ010000012.1, forward strand.
CGCAAATGCCGTATCAAAATCAGTGGCATCTCCTGAATTTGCTAATGCCAGTAGCCACAAACTGCCGGTTTCACTAAGTTCTTCATACGTTCCGCCAGATTGACCTGCCGTGTAACTTGAGTACAGCACGCCGTCAGCATCAGTCAATCCCGACTTCACAAAACTAGTCATATTCGTTGCCAATGTTGCCCGCGTAGCTTCATCTGTTGCGCTGAGGCCTGACAATGCTGGGCTGAGCCCACTAAGCGAACTGATTTTTGTTAGATCGGCGTCCTGAGCTGCCGTTGTAGAATTCTCCGCCGGCGCATCGGCTAATGTGTACGTGATATTACCCTTATAATTACCGGTATATGCTGTGGACCCAACGTCAGTCCGCAGGTTGCCTTTGGTCCCTGTTGTACTGTCAACTGTATCCGCAGTAGCCTGACTACTATCACCCACTACCTTGGTATCATCAGCCGATGTCGGTTGATAATCATAAATCGATTGTGGTTCACTATTTAGCAAGACACTATGTTGCCCGTTGTAATAGTATAGCGGCAACTCATGTCCACCCGCGGACAACCCGGAAGTTGCCGCGGTTAGTTGGTAAGAATCACCGGCCGCATTAGTTGAATTGACAGACAAGTTAAAGTCTGTTGCGTTGGTAATACCCGAACCAACTTGGTGGGAACCAAACTTAACATCGTTGGTTGTAATTCCATAGGACTTAGGTAATGCAAGTGTGAGTGGGACGCTTACCGTGGCTAGATAGTTCATACCGCCGTTATCATCATGGATAGCTTGCTTTTTCGCTTGATCAAATAAAGCAAAGGTGAAGGTCCCGCTGGTCATACTCTTGTCCGTTGTATCAATCGTCAATAACGGATGACCAGTATCACTATAGGTCAATTTAGCTCCTGTTTGGGTGCCGCCGTTCATGTCAATCCCTAAGTATTGATAATCCTGACCTGGCTCACCACCATAATACTTGCTTAAATCTAATGTCATGGTCTTGCCATCACGCGACGTTTGCCAGTCTGGACTAGCAATTGACCAGGTTTGATAATTACCATAGGCATTTTTCAAAGTAGTACCACTGGTGATATGGTTTGCGCCATATTGCATGTCAGTTAAACTAGTAGCCTTACTTAAATCGGGTAAGTCGCCAGTAAACTCGTTATTGATACCTTGGAAACTAGTCAACTTCGATGTGAACAATGAAGCTGGCAAAGCACCGCTGAAGTTATTATAGTTTAAATTGATTTCACTTAAGTTGGCCAATGAAGCAATTGCATCCAAAGACCCACTCAATTGATACTCACTTCCATCCGCTTCTTGTGAGAGGTTCAGCTTTTGCAGACTCTGTAATCCAGACCAACTCGACGGAATTTCTCCTGTAAAATGATTATCATTCAGATAAAGTGTCTGTAGCGCTTGACAGTTAGTAAGATCCGGTAAGCTATCGCTAATGGAATTACTCGAAAGATTCAGCATTTGAAGGTTCTGTAATTGTGACCAGCTCGCTGGGACTGCTCCTGTAATTTGGTTGTTATTCAAAAGAATCGTCTGTAGCACAGGATAATCCGTAAGATCCGGTAAATTGCTGCTAATTAAATTATGTGAGAGATCCAAAGATGTTAGCCCTGAATCGCCAGTCAATCCTCCAAAATCTGCTAGAGCATCATTTGTAGCCGTGAGAGTGGTTAATTCAGGCCGGTCATCCAACCCCCAACCATCTAAAGTACCAAGCGATGAGTTATCAATTTCTACGTTAGTTAATTTCGTCAGATTAGACAGAACTTGGCCATTACTTTCTTTGAGAACTGCCAAGTTAGGACTATCTGTTATCTTAAGATTAGTTAATCCCTTGGCGTATTCCAATCCCTTTAGGTCACTGATGCCTGTCAACGTCTGACCATCAGGCAACTTAGTCAAGTTGGCTAAATTAGCCTTGGTCAGGTCACCATAACCGTCAGCAGTCAAAATTTTTTGTAACTGTGACCGTAAGGCTGAATCTGGCATCCATTCATCTGTGGGTTCTGTGACTGTCAATGTCAAGTCAATCACCTTGCCATTGACTGTAATCATAACGTCCGATGTCAAGTTATTGGCAATTAGTTTTTCGAGCCCTGAGTCTGTCAATTTGAACTTGATTTCCTTATTCGTTAAATCAGGCGTAAAACTAATATCGTTGGCAGTCAAATACTTACTGTTATTAGGATCATTAGTGTCTTCATAATCACTGGGAACCTGAATTTCAATATCGGAATTAGTGGCTGTTCCTAGGCCAAAATCTGTTGTATCAATTGTTCCCTCTGAAGAATCTTTGCTAACTTGAACCGCTTGCGATTCTTTTGTGGGTTCCGGAACAGTTGCATCCAGCATCTCGTTTTCATTGTAATAGGTAACAGTTTTCCCTGAAAACTCTGGACTGTCGTCAAACACATCACTAATCGCAAATTGAGGAATACTTAATTCCTTATCCCCCCACTTGTTAAGGTCAATAATCATACGTGAGCCATCAGGTGTAACACCATCTGGAAGTGAATTTCCATCCGGAAGTGCCATAGTTACCTTGTGATAACTAAAACCGCTATCAGTGTTTACAAAACCCTTATACCAATTAGATACCGGAATATACGCTTGTCTTTTAGAAAAAAGTGGATTATACGTTATATTGTTTCCGGGTATTAATGATTTAACTTGAATGCCCGTCTTAATGGTGGGACTATACTCAGTGTTTGGCATCCCAATTTCACTATCACCACTAAGTACGTAAACTGGTTTATTTGCTGAGTTACTCAGTCTAAGCAAGCCAGACAAATCGACATCCGGTGATGACGCATCTACAGTACCCAGATTGTTGTATACGACGTGATCAAAAATCGACCAACTTCTTGACGTATCATCCCCTGGTGCTTTCGTAATCGTGGAGCCACTAAAATCAAATTGCACAAGATTAGTGGCATATTGCAAACCAGTCAAATCAGTAATTTTAGCATTGGGAGCAGGTATGTTGACAATATCCGTCATCATTGCCTTCGTAATCTGAGATTTTGATGTTATATCATTACCATGTTGCGTCTGATGAGAATCATCCGGATTATGCAGAGCATCATAAACTGCCTGTTGCAACGCCGTATCCGGCATCCACTCACTAACTGGCTCATCATCACTCGTCGACGATGCGCTACTCGAATCACTAGCTGCTGTGCTGGCCGCAAATGTGGTCGCACTGAGCGACTGAAGGGGCACTGCTAGCGAGATCACCAAAGCTAGCAGTAACGTTAAAAATCGCATGAATTTTTTCGACTTGTTTGGCAAAGCGCATCTCCTCTTCCCCATGACACTTTTTTACGCTTTATCTGCTTGGTTCTTGCCCAGATGTTTCTTGAGCCATTTGTACAGTTCGTACAACAAGACTAGCACAGCCAAAATGACGATGGCGTACATCAGGTAATCCTTCCAGGTCTTTTGCGGGCCAAAGTTGGCGGCGTTCTTCTTAACGTTGGCCACCTGGGCGTTGGTGACGGTCAGCTGCTTTTGAAAATGCCAGGAGTAGCCGCCCTTAGCCGTCAACGTCCCGGACAACGTGTAGGTGCCCGCGGCCAGTTGCTTGTTCTCCAAGTCCAGGTTCAACTTGAAATTGCTTTGTGGCGCGAACGTCATCTGTTCTTTGGTGAAATGTTTCACGACTTTTTGCTGACTATCCGTTAGCTTGGCAGTTAACTTGCCTTGCCCCACGAGGCCCCGCGTTTGGTTGGCCATCCCTAAGCTCAGGGTCGGCCGCGCTTGAGCCAGGCCGTAGTGGGCTTGGTAAAACTTCACGATGGGTGCCGTGACGGTATGACTGATTTTGTTATAAAATTCCAAGCCAATCACGTACTGCACGTGGGCCACGACCCCGGTCGCCTTGCTCTTTGACTTAGACTGCTGGTTGGCGCCGTGCTCAGCGATCGTGAACCCACCTAGCATCACGCCGGTAAACTGCTTAGCTGGCGCCGTGAATTTGAACGGCACCTTGACCGTGTGCTTGCCCAGAACCTTCACGGATTTGGTCCGCGCTGGCGTCATAATCTGCTTGAGCTACGCCGGGAGTTTGGCATTGGTATTGTTGGTCCCGTAGTCTAAAATCCCGTTGGTGTTGGTCGACGCGATCCGTGGCGTGATGTCAAACGTGGTCGTCTTTTTAGCGTTGTTTGTGACCGATAACACTAGGACGCGTTTCTGGCCTGGGGTGACTTTAAAATCAAAATAGTCCACCCGTTTGGCATTGTCCGCTGGCAGTTCCGGTGCCACCGTGAAGCTGGCGGGCGCGCTGTTGCCGGCGGCTTGTGCGTTAATCGGCGTCCCGAGGCCAATCCCCAGGACCGTGAACCAGACGAGGGCTAAGACATACACCCATTTTCTTTGCAGTTTCATCATCAAATACTTCTCCCTCTGACAAATATGTATCCCTTAAAAGCATGACAGACCGGGAAATGTTGCGCCCGGTCTGTTCATACTTTTGGGATGCTCTCACCACGCAGCGTGCTTGATCAGTGGCACACGATACGGATGAAAGTTAACTTAACTTTTTAGCGACGTAATGTTCGGTAGGCGTGTAAGCCTAGGGCTACCAGCAAGATGAGTCCTAGCAGGACCGAGGACCCCACGGCGACTTCACCGGTCTGTGGCAAACGCCCCCAGGCAACGGCCAGCGTCGACGTGGTTCGCTTGGCCGGATTTGGTCGTGGACGAACGATTGTCGCGCGGCGGTCACTGGCGACGGAGCCGGTCGAGACGGAGTTGAAGATGGGCATCCGCGGTAGCTTAGACCCCGAGACTAACAAGGCTTGATTCGGAATCTGTGGCAGCGTCTGCGTCGCCGGTCGGCTGGTGCGCTGACTGGTCGCGTGACTCGGCTGTGTCGCGGGTTGCTTGCCCGGTTGCTGGTTAGATTCGTGACTCGCCGCACCACTACCGGCGCTCTGGCTCGAACTCTGAGACGAACTCTGACTGGAGCTGTGGCTGGATTCCTGACCAATCGTCACGCCAACAGATTTTTGCGTTTCCATCTTCTAGCCCCCTCGTTGCTAGTGGATAGATTTTTTGGTTTAGGCGGTTGTGCTGTCTGGACCTGAAGTTAATGTGTACTTCAGAGTTGCAACGTAAGTCCCAGCATAAGCATTCGTTGGTAATGCCAGAGTGGTGCCAGAAAGATCGGCCGTTGATTCACCCATTCCTGTATGGTCGGTATCAGTTTGAAATACAACTTGGCCAGCACCACCAGCCGTTAATTCTTTGGGTGTTGACGTCGTTGAACCAACCGTTGTCGCAGGCATCGTTAACGTTGCCCCTAAGGTCTTATCAGAACCATCTGTGCTTTTAAATTCACCTAATTCTGCTGTCACCTGCCATCCATCACCGGAACCCGTTTCATCATCAACCCCTAGATCAGTTCCTGTATAGGTGTCCGACGTTGCTTTGTTAGATGTATCAACTGTTTGGTTTCCATTTTTTGTACCATTTGTATCACCAACATTGGCTTTAAATTGGAATGATGGTGCCATTTGCATACCGCCATCCTTGGTAAATAGCAAACTACCAGCTGTTACATCAACACTAGCTGACTTAGTCGCACTGTCTCCTGAATCCGTATCCGCCGCACTAGCTCCCATTGGCAACGCCAAAGCCATGCCCAACACAACTGCAGAAGCTAATAATCCTGTTTTCATTTTCATTTTCTTCACTTGAAAGTAACCCCGGCCGACAAGTTGCTCCCAAACTCCCTTCTATGTAGATTTAAACTACTCCGGTCATTGAGATGTTTGGCAGAAATTGCTTTGTCAAACATTTTGGTTGAAAAATAGTTTCACAAACAATTCTATTAACAACCATACACGTTTTATTATAGCACCACTCTCAAAATCCGTCGACACGTCACTTAGCCAATTCTGACACGGATTACAGGCTTTTTTCATCGCAGAAATTTGCACCCACATGAACCGTTTTGGGGACTAACTTTTTTCATTTGGCGCGGCCCTCAATACGTCAAAAAAGCCGCGCCAATTTTCAGAGCGGCTTTATTTGACGAGTCTCAACTGAATCGGCGCTTACTCGCTGACCCCATATTCCAGCACCACCATCTCAGCCATCGTGATTTCCCGGTACAAAACATTGAACAAATCCTCACTAATTTCATGTTTGGCCGCATGTTGCGTCAGTAAGAACGTGCGCTCCACCTGGAAAAACTGCCGGTAAATGCTCACCAACTCACGCATTTGTTCGGGCGTATATTCTGGGTGCCGGACCATTCGCCGCCACTCGCCAAAAAATTGTTTGATGCTGGTATGCCCATTTTGCGAGCGCAAATCAAAGGTCACGGCCTCTTTGAATTCTTGTGAAATTGGGAGTGTCCACAACGTTTGCACGCCCGTCTCAATCATCTGTTCCCGCAAGCGGGCCAGTCGCTCAGTGGCATCAACATCCACTTGAATTTTCGGCAATAGCCAGCGGAAGAGAACCGTGGGCACCAGCAGGCTTAAAATGATCAGCCAACTTTCAGACATCAACACCAAGTTAAAGTCAGCCGTTCGCACCTGCGTTTCCGCAACCGTGAACGCCAAGGCAAACGTCACGGCGCCGTGGATACCGCCCAGCGCAAAGATCCAGGCCTCACGATTGGGCACGCGGTGGGCCAGCCGGACATAGCCGTAGCGGACGACCAAATTGGCCAGGTAGAGGACGAGGCCAATGACGACCCACAGCCACGACCCGTCGTAGCTCACTGACCGGTCGAGGGTGATCCGCACCAAGACGATGCCCAGGACCAAGAAGACGATACTGTTCAGTAGGTCACTCAGTAAGCCGACCATTTGATGAATGTCACTAGCCAATTGTGGATTGGCCAACGCGCTCCGTTCCCCTTCAGCGTTGTGCACCAGCCCGGCAAAGACCACGGCGATGATGCCAGAAACGCCGACTGCTTCGGCCCCAAAGTACAAGACGAATGGCGTCATCAGGTAAACTACTTTGAGGGGCGTCCCGTTGTTATACGTGTTATTAATGAAGTTCAACTTTGAACGCAACATCAATTGACGTACGTAAACAATCGCCGCACTGAGGACGCCGCCGAAAATGATACCGCCACCGGCCGAGTAAACAAAATCCCACAGCGTTTGCGAGTAGTTCACGTAGCCGTTGACGTACCACAGAATGGCCATATTTAGCAAAATGATTCCTGACGCATCGTTGAAGAGCGATTCTAGTTTTAAGCTGACCTGTTCTCGCCGCGGTAACACCCGCCCCATCGTCACGGACTCGGTGGCCGTGGCGTCGGTTGGCGTACTGATGGCAGCTAAGATGAAAGCCAACGGTAGACCGATGCCCGTTAGCACGTGGCTGCCTAAACCAGCCGCAATCGCACACAGCGCCACCATCCCCACGGTCAGACTCACGATTTCACCCACGTGACGGCCAACTAGATTCAGCCGGGTATTTTGCCCTTCGAAATACAAGAGCGGGGCCACGATCAACCCGATAAAGATTTCAGAATTAAACTTTTCGACTAACCCATTCACCACCGGAATCAGCGCAATGACCGCTCCCATCAGCATACTGACGTAGTTCACGGAGAGTCGCGGCAACCAGCGCCGGTTGATGACAATGCTCAGCATCGCTGCGACCACCAGGACCGCAGTTGAAATAAGTAACCCCATTTGGACACCTCATTTTAAGTTCATTAACTAAACTTAATTATTAGGCAAGGACGTCTGGTTGTAAATCAAAAACGCTTGTTAATTTGATTGCTGGGGGTCCTATTCTCGTTCTAACTGCCGCTTCCATTCTACTTGCTGTCTAGTCGCTAAATACTTTTCATTTAGGTTATGCCATAGAGTTGTTGAGGTTCCTAGCTCTAAGGCTAAGCCATCGATTAGCTTGTCATCCAACAAGATATTGCCATTGACTAATTCACCAATCTTCTTTTCTGTCGTATGCAACCGATCTGCGAGTTCTCGCTGATTCATCCCTTGATCATCCAGATACTGCTGAATGTAATATCCCGGGTGAAATGCAATTGATTGTTCACTACTAATTTTAAGCATCATGTTCGGCTCCTCAATTTGAATTTTACTGTAAAGGCTAGCAATCCCGTCATTAAAAACGAGTTGTCCTAGAGAATAACAAGTAGCGAGAAACCAGACTGTACTTGCCAGTCCGATTTTCCGCTATTCGTCATGCCCATTTACTCAGTAATACCCGGGTCCCGAAATCAGCTGGTCACCTGCCTTGGCCCACTTGGCAAGCAACTGATTGATTGCCTTGCGGTCGTAAGCATCCCCGTCTGCGTCTGCCAATCCGCGAGAGTCTTCTTGCCGATTCGGTCCAGAACCACGGACACAGCTGGGCAGCTGCCGGTTATCCAGCTCAGCCGCCGTTAAGACGTGTTTCAGCGTAATTTCATGGTCCCAGCTATCGCCGAAGTCATATTCGTAAATCACCGGTCCAACGGCCAAATCTGGATACGGGTAGGCCTGATCCGTAGTCAGGTCAGTCGGGTCATCGTAGAACTCATCAAGCACGGCCAGGTATTGCTGGTCACGATGTCCCTTGGGCCAGAAACCGTACAGATGCTCATTTTCCCAGCCAAAGGCTAGCTGTAACAGCACGTGTAACTGGTCATAGCGAATCGAAATGGGCACCAGCAGTGTCCGCCAAGTGGCGGGTTGAACATCTTGTAATTTGACCGTAATTTCCATGGCAATCGGGTAATCTTGCATATTGATCGCTCCTCGTTTTAGTTAAAGTAAAGGTTAATTTCATCCATCATTGCTGAACGGCGGTGGTAATCCTGTCGCCAATCATAGGCTACCCGATTTGCGGCTGGCCGGCCACCTGGTAATTTGCTCAGGTTCACCAACAAAATAACTAACTGGTGATATTGATCACGTGACTTGGCCGGTTCTGCCAGTCGGTGCAGCTCCTGCACATATTTTTGGATCAGCTGCGGCGCGTACTTTGGTAGCAATAGCCGTTGATAGGTCAGTACTGCCTGCAACCCTGGTCGGTCCATCACCTTAGCCAATAGCTCCGGATATAACTGGTCGATTGCCAGTAGGGGCATTAAGTCCGTGTTTCCCGGTAACATCCCCAACAGTTGCGTCCGCTTGATTGGCCACTCGCTAGCCGGAAATTGTTGCTTGAGCGCTTGGTAGAACCCGGTGTCGCCCAGCCGATAGCTCAGCGCAAACAAAGATAGCTTTTGTTCCGGCGTGGATGCTTTAGCCAGTTGTCGATACAGCCGTCGCAACCGGTCACTGAAAGCCGTCTCCCGCAATGGTTGCGCGCTTTGCTGGCCCGCAATCAATTGCCGAATGGCCGTTGCATAGTCCTGCCGTTCCATGCATAAATCCACATATGCCAGTCGCACCGACTTAACGCTTAGATAGTGCAAGCAGAATTGTTCAATTTTATCTGGCGCCAGCTTGAGTTGTTGCATGACGCGCAAGTGCCATTTGGCCCAGCGACGCCGTTGATGTTGGCGCTCGGACTGAAAACGAATTTGCGGCACTGCGCGTAGCTCTTCAGATGTCCAAACGACCTTTTCTTGCAAGAATTCTGGCTCCTGAAACGAATCAAACACGAGTGTCAATGCATCCGTCTCAAAGTCATTAAGCCCCTTTACATGCACCTGGAACCACGCAAATGCTTTTTGCTTCAACTGCAAGTCTCCTTGCCCAAGCACTTGTCGCCAGGCGTGCACACATTTGTCGACTAACCACATGACTTCATCATCTTGCCCATCGTCAAACTCCAGCCGTGCGGTTTTCAAGACGAGCTGATTAATCACGTCAAGCGCCATTTCCAGCCGCCCCACGGTAATCAACTGGTTCACCTCTTGCGAGAGAAATTGGCCCATCGTCGTGGTGAACGGTTCAGCCTGTTCGTAGTCGACGAAGCGGGTATTACCCGTGTACGTTTGGATAATTTGGTCTAGCCGATTCATGTAGCCGACCAAGTCGTCGTTCTCCTTGCCTTTATCTTGCGCTAATTGGCGGGCAAACAACGAGACTAGTCCCGGGTCAATCCGCATCGTTTGGGCCAAAAAGGCTTTGACCTGTTGCGCAGTCGCTTGGCTGAGTAGCTGGGCGATAGCTGACTCATCCGGTTGGGGCGTGTCGCCCATCGCACTTAGGTCATCGGCCATAAACAACACTGCGGCCATGTGCTTGCAGTAGCGGTCACCGGCGGCGTAGGGACAGGTACAACTGCCCGCGCGTAACTTGATCACCCTGCACGTCCAGCACAACCTGATAGCGTTTGCTGCCCCGTACCGTCGCCGTAATTTTACCGTCACGGTTGCGAAAATTCGTGATCACATCCTGCTGATAATAATCCCAGCCCCGCTTAATAATTTGCGGATCAAACAACGCTTCCCAATCCATTTAGCCACCTCCCCAATCACATCTGTTTTTACTATACCAGCTTGCTTCTGGAAAGCCACGATTTTTTGCAAAGTCACAAAAGGAGCCCTGGCACTTGCCACAGCTCCCGAATCACACTAACGCTATTTACTGACAGCTTAACGTTTAACCACCTTAACCCAACGCGTATTCGCCGTAATATACCCGCCGGCTACCCGGTAACGCAAGGTCCCGTGGTCAGAATAGTCCCAGCCAAGAATCCGTAATTGCTGGTGACGCCGATAGTGGTGTGTCTTCTTTTGAAAATTAACATCTCGGTAACGCCAAATCGTGTGGGTCGTTTTAATTTGCCGTGGGGATGCGCGACGCCCGGTTTGAATCCACTGCCGGTTGGCTGTGACGTATTGCCCATTTGGCAGCTGGAAGCGCGTCGTGAGATTGTGCGTGACGATACGTTTGACCTTCAGCTGCTGGCCCTGCCGGTAGTGTCTTTGCTTCTGCGTTAAATTGGCCCGACCATAGCCATTAATGCCCCGTGGATTAATCACGGTAATGCGCTTGGCTTGTGTGTTCTTGGACACGTAGGTCGGTTCCACGTAAGCCGCGCGGGTGGTCACGTAGCCCGTCAGTCGATAGGTCTGAGAGTGCCGATTCACGTCCCGCACCCGGTAGCGCGCCACCCCGTGTTTGGAGGCCGCCTTGCCGATGACCACGAACTGAGGTTGCCGTGTTCGCGGCGCCTTGGCAAACCAAGTGATGCGGTTCTTCTTGGTAAACGTTGGCCGACGGTAGAAGCCAATCTTCTTGATGGCATTGAGACTACTACCGGTAAAGACTTCATCTGGCTCATCCGGAACCGGCGTCGGTCTTGGCGGCACAGTCGGTGTCACTGGCGGCGTCACTGGTGGTGTGACCGGCCGATTGACGGGTTGCCACACGTAGGTCTGGACCCCGGTTGGTCGCGTATCGCCTTCGTAAGCTTTAACGAGAGCATCGCTAGATTTATAAACTGCCCCTCGGGGATCGTCCTCGGTTCCTGCGCCAACTGCTTGCCAGGCGCCCGTGTAGTCTGCACTTGGTATTATATTAGCGAGCTGTGGCCCTTCACTTGTATTAGGGATTGTTACAAAACGAACACCGGAGCCCAGAACCAACCGAGAAATTTTTTCATCCCCGAAGAACATATCGTCAGTAAATGTATACCATGGATCATCTTCAGTCATTTTAAAACCTGAAATGTCTAAACTGGTTAAACTTGTGTCGTTGGCAAACATTTGTTGTTCGCCGTTATTCATCCCTGAAACATATACATTGCTAAAGGCTTTGCTAACATCAAAATTAGGAATATCCAATTTTTCCAGACTAGTACAGTCTTTAAACATGCACCAAAAATTTGTTCCGTTCGATGTATCAAACGATGAGAGGTTAACATTCTGTAAGCTGGAATCTCCTTGAAACATAAATTGAAAATCATCAACATTCTTAGTATCAAACTTTGAAAGATCCAAATATGTAAGCCCTGTTGCGCCAGAAAACATATACATCATGCTCGTGACATCACTGGTATCAATCCAGCTAAGATCCAGATCAGTCATGCTAGTTAACCCTGAAAACATGTACCCCATGAATTCAACTTTTCTTGTATTAAATTTTCCACCAAAAGTAATCTTTTTTAAATTTTTATCCCGGTCAAACAGCGATGACATATCAACGACATTCGATGTATCCAACCTGGAAACATCAAGGCTAGTCAAATTTTCCATACTCCCGAACATGCCACCCATATCAGTCACCTGAGACATATCCAGCTTATCTAAAACTGCATCTAGTGAAGAAAGACCCGACCCCATAAACATTTGATGCATATTAGTAACCTGGTCTGTATCGAAGCTTGAAATATCTATTTTTTTAAGCTGTTGCTCGTCATTAAACATACTCGACATGTTGGTAACCTTTTGGGTATTGAAATTCGACAAATCTAAGGACTTAAATGAGCTTCTTTGAAACATGCCCTTCATATTAACGGTATCGTGTGTATCCAAAGTATCAAGTCCTTCTAGACTTATTGGACCGCCCCCATAAAACGCATTAAATCCAGCAAATAAAGAGTCTGCACTTTTTCCTGTCTTTAAGTTGCCAGATAACTTGATTGTTTGCAAATAACCAAGGGCATCATAGTTTGAATTTTTAGTTATTAAGTCATACAGTACCCCAGAACCAAAATATGGATTCGCATTTGCTTCTGGCAACGTGCCACTGCCATCTGGGCCAGTGCCAGCAATCGTCAACGTCTTGCCATCCGCTGACAAGTCCCACGTACAATTCGTTCCCAGGGTGCCATGATAGGCTTGCCCCGTACCCGCAGCTTTCGCCGTCATCAGTCCTTCGCTAGCCGGCGCAGCTATCACTCCCCCTGATAAGCCTATCCCGATAACCAAACCAGCCAGCACTGCCACTGTCTTCTCCCACGACATGTTGTGACCCCCTACACTATTGATGGTTCGAATGACTCTGGCAAAAGTATACCATAGATAGTTGAGGTGGCTTCGGACTTTTGATTTTTTTCGTTTTAACAATATAAATATAAACCAGCTAAGCAAGAATTACGTTAAATGGTTCGCAAATCAAACAACGTTTGCTAAGCCATCGCCCCCTCTCCCTAGACCCGGTTACCTTACCTATGCCAACGCACCCCCATTGTCAGAATACGCAAAAGGAGCCGCAGCATCTGCCACAGCTCCTCAATCACAACGCAATTACGACCGCGCCGTATCCGGGTCAAACTGGAAGCCGCCACTGTACGGGGCTTCGTCAATTGCTTTCATCTCCGCTGGCGTCAGGTTGAAATCAAAATCCGTCAGGTTGTCCCGCATGTGGTCCGGACTCGTCGACTTGGTCAGTGGGACGATTTGTTTTTGGATCAGCCAACGCAAGACAACCTGCGAGGGTTGTTTACCATGCTTGGCAGCAATGGCATTAACCGTTTCGTCCTGTAACACATGACTGTCTGGTCCACCGAAGGGACTCCAAGCTTCAACTTGAATGTCTTGGGACTGCGCGTATTCGGCCGCGGCCGTCTGCGCAAAGCCCGGGTGATACTCCAATTGATTGATCATCGGCTTGATGTCGCTGTCTGCAATCAGGGCTTCCAGGTGGTGCGCTAGGAAGTTAGAGACCCCGATGGCCTTAATCTTGCCGGCACGATACAATTCTTCTAATGCGCGCCAGGTATCGGCATTCAGTTGGCGCCAATCTTCATGCCACTTAGCATTGGCCGGCCAATGGATCAGGTAAATATCGACGTAATCCAGCCCCAGCTTGGCCAAAGACTCATTGAACGCCTGAAGCGTCTGTTCATATCCGCGGTGACTATGCCAGGCCTTGGTGCTGACCAAAATATCCTCGCGCTTCAGGTGATTTTCCGCCATGGCTTCGCGAATCCCCTGCCCCACACTGACCTCGTTGCCGTAAATTTCCGCCGTATCAATCAGGCGGTAGCCGCTCTTGATGGCGTCCTTGACCGCCGTCACGGTCGCCGGGCCGTCTGGAATGATAGTCCCAAACCCAACGACTGGAATCTGATAGCCATTATTTAATGTGTAAGTTGTTGTCATATCCATTTATCTTCACCTATTCCTTTATTAATCTACTGAAAATTGCTTTGACATATCTAACATGGCTTGGAAGCCTTGGGCATCTTCCGGCAAGTTAAAGCCATTGCCGGTGTTCAGTGCGGAAATCTGCTGCATTTCTGCGTCACTGAGCGTGAAATCAAAGATGGCCAGGTTCTCCCGCAACCGGTCAACGTGGACCGTCTTCGGAATTGCCACAATATCGCGTTGCATCAGCCAGCGCAAGATGATCTGCGCCGTTGATTTCTCATGCGCCGCTGCAATCTGCTTCAACACGGGCAGTTCAAAGACGTTGTCGCTACCAGCAGAGAACGGTGACCAGGCTTCCATCTGCACATCATAGTCCACCATGGCTTGCCGATCCGCCTCGCGCTGATTAAAGACGTTGGCTTCAATCATATTCACGGCTGGCCGCACGTCCGTGAAATTGATCAGGTCCACAAGCTTTTGCTGGGTAAAGTTATCGACGCCAATCGCCCGGATCTTGCCTTGACGATAGGCTTCGCTGAGGTAGCGCCAAGCACCGTAGTAATCGCTCACGGGCTGATGGATCAGGTACAGGTCCAAGTAGTCCAGCCCCAGGTGATCCAGTGACCGTTGCAGGCCCACTTGCGCACCCTCATAAGAATTTTCCGTCAACCACAGCTTCGAGGTGATAAACAGGTCGGCCCGGTCGACCCCGCTACGTTTGATTGCCCGCCCCACGGCCTGTTCGTTGCCATAGGCGGCGGCCGTGTCGATCAACCGGTAGCCTAACTGAATTGCTTGGTAAACGGCCTCTTCGGCTTCTGCCAGATCGGTGACCCGGAAAACACCGAGTCCTAATTTAGGCATCTGAATCCCATTATTTAACGTTGTGTATTCCATTAGTATCGCTCCCTAATTTTGTTCCTCACGAATTTTGAACCGTAAATAATCAATCGCCGCAATCTGTTGCTCACACGAATGAATGCTGGCCAAAACGACCTGGCGCTTAGTCGTCAATAGCCGCTGTCGTTCATTACTAGCGGCCGGGCTGGCCTCACACCGTAGATACGCGGCGATTTCCTGTTGCGTGAATCCCAAACGCCGCAGCTGAGTAATCAACCGCAGGACCGGCAAGTCCGCGCTGGTATAGTCTGGACTCGCTGCTCGGGGAGTCGCGATGGCCCGCCAAGCCGCAAAGTCCTGTAACACCTGATTGGAAATTTGATATTGACGCTGCAACTCCGCACCTGTCACCTGCCACACCTCCTACCTAGCTGGTTCACTGATTACCACGCGCTGTGCTAATCAATGTCTGTAGTTTAGCGTGCTTGTTTAGATATGTAAAATACTTATTTCGTTGACACAGAAATACAAATTATGAGTATCTAAAAAGGACGCGAATAGTTTTCTATCCGCGTCCCAATTTCAGTTAAATTTAGTGTCCAGTAATGCAAGTTTAAAAGTAGCTAGACAGTGGTGACACCCGGGGTTATGGCGACAAGATTCGTTCTTGAATGCTAAGTAGCCCGTCACAATTACCACCACGATCTACTCGGCAACAACAATTATCCGTCAATACCAGAAGCACATGTTTCCGCGAGTCAGTCACCAGTCTAGCCGAGAGTGAAGTGAAATCTAGGCTCAGCCGGGGAATTTAGCAGTGGGTTTGGCTGGTAAATTGGTGACTTTGAGACGTGCACTTCGGCTCAAAGCAAGGGACAAGACCAGGCTTTGGCTCGTCCCGCCCTCCCCCAGCGTTCCAGCCTAGACTTTCACGCAACGGCAAGGCGGCCAGTCCCCACAATCAGCTGAGTATTTAGTGCTTCTCCTGCTGGGCAAAGGCGATGAAGGCCTTGGCTGCCTCCGAATGTGGCTGTTGCCCGCGCCATGCCAGAACCGAGTTGAGGGTCAACTTGGGTTCTAACGGAATGTATTTCAGATGGGCAAACCGCTGATTTAATTTCAGGCAAATGACCACGCCGTTGTTTTGCTGCGCGAGCATGGCCGCGTTATAGAGGAGGTTGTAGCGCGCCTTGTTTTGCATTTGCGCGGCGTACTTGCCGGACCAATTGCCCAATTCATTTTGCACGACCCGGTCCGAAATCGTGATCACGCGGGTCCCCACCAGATCGCCGGGACGGATGGCCGAATAGTCCGCGAATTGCGAGTCCTCATGGGCCAAAATGCCCCATTCTTCCTGGCTTTCCATCCGCACGAAATCATACTTGCCAATGTCCACCGGCTCAATCAACAGGCCCATGTCCAGCACCCCTTGCTCGACCCAGCCCTTGATGTCCTGATTGTTGCCGCTACGCAGGTTGAATTTCACCTGGGGATGCTGCTTCTGAAAGTCATCCATCAGCTGCGCCAACTCAGCCATGCTGTGGAGCTCGCCACACCCCACGGAGATGGTTCCCGCCAGCTCACTGGTTTCCTGAAGTTCGTCGCGGGCCCGCTCCAAGATGCTGACCATGTCCTGCGCCCGTTGACGAAAGAGGAGGCCTTCTCGCGTCAAATAGATGCTGTGATTGCTTCGTTTAAATAAGGCGACATTGAGTTCCGTTTCCAGCCCCTTGAGCTGCCGCGACAACGTTGGCTGCGTCATGTGCAATAATGCCGCCGCTCGTGTGATATTTTCTTCTCGCGCAGTAATGAGGAAATAATTGAGTACCCGAATATCCATGTGCACCACCCGTCCTTTGGTCAAACCCTGTTAGGCCCATTTTAGCATAATCGCCAGTCATACATAAATAGTATAACTAGCCAGTTAAAATAAGCATTTTCAATTTTCCGGGATTTTGTTTACACTAGCCTTAATCAAAATTCGAAAGGAAGTCAGTACACATGGAACACGTTACCTTCAACAACGGCGTCCAAATGCCCGTTCTGGGCTACGGCACCTTTCAAACACCACCGGCCATTACCGCAGAAAACGTCACGAAGGCCATCGACCTGGGCTACCGCAGCATTGACACGGCGCAAGTCTATGGTACAGAGCCCGGTGTCGGCACTGCCATTGCCAACAGCGACTTAGCACGCGACCAGTTCTTCGTGACCACCAAGACGCAGACGGATGGCTACGCGGCCACCGCACAGGGACTGGACGACTCGCTCCGACGCTTTGGCGGCGATTACTTTGACCTCGTCTTGATCCACTGGCCCACGACGCACAGTCTTGAGACTTACCGCGCCCTCGAAGACGCCTACCAAGCCGGCAAGGTTCGGGCAATCGGCTTGAGTAATTTTAACCCTGACCAAATCGACGAACTCCTGGCCAACAGCCACGTTAAGCCGGTCATCGACCAGGTGGAGACCCACCTCTTCTGGCAACAGGCCAAGCTCCACCCCTACCTGGCTACCCACGACATCGTTCACGAATCTTGGGCCCCCTTGGGCGAGACCTTTGGCCGGGAAATGATGGCGTTGCCTGAAGTAACCGCGCTGGCTGCGAAACATGGTGTCACGCCCGCCCAAGTCCTCCTCCGTTGGTTGACTCAACAGGGGATCGTCACCATCCCCAAGTCCACCAACGCTGACCACATCGCATCTAACCTGGCGTCCTTGGACTTCTCCTTGACACCAGACGAAATCACCAGTCTCCGGCAATTTGACCGTCACCACTCCATTAAGGACTGGCCACAATCCATGCGCGAAGACCGCTACTAACCGAAAGGAATTGATTCTATGAAAATTGCTGTTATTGGCGCCTTTGGCAAATCCGGCCAAGCTATCATCCGCGAAGCTAACCAACGCGGCCACCAAGTTCTGGCCATCGCTCATCGCAATCACCCCGAAGTGACACTACCGTATGACCAACTGCTGATCAAGGACCTCTTTGATCTGACCAAAACCGACCTGACTGGTGTTGACGCCGTGATCGATGCCGTCAGCGCTTGGACACCAGAGACCTTTGCCGTCCACACCACGGGCATTTCGCACCTGGCGCAACTGCTGGCGGGAACGACCACGCGCTACCTCAAGGTCGGTGGTGCCGGGACGCTGTACATCAACGCCGAGCACACCCAGATGCTAAAGGACCGGGCAGACTACCCAACCGATTGGCTGCCATTGGCCGACGCGCTAGTCGCCAGTCTGGACCGGCTGCGGTCATACTCTAATTTGGCCTGGACCTACGTCACGCCCGCCTTTAATTACGATGCTACCGGCGCCGCAACGGGTCACTACCACGTCGACGGTGAGAACTACTTGGCCACTAACGATGACGATAGCTACATTAGCTACGCCGACTACGCGACCGGGATGCTCGACCTGTTAGAAAACGGCCAGTACGTGCGTCAACGAATCACGTTGGTGGGCGGCGACCGGTAATGACCACTTGATAAAAAAGATGACCCGCCGCTTATTTTCGGTGAGTCATCTTTTTTGGGTTAAAGGTTCCTATAACAAAACTATTCCGCTGTCACGACAATCTTCCCATGAACGTGTCCGGCCTGTTGTTCCGTCAGCGCCGCGGTCAAATTGGCCGCCGTAATGCCACCGGAGATGATTTGCGTAGTGATGGGATGCAGGTCGCCAGTTGCTTGTAGGTGCGCCAGTTTCCGGAGAATCTGCCCCTGGTTATTGGTGGCGATTGGCAGCAAAAACTTGCTAAAGACCATCTCCGTGGCCAAGCCCAGCGACTTGCCAAATAGCGGCCGTAGCGGCACCGCCTCAGTTGAAACGATGGTCGCTACCTTGCCCAATGGCCTCGTCACTTCGGCCGCCAGTGGCAGATAATCCGCCAAATGGGTCAAGACCAACGTGGCATCGACCACTTGACTTAGCTGTTCGGCGACCGGGCGGTGATAATCCAATGGGCTGTCGACTTGATTGTGTCGCAGCCAGTCAAAATGGTCCGGACTGGCCGTCGCGTACACTTTCAAGCCAGTCCAACTGGCCAGCTGCGTCAATAGGCTACCGACCCCACCGGCGCCGTTGATGACCAGGATACTGTGGCCCTGATTGGCGTCGCGTTGCGGGATGAAGTCTAATTTTTCAAACAACAACTCATACGCCGTGATGCTGACCAAGGGTAGGCCCGCTGCATCGGTCGTCGTTAGCTCCGCTGGTACCGGTGCCACCAAGCGCGCATCCACGACCTGTTGCGTGGCAAAGCTGCCCGGGCGTTGGTCACTGCCCATGTAAAAGACCCGCTGGCCAACGGTAACCTGTTCAACTGCGCTGCCAACAGCCAGGACTGTACCGACGGCGTCAAACCCATAGCGGGCCGTCTGGTCACCCGTTAACCGGGCCATCGCCTGCACGTCATGCGGATTTAACGCCACCGCTAAGATTCAAGAGCTCGAGGCGCAACGAGACTTCCTGCGTTTCAAGAAGTGGTACTACAAGACGGCTAATTTGCAGGCTCTGATTTCATTACAGGATTAACCAAAAGACTGGATAGCCGTCGTGGCCGTCCAGTCTTTTTGACATCTACTTCAATTTTAACTGGTAGCCCAGTTCCGTAGCGACCTTCATTTCCTCAACCAGGTACCACATGTCCGTGATCTTGCCATCTTCATTAAAGGTTAAAATGCCAACCTCATCCCAGTCAACTCGCTGATTGGTGGCGTCGGCTCCGGCAAAATTCCCGCTGTGCAAGGCTGTCATGTGATATTGCAACATCACCTGGTTGCCCTCCGCCACAACGTGCTTCATTTCAACTGTTTGGTCGCTGAGGGCCGCGTGCAAGACCGACCACCCCTGCGTCATCCAGTCGAGGAAGTTGCCATCCTTGGGAATTGGAAAACCAGTGGCATCATAGAGTGCGGCAAAACCAGCTCGATGTGTCGTCGTGGTTGGCGTGACCACCTGACGGACATAGGCCACATCATTTTCCGGCATTGCCTTGGCAAGTAAAGTCACAGCTACCTGTTTGTTCTTAGTTAAATCAGTCATCGTGATAATCTCCTTTATTTTTTGAAAAGTCATTTCTACATATCGCAAATTAACGATACATAGCTGGAAAAAGAAAGGAAAAATCTCTTACAATTTTTCCTGAATCAGCTGGCCGAGCCGCTGAATATTCTCTTCGTTACGCCGGTAATACGTCCATTTGCCGTGCCGCTCGCTAAGTAGCAGCCCTGCGTCCAACAACAGCTTCAGATACGTGGAGACCGTCGACTGGGTCAAGCCCGCCTTGGTCACGATGTCAGCGACACAGATGCCGCCCTTTTCCGCCATCATGAACCGGACTGTCTCACCGGACACTGAAGTGATTTCCTTCTCCGGGTCCTTGAGCCACCGCAAAATGTTCAACCGCGTTTGATTGGCCAAGGCCTTAAATAACTTTTCATTAATTTCCATGTGATGAGTATACATCGTTAATTTGCGATATGTCAATTAAAAGTTTTGATTTCTTTCAAAAACTCTGGCCGTCCAAGTACAGTTGCGGCAACTCCGCCAGAAATTGTTTCCGCACGGCAGCCGTGGTCGTGTTGGCCTCACCTAGATGAATCCAGTGTGTACGCTGTGGGTCGATGCCAATATCCGCGAAGACCCGGTTGATCAGGTTGCCTTGAATCGGGTCGCCGGCCTGTGTTCGCAAGTAATCCTTGGTCACCGTCGACGTAGTAATGACGGTGGCCTTTTGAATATTAGTCAACAACCCCCGCCATGCCGGGTCCTCCTCGTAAACAACCCCCTTGAGCATCACCTTGTCAAAAAATCCCTTCAGCTCAGCCGGTAGTTGGAACCACCAAATCGGTGTGATGACGAGCAATTCCGTAGACTGGCTAAGCAACTGCTGATAATGTTTGACTAAGGGGCACGGCGTTTCCCCACGACTGAATAACCGGAGCTCCTCAGCCGAGTACCGTGGATCAAACCCGTCTTGGTACAAGTCGATCACCTGAAACGCCTGTTGGGTCTGGGTAAAGTAGTCCGTCAGTCGTGTCAAAATACCGTGGTTGAGACTACCAGCATAGGGATGGGCGTAAACAATGGTTTTCACGAGTGATTCCTCCTTTAAGTTGTTGCCTAGAGTTTATGGTAAAATCGGTGGGTAAACAAGTACGCAAAGTAAAGTGCGGTACTCACCCAAAGGAGTGTGCTCATGGCTGATATTGACTACATCACAGAAAATCGGTTGGCGGACACCGGCTTCGCTTATACGCTGCGACTCATCGGTGGTAAATACAAGATGCAAACGCTCTACGCTCTGCAGCTAAACCACGCCCCATTGCGCTATAACGCGTTGAAACGGTTGCTAGTACCAATCTCATTTAAGACACTGACCAACACGCTACGTGAGCTTGAGACGGATGGCCTCATCCACCGTCAGGAATATCCGCAGATTCCACCCAAGGTCGAATACAGTCTAACGCCACTGGGCGAGTCACTCATCCCCGTCATGGACGACCTCTGCACTTGGGGCGAGCGACAACAAGCAAAAGGTCCGCAACGCTAACTGGCGCGGCGGACCCTTTTCATTTAATTCAGATTAAACCATTGGTGCTTCCCAAGATCCCTTGGTGTCCACATGCGTCGCGGCGGCCAACGTCTCTAAGTCCGTGAGGTCCGCCGGCGTTAATGTCAAACTCGCCGCTTTCAGCTCGCTGGCAATGTACTTAGGCTTGGTGACGCCGATGATGGGCGTCGTGCCCTTGGCTAGTGCATAGGCGGTGGCGACTTCGGCGGCCGACGCGTCATACTTGGCGCCAACCTTGGTCAAGCCCGCGGTCAAATCTTCTACCTGTGGCAGGACCTGGTTGTAGACTTGCGCGCGCATGCTCCCGGCTGGCAAGGGGTGCTGGACGTCGTAACGCCCGGACAACACGCCTTGCTCCAAGACCATGTAGGCAAAGAAATCAATGTCGTGGTCGCGGCAGTAATCCAGGATGCCCGCCTCTTCGGAAGACCGGTAGAGCAAGCTGAAATGGTTTTGCACGGCGGAAACGTGGAAGCCAGCCGTGGCCAAGATCTCATCAGCCCGCTTGATTTGGGCTAAATTGTGGTTGGACACGCCAACGCGCTTGACCTTGCCGCTTTGGAGCAACGGAATCAGTCCTGGCGTCCATTTTTCCACGTCAGCCGGGTTGTGAATCCAGTAAATATCAATATAGTCCGTCCCCAGGCGTTGCAGGCTCCCCGCCAGCATGTCGGCGACCTCGTTAGCGCCGTTGCCCGCCATCTGCGGGGTGAACTTGGTGGAAAGCTGGTAGCTGTCCCGCGGGTATTTCTGCAGAAGCGTCCCCAGCATCTTTTCTGATTCACCAGCGCCGTATGCGTAGGCGGTGTCCCAGACGTTCAAGCCAGCGGCCATGGCATCGTCCACGACTGGTTGAAGGTCGGCGGCGGTCAGTTGGTCACCGAAGACTTGGCCGTCGCTGGTGTCGCCCCAGGCCCAGGTGCCCAGCGCAATTTTAGCTGTTGTGTTTTTCATGGTTGTAAACCCCTCTTCGTTGTTTGAATGAGACTAGCATAGGCGCAATGCTGGGAGATGTCCAATGCTTATTTTTGATTGGTTGGTATTCAATTTTCGTATGGCTCTTCGTGACATGGACAAAAAAGCAAGACGACAGTGCGTCCTGCTTCTTAATTCCAATCTAATCATACAACAAGATAAACCACACCGTCCCGTGGTCATTAAACCAATAAATCCCAATCTTAGTTGTCGTCGCCTTTAAAACCGCTTGGGTATAGTCCGGTTGATTGTGCCCTGTGATCATGAAAAACTCAATTGTCATTTGGCCTAACCGTTGACTATTTTTCAGGTCGGCCTTGCTACTAGTGGACCCAATCTCCATCAAACTCGTATCTGTGGGTACCCCGTACTTAGCTGCCTGGGAGTTATAAGCATCCCAGTCAATTTCAGTTTGGGATTTTTCCCCTAGCGTCAACCATTTGGCATGGGTTTTCAACACGTTTACTCGCGCCGCGTCCAGGCTCAGTGGTGCAATCCCTTTAGCCGCCCGGTAAACATTGGCCTGCTTCACGAAGCGCTGGGCCATTGTGGCACTCATTGAAGCCACAGATGGCGTGGCTTTACCGAACTTGAGGTCACCACGCCACAGCCAGCCCTTGACCTTGCTCGTGTTGATGTAGTAGTAAATCTTCTTTTTACCATTTTGCTTGATGGTCGCGTGCTTGGTCACGTACAGCGTCACGTACTGGTAAGATTTGGCTTTCCCCCGCACCTTATTCAGCTTCTTTGACGTGTAAATGGTGCCCTTGGTGGCGTGGTAAGCCGCCCGCTTGACCTTGGTGACCTTGACCGTCTTGGTAGCGGCCTGCGCCGGCACGGTCGTGACCATGCCCACACCCATGACGGCCACAGTAGCCAGTAACCATAAGCGTTGTCCCATTTTTTTCATTAGTAAAAGTCTCCATTAACCTTTAAATTAAACAACCGTGTCGTGTACGAAATATCTGACTGGTCTTCAACGCCAGAAATATTAACGGTATAGGCATGGTTGACTTTGAGCTGGCTCTTCTTGGGGAGGAAGTAAACCGTCGTGCCAAAGAAGCCATAGCCTGATCGATCGGCATTAACGTGCGTGACCTTCACAGCTTTTTTAGCCGTCTTATCGTAAACCCGAACTTGGGGTTTGGAACTGGCGTCACCCATGTAGTCGTCCGACCACGAAACTGACCAAGGCGCACCCTGACTCACCAGCGCGTACGGGGTCAGCCCGGCCCGTGGGTAAGCCAGTTGCTTCACGGGCGCCGCGGCGTCATAGCTATTGGTAGCGTAGACTCTTAAGTCATTGTAACCGTCTGCCTGGCCAACACCAACACGGTCGATGCCACCCAGTACCCATAACCGATGTCCCGGCTCTAGGCCACTCAGATCACTATCATCGCTGAGGTATCCCGTGATCACATCGTATGGCGAGCTGACACCCTGATAGAGGTTACTCTGATTCGTTGCGTCTGCCCCTTTTTGCCAATCGGTCTTGGACACAACGCTAGGCCGCTTGATGCCAACCAAGCCGTGGGACAAGCCCTTATCCGCAGCGGCCAACGTTGCCGCCCCGTACTGTGCGGATGTGTTCCAGTCACTATCGGCTTTGACCTTGCTCAGGCCAAACATGGTCCGGTAGAAATTGATCCAGTTGACGGTCCGGTTGATATAACTGGCACGCAGCTTTCCAGGGCGAAATGCCTTCTTCAACTGCGGCTTTTGAGCGTACATTCCCTTGGCCGTCACGCCGATCTTCTTGGCTTGCTTGCGGTAGCGTAAGACCTGTGACCACTGCTTAGCGGTGTAGTATTTCTTGTCTTTGGCAACTTTTTTAGCCTTTTTGGCTTTGCTTTTCTT
Source organism: Levilactobacillus yiduensis (assembly GCF_024718525.1). Lineage (NCBI taxonomy): Bacteria > Bacillati > Bacillota > Bacilli > Lactobacillales > Lactobacillaceae > Levilactobacillus > Levilactobacillus yiduensis. Next base: position 37,474 of record NZ_JAMXAZ010000012.1, read on the forward strand.
GGCCTTTTTGGCTTTGGCCTTCTTGGCCGCCTGAACAGTCGATTGTGGCGTGACGGTCTCAATAACGCCACTACCAACCAGCACTGTCAGCGCACTGACAGCCAGTAACCGTGTGAGTTTCTTCACGGGATTTCCTCCTCTTGCTGTCTTAGTCTGCGTAATCTTCGGTCAGGCCAGTTGGGTTAAACGCTTTGGCTTGGGCTTTGGTCTTGTAGTAATGTTGGAGATGAACTTCGCCGTTCCCAGCATTCCACATTTTGTCAATAAATAAGGACTTAATCTTTTTACCCTTATAATGACGCGTCACAATCTTATACCCTTCTGTTCCTGGCGTCTCGAAGGCAATACCTTTGCCATAGTATTCCCATGGGTGATCCATCAACCAGCCCTTGCTCATAAACAAGACCGTATATCCTTTATATTTCTTTGTATTTTTCGTCGCCTTATTTAGTTGCGTTACCTTAACGGGACTTTGGCCTGTTTGCCATTTCTTATTTTGGAAGTTCCGATACGACGTCTTCTTCGCTTTAATCGTATACCGGTCATAATGGCCTTTCTGGTAGTAATACCAGGTTCCTTGGAACTTCTTCGGGAAGCTGGCCATCGTCATCTTAGTACTGGCCTGAGCATTCGTCGTTGGGGTCGCCACAGCCAAGGCCGCGCCAAAGCTAACGGTAGCGAGCAACGCGCCCATCAAATTTGTGAATTTCATTGATTGATTCCTCCTCGATTACTTGTGCAACGCGCCAACTGGATTGAAGTATTTGGCTTGAGTCTTGGTTTGGTAGAAGTGATCCGTCGACTGACTCAAATCATTTGCGTTAGGCTTTTTGTACAGTACCTTGACCGATTTGCCTTTGTAATTTTTATGAATCACCTTATAGGTCCCGAGGCCATCAGATGCGAAAATACCATAAGGCAGTACTCGCGTATAGCCCTTCTTCGCGACAAATGCACTGACCTGATTTACCTTTTTTTCGTTGAAGCCATTTCTAAAGCTCCCAACACTCTTCGCCTGATGCAGATTCAGCGTCTTCTTCGCCTTAAAGTCCCCATGAGAAGAAGCAAAATAATTCCGCAAAACCTGCTTCTTCGCGGTAAACTTCATGCTCTTGTAGTAGTACCCGTTATTTTCCTCATAGTGGTACCAGGTCCCCCGCATACTCTTAGGAAACGCCTTCAAACTACTTTTGGCCTTCGCCTGTGCCGTGGTTGGGGCGGTCAGGGTCGTGCCACCGATGCCGATCGTGGTTGCCACCAACAGGGCACCGAAAATATGATTCACTCGCATTGTCTATTCCTCCTTGTTAAGTTCTGTCAGTGGTCGTTTACGTCATTTGCCTATGTATGCCACTAACTAAACCTCATTATAGCGATTAGGGGTGTCACAACTTGTCACTTCACCTGATTCAGCGCAAAAAATCCATCTAACCGTCAATTATTTGGGTAATCACTGGTAGATGGACTGTTGTTTCTCTTCAATTAATTAAAACTAAGTTCGCTAAGCGTTGACCACGAACTTCGGTGCTTGACCTTGATCTAACAAGACCACGTTGTGGGCAACGATGCTGGCCATGGCGTTCCGTGCTTCCACGGTGGCGTTCCCAATGTGTGGCACCAAGATCACGTTGTCCAATGCCTTGAAGCCGTCATCGACATTAGGCTCGTTTTCGTAAACGTCCAGGGCGGCACCGGCCAATTTACCGGCCTTCAAGGCTGGCAGTAAAGCGGCCTCGTCGACGATTGGACCACGGCCGACGTTGATCAGGTAAGCCGTGTCCTTCATGTTGTCAAAGGCTGCGGCGTCAAACATGTGATGCGTTTCCGGCGTTCCTGGCGCGTTGATACTGATAAAGTCACTGGTCTTGATCAGCTCTTCTAGCGGCAGGTAGCGGACGTTTAACTTCTTAGCGTCTTCGTCAGACAGTGGATGTGGCCCGTAGTATGTCACGGACATCCCCATGGCGTTCGCGCGGTTGGCCACTTCCTTACCAATGCTGCCGAGGCCGACGATACCTAATTGCTTACCGCCAATTTCGTGGCCCAAGAAGAACAGTGGTGCCCAGCCGGCAAAGCCCTTGGTCCGCATCAGCTTGTCGCCTTCGACCATCCGGTGGCTCAGTGCCAGCATTAAGCCCATGGTTACTTCCGTCACGGAATTCGTGGAGACCGCCGGCGTGTTAGTTACCTGGATACCCTTAGTCTTGGCGTAGGCGGTATCAATGTTGTTGAAGCCGGCACCAAAGTTGGCAATCAGCTTGAGGTTTGGCGCCGCGTCGATGATTTCTTGATCGACCTGCGTGGACAGCGTGGTAATCAGGTAATCGATACCGGCCACTTGGCGTAACAACTCTGCATGTGAAATTAAGCCCTCACCAGTATAGCTGGCCACCTCTAAATTGTTTTGACGCAATTCATCAAGCGCAACTTGGGGAAACTGAGCGGATAAATAGACTTTTTTCATAATTTGCCTCCTAAAGATTTGATACTCTTAGTATAATGGAAACGGATACATTTACAATAACGCACTTTTTAGTTACCCAATCTATCAAGGAGGAAATCACATGACTGATTCAGTTCGCAAACTCGTTCAACAACGGCTCCGTGACGGCGATTACACTTGCCGCAAGGAATTCACCTTAGCTATGTTCAATGGCAAATGGAAAGTCAATATCATTTATCACTTGGGCCACGAGGGTACCTACTACTTCCATGAGTTACAGGCGCTGTTGCCCAACGCCTCACACAAGGAACTTGCGAAGAAACTCAAGGAACTCCAAGAAGATAGCCTGATTGACCGACAAATCGAAGACAACGGCCCCCGCGTCAAGGTCGCCTATTCCCTGACACCACTGGGTCGCTCGCTGCTGCCCATCATTGACGCCATGTACGACTGGGGCGACAAACGGCTTCGCGAGCTGAACGTTCACGATGTCCAGTTTGGGCTGGGGAAAGTGAAACAGTAAGCGACCCGACGGCCAGTTGTTTTTTAGATTCAGCTAGTATACTTTGGGTATGCGCTGAACTCTTAGCGTCAGAGGAGGATCGACATGACTGAATACTTTCTGGTGAACCAGCAGGACTATTTCGCCGCTGGGTTTACCGTCAATAACGACAATGCGTACATCGACACGGCCGCTGGGCTGGATGTCGCCGCTGCCACGAAAAGTGAGACCCCGACGGACGCCAAAGCTACGCTATACCACCAGGTGTTAACGCATCCCGCGGCTGGTAGTGAACGGGCACAACTAACCGAGCAGGAGCAGGCCCAGTTGACCCAAAAACTCGACGCAAGCTTTGACATCATCAGCACTGATAACTTGGAAAGCTGTTAATGAATTGAATGGGAGACGATAACAATGGCTGAAGAAGCTAAAAGAACCGACACCAAGACTGAAGACAATCCATTTTGCCACGCGGGCATGACCTGTGCCCCCGGGTGCGGCTGCGCCAGTGCCGATGGCATTTGCCACTGCCCCATGATTTCCGATCGTAAGTGTGCTTGCGACGGCTTCTGTGGGACACCTAAACATTAACAAGAATCCGGTCAAACGCTCAAGTGGGCGGCTGACCGGATTTTTATTTAGCTCTTTAATGACCATTAGTTCAATACCGACTCACCGAAGAAAGACCCGCTTCAAGCGCCCGGTTAAAACAAATACACAGATAATTGCCAGGATCGTATCTGGAATCACATACAAACTGTTGTAAATTAGCGAATACAGCCAAACGGGTTGCCCTTTGGGGACGTACGACGTGTAGAAGGCAATCCCCGCCAGCGTGTGAAACAGCAAGCGTAACACACCTGCGACCAAGCCAGCTAATAAGGTCGTGACCAAGACCATCCGCTTGTCGCCACGCTTCATGGCCGCGAGAAATTTGTGAGAAAAGCAACCTGCCAACCCAATTGACCCGAAGGCTAACAGGTAATCGCAAATCACCTGGAGTGGCGCAACGAAAAATCCGCCGAACATGAACGTAATGGCACCCGTCACGACACCACAAAAGATGCCAGGCCACACGCCCTGTTTCAACGAAATAATTAGAATCGGCGCCATGACTAATGACACTGAACCACCCTGAGGCGCCCGAAAAATAATCAAATAACTTAAAACAATTGCTAAAGCCGAAAAAAGTGCTGTTTCAGTTAAGGCTTGCGGTCTCACTGATGTTGCCCCCTTACCATATGATAATTTTAATTATACGCTAAAATCACTTGCTGCTCTTTGTCATTTAAAAAGAGTTAGATGCATTGCGACGCCAAGGCTTATGTTCACAAGATCAGGCGTTGAACGCCAGCACTTACTGCACAAAAAAGCCGTCCCCAAATACAGAACGGCTTTGCATGCCTAGCTATCAGCTATTTATTTGTTCTTCCGGTACAGCTTAGCGAGTCCCAGCGTACCCAGCAATAAGACCAACCCACCTGCCAGGATCGACAGACTGCTGGTTTCATTCAATTGGGGAATGAGTCCGCTTTGCCGTGCGTGCGTTGACGATTGTGCTGCTGGCTTTACCGAACTGGCTTGAGCCGACGGACTGATCTGGTCAGCCGCCAATCCGCTTTGGGGACTAGCATTGTCACTAGCCGGCTTGCTAGAAGTCTTAGTGGCTTGTGACGTGGCGGTTTGACTGCCGCCATCATTGATTGCATCGCCATCACCGCCAGTTACTACCTTCTGATCACTCTGAGAATCAACCGCGGGGTCACCCGAAGTATCCACTGACTGATCACTTGAACTAGATGAACTGGAACTGGAACTGGAACTGGAACTGGAGCTTGAACTGCTTGAGCCGCCAGAACCACCAGAATCCGTGTCACCAACGGTTAATTCCGTTGTCGCCATGACTGGCGCGTAACTGGTGCCGAATTCATCGGTGTAGTTGTAAATGTATTGGACCGTGTATTGTCCAGCCGTCTTAAACGTTTGAGCGGACAAATCAGTTAACGTGACCGGTTGTTGGTGGCTGTCCAACACCTTAACCTGAACCGTCATGTCCGAATCATCTGGCTTATTCGTGACAGCATCACTACTGAATTTCACCTTGGCATCACTGTGATTGGCATCGGTCATGGCCGCTGCTTTGGTCAAATCAACCGCTGCATTCGGTTGGGCTTGGGCGGTAGCCGACGCGGTCACAACGGGGGTAGCCAAGACGTGCCATTTTTCAGCCGCCTTCACAGATGAGGCTAACGCTAAGGTGTCCGCCAAATCATTGGCAATATTTTCAGTATAATTGACTTCATACGTCCCTGGTGTAGCGGTAATGTGTTGGCCATTATCACCGAGCACGGTCGTGGCATCATTGGTAATCGTGCCGCCGTCATTGGCAAACGTGGTTTTATTCAGATAGTTATTTCCTGTCCAAGGCTTGTCGATCCAAGCATCATGAATAATATCCTGGCTATCCGCCACAAATTTACCGCCTTCATAAATCGTAAATGGACCGGTGGCTTTAGTCATTGGTTGTGGGTAGACTAGGATGGGCATTTGAGCTTGGAGTAATTCCGAACTCCCATAATTGAAATAAATTTTGACTGAATAAGGCGTTTGCAAGGTACTTCCAGGCCAAGTATACATATCTTTCAAGTAATATTCGTACCCGGGAGCAAGGACCGTGTGTAGTGCATTGTTATTAGGATTGTGAGTAGAAGTAATCGTTTTGCCGCTGGCAGTTAAACCTGATAATGTATCATTGGCAAACATCCTGATGGGTTGTTTCAATACCCAGCTAGAGGTCGTGCTGATGTTATTGTTCCCGGTAAAATCATCAAATTTGTAATTTCCCGGTGCCGTCAGTTTTAGAACTTCACCACTTTTGTAGGTGTGGGTAAATTCTTGTGCGTGGGCGGTAATCAGCGGCAGCGTGGATGCTAATAAAACCGTTATAAACGATGTAACAATTCTTTGATAGTGTTTCATCGCAAAAACTTCCCTTCCCCATTCGGCGTTCTGCTTTTCCTAGTATAAAGCGCTTTCTTTACGCTTTTATCATATACTTTTCCATCGAAATAATCAATCATATCATTTAACTGTTATAATCGTTATTTTAACGTGCAATATATTAACTAATAGCATCGTTTTTCGTGCTTACGCTTTACGTTTTTGGGCGCCGTTGTCAGCATTCCCCCTAAAATGATTTTAAAAACGGGTAGGCGCCAACCGACGTCTACCCGCTTTTATTCAGCAATTCTAGCCAGATGTTAAAGAAGATACCACCACTGATTGCGTCTAATCCACCGACTTTAAGGCTTCCAACATATCCACGCTTTGAATCTTATGGTTCATCAGAATCATCACAATCATGGAAAAAATAATCGTCAGCACAACTGAAATCCCAATATTCAGCCAAGTTAGGCCAGGCGCTACCATCGCAGTAGACGGTGGCAATAATGCCATGATATAGGCATGGAAGGCATAGCCAACGCCAATCCCAGTCAGAATACCTGCGCCCGTTAGAATATTCGTTTCACGGTAAATATACATCAACACTTCCTTGGGGTAAAAACCCAATACTTTCAGTGTAGACAGCTCGCGAACACGTTCCGACACGTTGATATTGGTCAGCGTATACAAGACGACCAGCGACAAGAGTGATGCACTCAACACCAGCACTAAGATCAGGTTGTTGAGGTTGCTTAAAATATTCGTAATCGTTTGCTTACTCTCACGAGATTGAACCGTCCGAACGGCTGCCTGTTGACGATTGAAATTGTTGGCTACTGCATTTGTCTTTTGAGCAGTCGCATTTTTCAATTTAACCAGGTACGCATTAGCGGTCACGTGGGTTCCATAAATCCGGTTATAATACGACCGCGTCAGATAAATATCGTGACCGGCGTACATCGTGGTGATCCCTGAAACCTTAATCCGATGGGCTGTTCCGTCACTTTCCTTGATGGTCATGTCATCCCCAACAGAGACGTGCTGTAGTTTAGCCAATTTTTGCGACACAATGGCGCCATCATTGGTTAATTTCATCCGATTACCAGTCCGATAGTCGCGCAATTTAAGATAGTGGTCCAACTGATTCAGAGAAAATGGCACCATTAATGAAATCTCTTCACGCGTATTTTCCTGATTTGTCGTCGCATACACCGTTTCAAAGTGAGTCGCCGTTGTTCGCTGCACATGATGATTGGCCGTTATGGCCTGTTTGGCTTTCTTAACGGCACTCGTCTTGGCATCTGGATTATAGACCGCAACCAAATCGTACCGACTGATTTGGCCAAATTGTCGATTCACAATCGTGTTGAGGGAATCACGAATCCCAAATCCCGTAATCATCAATGCCGTCGCACCGGCGACACCAATAATCGTCATGAACATCCGGCCCTTGTAGCGGAATAAATTACGCGCTGTGACTTTATGTGAGAAGCTCATCTTCCGCCAGATTGGGGTGAATCGCTCCAACCAAATTCGCGACCCATTTGCCGGTGGCTTCGGTAACATTAAATCTGCAGGAATAATTTTTAGTGACGCATGTGCGGCCAGCCAGGACGCTAAGACGGTTGAAAATAGTGCTAGGCCTAACCCGATGCTGATATACCCAGGATGCCAAGCAAGCTGCAGGTTGGCAAAATTAAAGTTCGTCGTGTAGGCCCGGAAAATAATGCGCGGTAAAACCACTAATCCCAATACACTTCCGAGCAAAGTCCCGGTCACCGCGGTACTAATGCTATAAACTAAAAACTCCTTCATGACCGCCCCCTTGCTGTAGCCGAGTGCACGGAGCGTGCCCATTTCAATTCGCTTTTCAGAAACCATCCGGCGCATGGTGGTAAAGCTAACCAGAATCGCAATCAGAAAGAAGAATGCCGGAAAAGACTTACCTAGCGCATCAATCCGGGCGGCATCTTCGCCATAATTATTATAGCCAGCGTTGTAGTCATTCCGAGTTCCAATCGTGAGACTGACATTTTTGAGCTGCCGCTTGCTAACTTTGGCATTGTTAATTTTCGTTTGAGCTGTCGTAAGCTGCTGTCGTTGCGTCGCTAATGATTGGCGTTGTAGCTTAAGCTGTTGCTGCTTTACATTAAGCTGCGTGATGGTTGCAGTTGACTGGGTAGCCTTAGCTCGCGATAATTGTGTATCAAGTTGCTTTTGTGCAGTATCTAACTGCGCTGCCGCCTGATTGAATTTACGACGATTAGCTGTGAGCTTCCCTTGTGCAGTCGTTATGGTGTGGGTTAACTCATGACGCAGATCAGCCACCCTAGTTGTATTACGCCGATTTAGCTTTTTTTGAAGCTTCGTCACCAGACTAGCTGCATGGTGTTCATAGGAATCTGAATACGCCACACCTTTCGTGTGTGTGAAAGCTAGCCGCGCAACATTAGGCCGACTACTCGAAAAGGCCGCCTTAGTGGTATAAGCAAAGCCAGCTAAAGTCCCGTTACCCAAACTGGTATCACCCAGCTTATCCTTTTTCAGGTATTCCGAGGACGTGGCAAAACCAACAACGGTGTAGGCTCGCTTGTGGAGGCCGGTACTTGTATTGGTTTTACCCGCGACCAAGTGTATTTTGGTACCAAGCGGATACTGGTGGCGCAACTGATTGCTCAACACAATTTCATTTGAGCGGGTCGCCTGACGCCCCTTGACCAACGTCATTTTTGATAATGATTGGGGGTTGCTTTGAACACGGATTGCTTTTTGAGACCCCTTGATCAGAACATCCTGTGTGTGACCGTATTCAACTGTCTTAATGCCTTGCAGCTGTTGAATTGCGGTACGGTCTTTTGCCGTTAACGCAATCGTTGAGCTAACCTTGGCGTCGGCGAGATGCTCGGTCGAATAAACCCGCTGTGCCGTCTGCCGCATGTTGGGGCCAGTCACATTAAGCCCGATGAAGACGAAGACGCCTAACATCAACAGAGCTGATACCGAGACATAGCGTGCTAGTGAGGATCTGAACTCCCGAGTAATATTTTTATTCAGCATTTTCATTTTAGTCGCCTACCATTCTAGTTCAGCAACGGGTGTTGGCTGGTCATTGTGCGTATCCGATTTCACTTGACCATCAACGATCTCAATAACATGGTCAGCCATTGGTCGGATCATTGAATTATGGGTCACAATAATGACATTCTTACCAGATTTACGAGTAAAGTCCTGGAATAATTGCAAAATCTTTTTCCCTGTATGATAATCGAGGGCCCCTGTTGGTTCGTCAGCAAGTAGCAATGCTGGATTCTTGGCAATCGCACGGGCAATGGCCACCCGCTGTTGCTCACCACCCGAGAGTTGCGCCGGGAAATTTTGAGCACGTTGTTGCAGGCCTACCGCCGTTAAAGCCGCCGTGGCATCCATCGCATTTTCTGTAATTTCGGCAGCCAGTTCGACATTTTCCAGCGTCGTTAAATTTTGGACCAAGTTATAGAACTGAAAGACAAAGCCAATTTGTTTACGACGATAGGTGGTCAATCCCCGTTCGTCAAGGTCCCCCAATTCAACGCCATTAACGTTAACACTACCGCTAGTCAGATGGTCCATACCCCCTAGTACGTTGAGCAGCGTTGACTTGCCAGCCCCAGAAGCCCCCAAAATAATGGTTAATTCACCAGCAGCAATGTTAAAACTGATGTCCTGATTCGCAGTAACCGCATGCTCACCATTGCCATACGTCTTTGTTTCGTTTTGAACGGTAATGAAATTAGTCATTGATTTTTCCCTCCAGATGAATAATAATAGACAACGTGTCAACTAAATTCATTATCTATTTAACCATATTTGATGCTAAATTCTATGTTCACTTTAAAGAAAAGTGTCAAGTAACTGGAAGAGGCGAAAATCTAATGGCGACACAGCAAGAACGCGTTGCAAAAACCAATACACGAATCACCAATGCGCTAGTTAAAGCTGGCAAAAATAAAGCGTTGAAACAAATTACGGTAAGCGATTTGACACGCATCAGCGGTATAAGTCGGGGAACGTTTTATTTACACTACCTAGATAAAGAGGACTTAGTTAATCAGCTGGAAGACGACTTCGCTAAGCAGTTTCAAACCCTATTAGATTCAGGAATTACTGGGGCAATGGACTATCGTCAGCTCAAATCGGGACAACCTTACCCCGTAATTGTGGCAATCGTGGCCTTTGCGGCTAAAAATAAGGACTTGCTGAATTTCTTATTTGGTCCGCATGGTGATCCTGCCTTCCTGGGGCGGATGACGGCTAAATTGCAATCGGCCATTTTAAGTGAGCTTCAACGGGTCAAGGGCAGCGCAACTTTTCGCCACGATATCCCAGCGACGTACGCCCTCAGCCTCGTCACGAATGCCATCATGTCGATTGTCACAACTTGGCTAGCCAGCCCAGAACCCTTGTCGCAAGCCGACGTGGCTGCATTGATTATGCGGGCACTGTATTTGTCACCGTATGAGATACTTGGTATTCAAGCACATGACTAGTGGCATTTCTGCCTAACAACGTTTCTTTCTACAAATCCTAAAAAACTGCCAGCCCCGTTGATTGGGACTGACAGTTTTTATTTTTAAGCTAAGCCACTCTTGAAACGTATACTTGTCAGCTGGCCGGTGCTAGAATATACTTGAATTCAGCGTTTTCTACGCGCCCCTTTAAGCATAGATAGTCCCGATAATGCCAGCAACAGACTGCCAATCAAGGCTAAGAGGCCATGACTTTGCTCATCCGTTTGCGGTAAGACTGCCTGTAATGTGGTCACTTTCGATGGCCTGTCGCCATTTGTTTTGACTAGAGCGGCCGCCCCCGTCTCAATACCGTCACTAACTATTGCACTCGCGTTCAACTGGTCTGCAGTCCCATCTTCACCCGTCGTCAAAGTCGTTGGGTGACTGGTTTTCCCGCGTTGTGACGTTGGCTGACCTGGCTTCGGTGTCTGTAACGTGGTCTTCACCTCGTTAGGTTATAAAAAATTAGGATATAGTAAATTTAGAACATACCATACTAAGACAAGCTACAATAAAGCTACCTATGAGAAAGCTACAATTTATGCGGTACAAATTTGGAGTGGAAGGTGCTTTGGAAGCTTCCGGCCATCCATTTGCTGCTGCCGCATCTGGTGTAGCAGCAGACGTTGCGTCTTCGAAGGTTAAAAATTATTACGTTAATGCTAGTTATTACCACACAACCGCCAAGGCACCTAATGGTATGACTGTATTACTCAATGAAGAATGCTATGTTTCAGCGTACCGGCATAGCAATAAAACTGGAAAAATTGGTAGCACCCATCATGCAGTGCATTGGAGATAATTCACTTGACAGATACAACAAAAAAGAAAATGATCAAAATTTTGACTTGGGTAATTGTATTGATTGCAATTGTTGAAGGATTTGTAGTTACATTGGGAATATCTGGGCCTTTAAATTGGTTGTTTCTAGGAAGTACAGCCATTGCTGTGATTCTTTTACTAGGCGTTTATGTTCTATATTGGTGGACAAACCGCTCTATTTGAATTCTGCTTTGGCTGCTCAAGTTCAGAGCACTTAGACACTCTAAAACACGGCGAGTCTCCTTTTAAAGAGGAACTCACCGTGTTTTTACAATATCTTTTACTCAGCTACCCTTTATTCAGCCGCTTCCGTCACAAACACATGCTTGTCATCCAACACATACTGGAATTCAACAGCGTTCAACATCAAGCTCGCCCGGAACAACGCCTTGATACCCTGTTCATTACTCATGACCACGAAGAACTCCCGGTCGGTGCCACTGACCCGTTGGAAGGATTCATACTCTCCCTTGAAGCCTTCCTTACGAAACAGTGCGATAATCTTCATCATTTCAATCTGTGATACTTCTTTGTCTGCCAAATTCAATCTCTTTTCTCTTATCTAAATTTTCGGTCACTAGTGACGAACCGTACAGCTTACGACTCTTCAACATTGCTATTCAAACTCTCGTGTAACTTGCTCCAAATCAATCTCCAAGAATCTAGCAACATCAATCATGTGAAATACTTTATATCCCCTATCATGCAAGTCTTTAACATGGGTTGGTCTGGGAGCATTAGTTAAGATAACTGAATCCGCTGATTTCGCTAATGATTTATAGATCTTAGCATCCGTTCTCTCCTTAATCTCAGTTTTAAGCCGCTCAATCAGCTTCGCAGTATTACCCGATTTACTCTTAAAATACAATGACTTCTCTGCGTTTAATGCATAAGTCGGCACACATATTTTCTTTAAGTATTGACTCTCAATTTTATCATACGTTTCTGCACTTTCAAGTAACTGATAATGTGTCTCAACAATATTTCCTATAATCTGAGGAGCCTTCAAATAAGAATATTGTCGCGCTCCAAAACCAGTTTTCTCTGCTGAAGTACTCATTCCTCCAGCATAGCCAATAGGCACTTGAATGTTAGTCAAAACATTCCCAGCATCCAAATCTTTCTTTATCGTTCCCAGCTTTAGTTTATTGGCTGCGCGCTTACTCAATTGCTTGCCAGTAAAACGATAATCAGTTTGGTATTTCTCTCTCACCCGCTTAAACAAATCATTTTGTTTAACTAAAGGCCGCCTATTACCATACCCCACACCAACAAAAAAGATTTCTCCAGTTTCTTGGATAAACCACTCATAAACATTAAAATTGTCGGATTTCTCCTGATTTTGATCACAACTATCTTCCAAATCCATCTTAACGTTTAACCGCGATTCACTGCGCAGCCCTTGTCGCTTATTAATTTTTGCCAGCATATCTTCCGGTATATTACGTACTAAGGCACCTTCAGTGACTTGATTTTGTTTATCGATAACGACTAGAAATTTCTTTAGTATGTTGTCATTCTCAGTTAACATTAAATTCATCATTTCAGCCGCTTCATTACTGCTGTGAGTGGAAATTGGCATTAAACAGAGTGAAATTGGCGTCTCGAATAGCTCAATTTCTTCAAACTTACTCTTCATCTGAATCATCAATCCACAGAAATTAGCTGCCGCTTGGAAACTATCTGTAATTTTTTCAAGGACTTGTTGACACGCCGCTTCATTCTTAAAATATACTATTATCACGTCTGACTGAACAAAGTAGTCCAGTACATTCATAAGCTGACTCAGTTCAGATTGATCATCCGTTCGTGCTAGTGCAACATCAGGATTTAAAACCTTCTTAACTTCACCACCAACCAGATCACCATTCGAATTAATTTTTACCAAAGATTGATTCAATACTTGACTCTTTTGAGACAAAATCCACTCTGACACTTCTTGTAAATGGGAAGATGTACTAAACTTTGGAAGTAAATAGATATCCACATCCTCCGTCAGGCCTAATTGTCGCTTCATTTCCTTACTATTATCTCGCAAGTAGTGATACAATTTCTTCGAATATTCTTCGGAATTACGCATAATTGTCTTATAGTCTAACCAGTCGGTCTTCTCGTTAAAGACAACAATAATCGCTTTCAATTCATCCTCATAAAAATAGTTGAAATGAAAATTAACTCTAATTACATCTTTAGATTCAACAACAGATTGCTCTTGATGCGAATTCTTCTGCTTAATTTGTTTCTGTTCTTCCTCGATTATTTTTTTCTTTCGAATATTCGCTTCGTTTTCTTCTTGGCGTTCTTGTAACAACTTTTTTGCCTTAAACATTTCCTGATTTAAACATTCTTCAGGTGTCTTTTTTTCTTGATACTTAAGTATCTCTTTTTCTTGGTACTCAAGCTGCTGCCTCTCTAATTCCTTTTTCTCTTCCAATCTTTTCTTTTCCTGATTAGATGAAATAAGCCAGATTGCAGCCCCAATTATCAAAACAACTAACACAATTGAATTCATTTAAGCTTCTCCTCGATATTTTATCTAAATAAGTATCGACCTATTCACAAAAAAGCCCATGCAGCCTTGTTGCCTTAACTATTCTATTTTTCAACCGTTTCTATCACAAACGTATGCTTATCATCCAACACATACTGGAACTCCACAGCGTTCAACATCAAGCTAGCCCGAAACAGTGCTTTGATGCCCTGTTCATTACTCATAACCACGAAGAACTCCCGGTCAGTGCCGCTGACCCGTTGGAAGGATTCATACTCTCCCTTGAAGCCTTCCTTACGAAACAGCGCGATAATCTTCATCATTTCAATCTGTGATACTTCTTTGTCTGCCAAATTCAATCTCTTTTCTTATGCGTATTTTGTCATTGTAAAATTAATCAATTCGATGCCATCCCGAACAACCACGTTTCTTTTCACCACACGATACCCTTGTGCTTCAAAGAATGGTCGTGCTGTAATTGAGGATTCAGTGGTATATAAGCCAGCCGGAACAACCTGTTCTAAGGCCACCAGCAGCTTCGTTGCAATACCTTCGCTTTGATGGTTTGCACTGACAAACAACCGATCTAAATAGCCCGTTGTCGTCATATCAGCGAACCCCAACAACTCGCCAGCTAACCAGGCTAAATAAGTATGATGAGCCAACAAAGATATCTGCCAGTCAGCCCGAACATCCGCGGTGTCAGTTCCCAGCCATGCCTCTATCTGTCTCAAAGAGTAATCTTGCCGATTGACCTTGACTACTGTTTCTCGAAACAGCCGTATCACGGCCTCCAAGTTCTCTGCACGATAAGCTCTCAATTCAATCAAATTTTCACCTGACTTTTGGCGACCCTAGTGACCGCTAATGACATTTTTTCCCACGAAAAAGCCGCCCCCACAAACGAGGCGGCTTCGAGTCAGTTGGAAATTACTTGCCCAACTTCGTCTTGTTAGTCATGTTTAACTTGTCATCGAAGTCGTAGACAACTGGTTCACCGGTTGCCATTTCAAGGTTCATGATGTCATCATCACTGATCCGTTCGATGTACTTGGAAAGGGCACGCAGTGAGTTACCGTGAGCGGCGATGATGACGTTCTTGCCGTCAAGCAACTTAGGTGCGATTTGGTCTTCCCAGAATGGCATAACACGTTCCAGGGTAACCTTTAAGTTTTCCCCACCAGGCACGATGTTAGGATCCAAGTTCGCGTAACGAGGGTCCTTCACAGCTGAGCCTTCAGCGTCTGCGTCCAAGAGTGGTGGCAAGACATCGTAAGAACGACGCCAGATGTGGACTTGGTCGTCACCGTACTTTTCAGCGGTTTCCTTCTTGTTCAGGCCTTGTAAAGCACCGTAGTGACGTTCGTTTAAACGCCAAGTCTTGGTTTCTGGAATCCAAAGTTGGTCGGATTCTTCCAAAACGTAGTGTAACGTCTTGATTGCCCGCTTCAGAACTGACGTGTAAGCGTAGTCGAATTTCATGCCAGATTCCTTGATCTTTTGACCAGCAGCCTTGGCTTCTTCAACACCCTTTTCGCTTAAATCAACGTCAACCCAGCCGGTGAACTTGTTTGCCAAGTTCCATTCACTTTGGCCGTGGCGAATCAATACTAATTTTGCCATCACTTATAACCTCTTTCTGTCGTAGAATACCTTGTCATTTTACACCATCTAGCCGCTAATTTCAGCTAAATTGACGGCTTCTTTTTATGTAACCGTTTTCTTCTGTGAGATTCCTGTGAAGCCCGTCACACCAAAACGGACGGCCCCTTTGACTCAGGCCGTCCGTTGCGTTGGTTCACTTACTTATCGTTATTTTGACTATGGTTGCGACGAATCTCCCGCAGCTTCTTCACATCCACGTGTGGTGCTGGATGTAGGCCGTGAACCGGCCGGACGCCCAGAATGTCCAAGAAGAACGTAAAGATTGGCACCCCAACAATCAGGCCCCAGACGCCAAATAACTGCTCACCCGCCAGCAACACGACGAACGTGTAGAAGATGGGCAATTCAGTCCGACTCGACATGAACTTGGGATTCAGCACGTAGGCTTCCAGCGCGTGGACCACCACGATCATCACCAGAATATAGACGACGTAGCGGAACCCGCCAACGGAGTAGCCCAGGATGGTCAGCGGCACGATGGACACGATGACCCCGGCCACCGGAATCAGACTTAAAATAAAAATCATAATCGCCAGCGTCGGCAGTTGTGGCATCCCCATAATCGCCAGCACAATCGTCGTAATCACGGTATTGCACAGGGCAATGAAGAACTGTGCCTCCAAGACGACCCCGAACGTGTTAACAAATTTCGTGGCGAAAAAGTTAATATCGGAAAAGAACCACCCGTACGTGCTGGTCAAGAATCGTTTGGAGAACTCACCCATTTGCTTGCTTTCAATCGTGAAGAAGAAGCTCAAGATCATGGACATGAACAGGGTCGCGCCAAATGACCCAATCGTAGAAATGTACGTCAGCACCAATTTCGCCCCGTTCTGGAGCTGATTGACGATGTCTGACGTCTGAATATAATTCGTGACATAACTGATAATCTCATTACTGTTATTCTTTGGATTTTGATAGAACTTGTACAGGTTCTCAATCCCGTGAATCGAGGAATTCAAGATCTGTGGCAAATACGTGGTCACTGCCCAGTAAAGCGCGCCAATCACGACGACGTAGGTGACCGTCACGATCAATGCCGGCGGTAGCTTGACCACCTTGCGAATCGCTTTGACTAGCTGTAGCACCAGAAAGGTAAAGATAAACGTCAACAGAATCATGTTCATTTCCGCGCGAATCAGCCAGAGTACAAAGATAATCAAGGCCAGTACGGTAAAGCGCCGGAGCCGAACGTTTTCAACAAAGCGTTGCCATAAACTCACTTGTGAATTCCCCCATCCCATAATAGCTTTATTATACCGTATCTCGGCTAAATCTCGCATTGTTTTCGTCAAGTGCGGTCAAAATCTAAAATTCTGGGATAGTGCAGAAAAAAAGCCCAGGCACCAGGCCCAGGCTCAGCTTACCTATTTACGATTCAACTTCCTCTAAAACTGCCGACCGTTGATTGCCAAACGTCAATTGCAGGTCATCCAAGGCCAAGGCCCGGTGGATGATGGCGGAAGCCCCGCCCATGAGGGAAGCTTCCTTGGAGTTCTTGGTCAAAAGTAACGGCGCCTTGCGGCAAATGTCAAGCTGGCCAACATACTCGCGGACCTGATCCATTAATTCCGGCAACAGCTCCAGGATCGGCGCGTTGACCACGATGGCGTCAGGGGCAAAGGTACTGGACAGGTTGCCCAACACTTTGGCCAGGTAGTAAGCAAATTCATCCAAAATGTGCAACAGTTCTGGCCGGTGACCTAAGTAGTCCCGCCGAATGCGGTTCACGTCTACTCGGTCTAAGTGTTGATAGGCCATGATCCGTTGTAAGACATTGCCCTCGGCGACGTAGTGGTTGACCGTTTCCATATTATCTTCTTGGTACCGGTCTGCCAATGGACAACACCCGATGTTGCCAGCCTCGCCGTTGTGACCGCGATACAGATGACCTTCCGCCACGATACCCGCAGCGACTTGGTCCCGAATCGTGACGGAGATGAGGTTACGATAGACCCCTTCACCCGCGAAATCACGTTCATAGATAGCGGACTCATTGGCTAAGTTTTCTAAAACAACTGGGACCTGAAATTTATCACTAAAGTATTTCGCCAAATCAAAGTTCTTAAAGCCCTTCAATGAGGCCCCTAAGATCTGGTTTTCGTAAATCGTGCCGTCCAAACCAAAAGCAATCCCGAGCAGCCGCGTTTCGCTGGCCGCCACGGTGTGATTGATCCGTTCATCAATCATATCTAGGACTGAGGTCAAGTCCACATCTCGCGTCGAGATACTCTCGTAGTTCTCGGACCGCCCGTCCAACCGACAGGTGATCATTGAGAAGCGTGACCGCAAGATGTTAATACTGATGACATAACCATACCCCACGTTTAGCAATGCCATCACTGGTTTCCGTCCACCATTCCGGGTGCTGACACCGTGACCAACCTCACGGATCAACCCTTCATGAAGTAACTGACTATAAATATCCGAGACCGTCACCTTGTTCAGACTAAGATTTCGTGATATCTGGCTCCGAGAAATTGGGCCAGCATTCACAATCTGCTGCAAAACCTGTTTTTCATTGGTGGTGCGCATAATGTGTTTGTTGATAATCATAATTTTCTTGGTAACACTACTCCCCCAATAGCTTGTGGTGATTCGGGAATCAAATCAGTTTAGGTTGCCCCATCCCCCAAGGTTGGTGCTCACCCGCTTATTGTGGGGGCCGTGTTACCTAACCCCCCTTGTAGATTCTGATTCTAACTATATAGTAATTCCTCTTTACAAATTATGCTGGGATTATGACTCGCGAATTTTCGGCGGGATTTTACTGCGAATTTTCGGAAAAATGCCGCTGCGGCCCGGTATGATAGGGTTAATCGCTTGAAGACATCAGTAATTTACCCGTTCAGTTGATTAACCAATTTGTTTACTAACCTACCTTACATGTCAAGTTTTTACCTCAAAACGTTGTGAAAGGTAAGGTTTCTTACCTAATTGCGTGAACTCTTTAATGGGCAACCTAATTTCATGTGCCAGGAGTGTGGCCCCTTTAGGATGAGACAAAACCAGGCCAGCCGTGACTTTGACATTTTGAACCGACCAACGCGTTGCGAAAATAACCTGAACTCGTTGACTAGGTGATTGAAATGTTAGTTATTTCACTTAGATTTAAAGGTAAAAATCGACTAGACTCTCAGCGTCCGATAAAACTAGTTATGTCCCGCTACCCGGTTCGAACCGGCCGCCTACCGTCCGCCAAATATGGGTCGGAACGCGGTGGGCGGACGGGTCGAGCCACAGTGCGGTCTCGACGCCTCGGCTTTGAGCCGAAAACCCGCGTCTCAAAACCGCCAGTTACCTAACCAGCCCAGACCGCTGCCAAGGTAACTCCCACGGCTGAACCCATATTTGGCGGACTCTCGGCTACTAGAGTGATGGCTAGTCAACAATTAGCTTAACCCGTGGTGTCATCTGATTTTGCCATTGGATTGAGATGAACACGTAGTTGCTGATAAGCACCACGTTGCCGGAGTCAGCCAGTAGTGTAGCCAGCTGTGTCGGCCCAGTTAGCTGGCGTCTTTTGCCAGGTTACTGGGCGGGACGACTTGAAAGACTGGTGGTTTGACCAGGCTTTCAAGCGAACCGGAAGACCGCTTCCCAGGCTGGAGGTGTTCCCCATAGCAGGCGGAACTGCTGGCTGACGGAGGTTTCTGGCTTCATCAACTTTAATGATCACCATAAAATCAGACGCTCAACCTCGCTTACCCAAAAAGGTAGTGCTAAAAAACAGGCGTGCCTAACCCACAAGGGGTTAACCACGCCTGCGTAGCGATTCAGTAGGATGATCCGTGAACCGACTGGCTTACTTGAGATATTGCTTCGTGTATTGCGTCAACGACATGTTCTTCTTGTTAGCCGTCTGCAAGGCGACCCGCACGTCTTGATCACTCATGGCATCGGCTTGACCGCCCGCCGCGTTGATGGTCTTACGGGCGTTGTCGATTTGAGCTGCTGTGATGGTCTTGCCGTTCAATTCCTTTTGCTTCTGAGTCACGGTGTATTCGTTACTCCCGGAATAGTTGTTGGCCGCCGACTGCTCAGAAGACGTCAGTGACGCGCTGGAGCTGCTGGTCGACGTCCCGTTGCTAGAGCTGGTTGCGGCAGCACTACTGCTGTTAGCGCTACTAGAACTGGCAGCCGCCGTTTGTCCGGCATTGTTGGCCTTGCGTAAGGCTAAGGCTTGGTCGTA
The DNA here is from genome assembly GCF_024718525.1 of Levilactobacillus yiduensis. Taxonomy (NCBI): domain Bacteria; kingdom Bacillati; phylum Bacillota; class Bacilli; order Lactobacillales; family Lactobacillaceae; genus Levilactobacillus; species Levilactobacillus yiduensis. The sequence continues at coordinate 57,079 of NZ_JAMXAZ010000012.1, forward strand.
CAAGTCTTTGTAGTACTTCTGCCGGAACTTGGCGTTGTTAAAGAGCTCGTCTAACGTCGTGTTGGATTGGCCATAGTTCAATGCCAGGTTCTGGCCACTAGCCGTCTTCAAGAGTTTCTTAAATTGCTTAACGTTGGCGCGAATTTCCTTGACCTGCTTGACCTTTGCCGTTGCGCGCGTCACTAAGACGTTTGATGCATCAGTGGTATTTTTGACCGCCGTGTAGTGCTTTTCAGCGCTCGCAAACTTCAGGTCGCTCAACGCATTTTCCGCTGACACGAACCGTTGGGTCTGCGTCAGGTAGCGTTGGGCTGGCTTGTCGTTTAGCCGCCGTTTCAAGGCGTTTTGGAAATAACTTTCCGCTTGCGTATAATGTTTTGCTTGGATGGCAGTCCGACCGTTGGCCATTGCCGCTTGGTACTCCTTGGCTGTCGCGTGATGATTGGAATACGCGTACCCACCAATCAGCAGTGCCACAACGATTGTTGCCACGACCCATACCCATTTTTTCAAATGAAAGACCTCCGCTGGTTAATTGTAAGTCCATTATACCATGCCGCATTTAAGAATCCGTCATTTTTGCTATGCCCTCATGGCAAATTAATGTTAAGCGGTTACACCAAGTCACCCCTTACCCTTTCTCCCATTAAAGGCGTATAATGGCTTAAGTAAATTTCGTTTTCTTGTGTCCAAATCTAAGAGAAAACCGGAAAGGACTCCTGACATGCTTGAAAAAACATTCTACAAAACATTTCTCAGCCACACCTTTAACATCCCCGTCCGCGTTAACTACTGGGACGGCTCTTCCGATGTTTATGGGACTGGCACTCCCGACATCACGATTACCATTCACGAGGCCATTCCGGTCAAGGAAATCTCCCGCAACGCCTCTATCGCGTTGGGGGAAGCCATCATGGATGGGACGATTGAAATTGACGGCAGTATCGAAGACCTGCTGACAGCGGCCTACGAAAACGCCGATAGCTTCTTCCACAACAAGAAGTTCATTCATTTCTTACCTAAGCAAAAGCACACGGAAAAGGAAAGCAAGGCCGACGTCCAGAACCACTACGACATCGGTAACAACTTCTACAAGCTCTGGTTGGATGACACCATGACTTATTCCTGTGCCTACTTCGAAACGCCCGAGGACAGCCTCTACACGGCGCAAATGAACAAGGTTCACCACATCATCAAGAAGCTCAACCCACAACCCGGCAAGACCTTGCTGGACATTGGTTGTGGCTGGGGGACCTTGATGCTCACGGCGGCCAAGGACTACGGTCTGCACGTGACTGGGATCACGCTGAGCCAAGAACAATTTGACTACGTGAACCAACGCATCCAAGATGAAGGCCTGCAAGACGTCGCCGAAGTTCGCCTGGAAGACTACCGTGAACTAGGCAACGAACAGTGGGACTACATCACCTCTGTTGGTATGTTCGAACACGTTGGCCAAGAAAACCTGGGCCAATACTTCGACTGCGTCCAAAAGTACCTGATGAACGACGGGGTCGCCTTGATTCACGGAATCACCCGGCAACAGGGTGGCGCTAATAACGGTTGGTTGAACAAGTGGATCTTCCCCGGTGGCTACGTACCCGGCTTGATTGAAAACACGACCCACATCATCGAAAACGGCCTGCAGATCGACGACATGGAACCTCTACGTCGTCACTACCAAAAGACCGTGGAGATCTGGGACCAAAACTTCAATCAACACCGCGACGAGGTTGCCGAGATGTTTGACGAAAACTTCGTCCGCATGTGGGATCTTTATCTCCAAGCTTGCGCAGCTTCCTTCAAGTCTGGTAATATTGACGTGATTCAGTATTTGATTTCCAAGGGCCCGTCTGCCCGGATGTTACCCATGACGCGGGATTACATGTATGATGAGACCCACGCCAAGGTAGCGGACTAATTCAAATCAGGTGAGTGACCGCGGATCATTCACTTAAAAACACCCAGCTAACGGATTGATCACCGGTGGCTGGGTGTTTTTGTGTGCCTGCGTATAGCTAGTCTTGATGACCAGGTATCTTGAATTTCATAATCAGTCTTGAGAAGGCGATGCTGGGGTGGTCTAGTAATTTACAGCCGTTTTTTCACAATCTTATTTATATTCGGTTGTGAATTTTGAGTTTTCCGTAAGCGTTCTCTTCCCTATTATCCGGCAATTTCCACTATCCTATGATTTGTGAACTTTTGCCCCTCAATCTTTGTTTGTGATTTTCATCTCCGCTTTTTTTCTCAAATGGTTCATGTTAGACTGATGGTACGCAATTGAATTGTGTTAACAAAAAAGAGAATGGGGAGAAAATTTCATCATGACTATGGGGATTAAACCAGCACTACTGGTCGCAGCGGCATTGACGATGGCTTTCGGGGGAGAAGTCAACGCGCTGGCCAAGAGCCACACAATCAGCAAGCTCACGCAGATCAAGCTGGCCAAGCACCGCCTGACCGGCAAGACCACCAAGTACGCCCACATCCGTTTGGTAAACGCTCAGGGGAAGTCGTTTGCCAGCGGTAAAGCCAACCGGGTCGGTAAGTTTACCATCACGGTGAAGAAGCAAAATCTGACGAAATTGTCATTCAAACTCAAGGCGACCAAGCCCGGCTTCAAGTCGCGGACCTTCTCAAATAAACAGATCAAACGCGCACAGGCCAAGCCACACCACCCTGCGGCGGTTACGCCAAGTCAGCCAAGCAAGCCGACGAAACCGGTGAAGCCAACGACGCCAGCCAAGCCCGTGAAACCGACAACACCAGCGAAACCAGTTAAACCAACCAAGCCAAATAAGCCAACGAAACCGACAAAGCCCACTGGCCCAGCCAGCCCGTCGACGCCAACCAAGCCAACGACCCCAAGCCAACCGGGAAGCAACTTGTCGGCCAAGGACCGCAAGATTGCGGCCAAAAAGGCCCAAGTCGCTGCGGCTAAGGCGACCTATTACCAAGTCAAGTCCCAGCTCCAACCCGTGGCGGATAAAATCGACGCCTTGACGACTGAAATCCACGTGCAACGCGTGAATCTGCAACTTGTCGACAAGGACCTAGCCACCGCAACGGCCAATCATGACCAAGCGGCAATCGATCGCGCCACCCAGCAAAAGGCCCTCCTGGACGCACGTATTGATGACATGCTTGATCAACGACTTGACCTCTATCCGCAAATGCTGCCCTTAGAGAATGCCCGCACCAAGGTCAGCTCCTTGATGGATGAGCTGTGGGTCCTGGATAACAGTTACACGCCGGAAGAATTGCATTAAGACCGGCCTGGGATTGATTTTAAACGGTCGTAACGACTTCGATTCAACAATCGAATCTTGATCTACCAGAGTTTGGGACTTCTGCCCAAGCTCTTTTTTATTTGTCGTTCTCCCCTGTTGGAAAATGGTAATGTCCAGTATTACAAAATTTATGGATAAAAAGTGGTGCCCCAGGATTGCCGTCACCATTGGCGATTAACACTGCTAACGATATAAACCTTTGTGTCTGATTGACATCTCTTCTTTTGCTGAGGTTGTCAACATGATATAGTGGTTTCACCAGCAGAAATGCTGGTACATCAAGTTATAAAGGGGATTATATTTGTTATGGACATGAAGAAGATTGTTATGGCCGCAACGTTGCTCTCAATTGTTACCGGTGGGGAAGTCAGTGCCTTGGCGGCCAAGACCACGCACCAGTCAGTTGCCAAAATCACCCACGTCAAGGTCACGAAGCACAAGGTCACCGGTTACACGACGGCCAAGTCACACATCACGCTGATGAAGCTGAAGCACGGGGAAAAGGCTTCAGCTACGGCGAACAAGAAAGGCAAGTTCACGGTTAAGGTCAAGAAGAATAACCTGTCTAAGCTGAAGTTCAAGATCAAGGCAACTAAGGCCGGTTTGAAGGCCCGGACTTACACGCATAAAGTGAAGAAGGCTGTCCAAGCAATCGATGATGGCGTGATTACCGAGACGCCTGCTTCGACTACCCCTGCCCCGGCTAAGCCTGATGAGGGGAAGAAGCCTGCGAAGGATAAGGAAAAGCCACAGAGCAAGCCGCATGAAGTCGTTCATACTCAGTTTATTTATAAGACTGCTAAGACTGAATTTGAGAATGCTCAAAAAGACTTCGATAATGCAATTGGAAATATCAAAAATGAGAACGCAACGCATGACCAACAAAACACTCGTGCCGTTTACTTGGAACTCATCAAGGGACAAATCACTGAAGCAAAGACAGCATCTCCCCAAAAAGATCCAATCGCTAGTACTAAGTTTGGTACCGACCTCGATGCTAAGGTAAGTAGCACTGGAGAAAGCTCAAAAGCTTATAGAGACGCGGGTAACAAAATCAAAGGCTCAAAAAATTATACTCAGATTTTAGACGCTGCGAAAAATTTGCTAGCTGCTGAAAATACACTTACCAAATTGACTGCTACCAACAAACCTTATACTGCCTAGTTTAGTTAACCCCTAAGCATGGAAAAAGAGCGGAGCCCCAAACCGGCTCCGCCCTACATAAGACTCATTCAACTAAATCAATTCACGCAATAAACATAGACAACAGGAAAACAGCTATCAATCCTGTAATCACCGAAATGGCCATGGATCGCGTGCGATAAGCAATGATGACGACGATCACAGCCGCAATCATTTCGGAAAAATGGGTAAAGATGATTTGGTACGTCGCACTGTCGATGAAGACATCCTTCACGACCAGCGCCGTAAATAGCGATACCGGCACAAATTTCATCCATTCGTTGAACCATTCAGGAATGGCCCGCTTGGTGAATAACATCAAGGGAAGGAAGCGCGGCACGAAGGCAACGCAAAAGCCTAGAATGATCAACCAAAAGTGTTGCGTACTGTTCCACGTATTAACTGCACTCATATAGCGTCTCCTGTATCCTAATTAGCATCCGATTCGCTTTCCACGGTCGACTTCTTGGACCCCGGACTCCGTAACTTCCACAGCCAATGACTCGCCGGCAAGTGTTTCCGCAGCGTGGTTTCCAAGAAGAACCCAATCAATGAAGCGATAATCGTCGAAATAACTAGCCCTAACGTACTCTTGGTGAGCATCATGCAGACCGCCGCCAAGACCCCTGAGACCAGACAGATCACAATGGTCAGGCGGTTCTTGATCTGCATCACGATCATGTACAAGAACAAGGCCGTTAACGCAAAGTTCACGACACCCAGGTCAATCTTCAGCGCGCTACCGATCAGACTCCCGATAACGTTGCTGACGGCCCAGAACAGCAAGGAATAATGCTCCACCATTAGGGCTTCCTTGCCCGTCCACTTTTTATCCGTGGCAAATTTTAAGTAGTTAATGGCGTAATTTTCATCGTTTAAAGAAATCGCAAACGCAAATAAGAAGCGATTGGACTGGCCTTTTAAGTAAGGCGATAAACTCGAACTCAGTAATGCATACCGTAATTCCAAAAAGAACAACATCAAAACAATTGAAAGTAGTGGGGAATTAATGGTCAACATCGTGGCAATTAAAAATTGTGCCCCACCAGAAAAGATCAAGATTGAAACCAATCCAGTCAGTAAGGTATTGAACCCTGCCGCGTGTAGCAAAATCCCACAAGCCAGCCCAATCGGAATGTAACTCAAATTAAGGGGCATGGCTACCCGCAGCGTCGACCGCCATAAGGGTTCATTGGGGTCCGGCACCTGCTTGGGGTTTGGCCGTCGTTTATTCAAGAATGTTTGCCTCCGTCGAATACTCTGAGATATGAAGCAAGTTAATGGGTTTACATGATAAAACCACACGATGATATTTTAACATGTTTCATGCTATTTTCATATAACACTTCTGATATTTAGCAAAGAGAATCCGCAATCTACCCCGGTTTAATTAAAAGTTTGTGAAAAAAACCAGCGAATTTTCATCCCTAACGGCTCCCTAGAAATGCTTGCCGTAGACTTCCAAATCAGCGCTAAAGCCTTGCATGTCAGCGATTGCTGGCAAGTGGCCCCAGTGCTCATAACCGTGTTTCTCAAATAAATGACGACTCGCCTGATTGTGCCCAAAAATTCGCGAAATAATGGCGTGCAGTCCCAGCCGTTTCCCGGCGCTCTCAGCCCATTGGATGGCCTGGCCACCCAAGTGATGGCCCTGGGCCTCGGAAGCTAGATACAGGGCAATTTCGGCCGTTTGGGCGTAGGCTGCGCGATCACTGTAGGGTTCCAACCCCACGTAACCGACGACTCGGCCCTCATCTGCGATTACCCACAGCGGAAAATGATCGGCGGAAAATTCGGCGAACCACGATTGGCGTTGGGCAACGGTGGTCACTGTCAGGTCCGCGGTACTTCCCTTGGTGGCGATGGCTTGGTTATAAATCTCGACGATGCGCGGTTGATCCGCGGCTGTTGCTAAGCGAAAACTGACTGACATGTCTAGGTCCCTCTTTTCTCTCAATGGCATCCATTATACGCAAAAAACGCCGCAAAACCAGTGGCTTTACGACGCTTCCGTTATTTTATGAATGTGAATTGGAATTTGGATCTTCAACTGCTTGGAGCTTCTGATTATCATCCAATTGTGACTTGCCCATGAGATGCTTCTTCTGGAGCCAAACCATCGTTGGCCACAGCAGGGATAAACCAATGATGGTAAAGAGTGCTAAGACCCACAGCGCTTGACCGACCATGCCTTGCATCCCTGACGTAATGGCTTGCCGGAATCCGAGGATCGAGTAAGTCATTGGCAAGAATGGGTGCACGATGTTGTAGAAGTGGTTGGTAACTTCCATTGGGAACGTCCCACCGGAACCACCAAGTTGCAGCATCAGGAGAACCATGGCAATGAAACGACCAGGGTTGTCCAGTAGCATTGACAGGAACATGACGATAAACATCGACGCTTCCGCGAAGAAGATGGAAATCAGAATCATTTGACCTGGGTGATCAACGGTCAAGCCGCCTAACATCATCAAGACTGGTTCGATCACACCCATGGCCAGTCCTTCGACTGCGCCAATGGAGACCTTACTCAAGTACCAACCCGTAGCGGTTCCGTCTTCACGAGAGACTTTCCGAATTGGGAAGGCGAAGTTGAAGACCAAGGCCCCAACGTACAGGGCAACGGACAACACGTAAGGTGCCAGCGCGTGACCGTAGTTTGGCACGTAACTGTAGCTTTCGTGCTTCAAGTTAGTTGGTGCCGCGAACATGTCAGCCGTCTTGCTAGTCAGTGGTTGGTTCTGAATCTGATCAGCCCCACTCTTCAATGACTTGGCTAACGTGCCGTTCCCGTTCTTCAACTGGTTAGCCCCTTGCATGAGCTTATTGCTGTTGTTATCCAGTTGTTGTGACCCGTCGGCCAGTTGGTTAACCCCACTGGTCAGCGTTGGAATCTTACCGTTCAAGGTGTTCAAGCCAGATGATAATTGACCCGCACCATTGTTCAGTTGACTGGAAGCACTCATCAACTTGTTGCCAGCAGCGGTCAACTTCGGCGTGTTGGCGTTGAGCTTGTTGCCAGCGGCAGTCAGCTTACCCGTGTTGGCGTTCAGTTGGTTGACACCAGAAGCGGCCGTCTTCAAGCCAGAGTTCAACTGGTTGGCACCAGAAGCGACCTGCTTGGACCCACTCTTCAACGTGCCACCGTTCTTAGCTAACTTGGCAGTCCCGTTCATGATCTGGGTAACCCCGTTGGTTAAGGTTGGGACTTGGCTGTTGAGAGTTGCTAAGCCATCGTTTAACTGAGTTGATCCCGCGAAGGCTTTGTCTACACCAGAGGTATACTCAGGAAGTTTTGTGCTCAATTGGCTTGCTCCTGCACTCAGTTCTGCAGCACCATCACTAAGTGCCTTCAACTTTTGCTTTGCTTCAGTAGTTGTTAATCCTTGTAATTGAGTAATTTGAGCTGACAAGTTGCTTAAAACGCTGTTTAATTCACTAGGGTCTTGGGAAAGTAATGTTCCTACAGCTTCTGACTGGACAGCTGATAACTGCAATTGTTGCAGACTTGTCATTGTTCCTCGAACAGTTTCCGTCAACTTAGCATAAGCCGCCTCAACATTGGCCTGAGCAGTTGTTAAATCAATAGCTGTATTAGAAATATTACTTGACGTATTTCCAGAAGTTGTATTATCACTTTTGACTGCGGCAGTGGCTGCACTGATTCTTGCTAATTGTTCTTTTAACAATTTGGTGTTAGTCTTCACAGCCTCACTGTCCCCTGCCGATGAAGCAATCTTATCAGCGGTCGCTTCTGCAGCGCTTGTCGCTTCCTTAACACTCGTCACACCTGTCACAGCAGCAGGAGCAGTTGTACTAGAATTACTATTTGCTTCTTGTTTAAGCTTTTCAGCGGTAGCCTTTTCAGTTGCCATCGCCTGAGCCAATTCTTGTTGTGCTGCTGCTAAACTCTTTGCATCACTATAAATATCTGCAGCAGAAGTATCCAGCCCTGAACCTTGTAATTGCTGTAAAGCAGCAACCAGGGCCTTGGCCTTTTCAAGTTCTTTCGCAGTCTCATCACTAGTCAGGCTTGCCAATTGTCCCTCTAATGTATTAATCCCATCTTTAAGGTTAGTAGCCCCGACCGCTAACTGACTGGCACCAGAATTCAAAGTACTTGAGTTACCACTCAAAGTACTCAACCCAGAGTTCAAAGTCTTACTCCCATCAGCCAGCTTCGTCACGCCGCTAGCCAAAGAAGTCGAGCCCTTCCCCAGTGTCTTCACACCAGAGTTCAGTGTATAAACTCCATCAACGTACTTGTAGGTCCCACTCTTCAACGAGTTAGCCCCACTAGCCAGTTGTGACGTGCCGGCCGTCAGCTTTGGCATCCCCGCGCTCAGCTTGGAGACCCCACCAGTGAACTGGTTAACACCGCTGGTATATTGGCCAACCCCACTCGTATAGGTATCCACCCCACTAGCAAATTGCCCAACACCAGACGTGTAGGTCGACAGGCCACTTTGGAGGGTTGAAGCCCCCGTGGTCAGCTTTTGAATCCCGTTAGCCAGTGGCGTCACGGACGTCTTCATTTCCTGCAGACCATTGTTCAGCGTGTGAACCCCAGTCGTGTAGGTGTTCAGGCCATCCGTCAAGGTCACGGTTCCGTCTTTCAACTTTGCAGACCCCTTGGCAGCTTTGTCCATCCCCTTGCCAACCGCGTAGATCTGCTTAAACGTGGCTTGGGCATAGGCCTTCGTCACTTTGGCCCGGATCTGGCTATCCAGCTTGGAGGAGCCAACTTCACTCATGACCTGCGCGATGTAGTTGGCCGAGCCATTCGTCTTGTAGGTAAATGTCATTTTCTTCGGGTGGGCATCCAGTGCGGTCGCCGCGTTGGCCGAGAAGTTCTTCGGAATCGTAATGATGGTGTAGTACTTGTGGTGCTTCAGCCCATCTGCCGCCGTCTTGGCGGATACAAATTTCCAGCCCAATTGGTGATTCTTCTTTAAATTGGTAACCGTTTGATCCCCAACATTTAATTTCTGCCCCTGATACGTGACCGGTTTATCCTGGTTCACAACTGCGACGGGCAGCGAGCCGGTCTCCCCATACGGGTCCCAGACCGACTTCAGAAAGAAGATACTGTAGAGGAATGGAATAAACATAATGGCTAGTACGGAGATCAAGATCAACCGATTGTGCCGGATGTAATTCCATTCGCCTTTAATCATGTTCACGAATGCCAACTCCCTTTTTCCTCAAAATAATCTTAAAATTGCGCGTTCTCAGCTAATATTAAAAGTATCTTCGCACATTAATGCTTGACTTGTCAAAACAACAACAGGCCATCAATCAATTCACAAAATCGCTACCAACCGCTTGACACCAGCGATTCAACGGCATTTGACAAAATAAATTAATTTTCTAGATTCGCTAAAGTCAGGTCCTGACAACATAACCTAGTCTATCAGCGCCCTTAGCCTGTGGCCTTGATTCAAATCAACCACGAAAAAAAAGCCCGAGCACATGGCCCGGACTCCGCAATGCATTTATTTAGAATAAGGCGACGATCGACCGCCAGATACGGACGAAGACGTTGGCTTTCTCCACGGTCTGAGTGACCTTCAACGGTACCGTCGTGGTCTTGGTGTTGCCCAAGAAGCCGAGTTGATCCCCCTTCAGGGAAATGTTGGCCGTCCCCACCTGAGTGTTCTTAGCAACTGGGGCTTCCAGCGCCTTGTTGGTGGTCAGCTTTTTCTTCAACGTCGTCGTGGACTGGACATTGCTAGCGACTTGGTCGTTACGGATCCACAATTTCAGCCCGTTGACCAGCGCCGTCTTTGCCGTTGGCTGCTTGGCGTCATTGGTCTTGACCGTCTTACTGCCAACGACCTGGCTACCCGCCTTCAGCGTCACCGTCTTGAAGTTGTTGTAGACGTATGACATCATCTTTTGGGTTTGTTGGAAACGCGACGGGTCAGTCTCTGACTTGTGGGCCGCGTGCAACACGACTGTGACAATCCGGTTGCCATTGTTATTGGCAGTCCCGGTAAAGTTAGCACCAGCTGCATCGGACGTCCCGGTCTTCAGGCCATCCACGTGCAACTTCGAATAGGAAGCGGACAAACCCTTGAGCATCCAGTTCCAGTTCTCCATCTTGGTGGCATCCGCCGTGCCCTTCTCGAACCACATCTTCTTGACGCTCGTGGTCTTCAGGACTTCCGGATACTTGTTGAGCAGGGCCACGGCCAACTTGGCTTGGTCAGCGGCGGACCATTCGTTCTCCGCCGAACCCGCTTCGTTGCTGTACCCCAGCTTGCCGACTTGTTTGTTGGTCAGGCCACAGGCGTTATAGATCTTGACGTTGGTCATGCCCAACGTCTTGGCTTGGGCCCGCATCTTCGTGACGAAGGCGTGCGGGGAACCAGCCACCGCCGTCCCTAACGCTTCAATGGCCCCGTTTGCCGAGTAGATCAAGGACGCCTGGTACAGGGATTTGACCGTGTACTTATGACCCGCCCGCAACGGTACGTTGGACAAGTTCGTGTTTTGGGCAACCTTCGCCGTGGCCTGGTTGACCGTGATCTTTTGGTCCCACTTTAACTTGCCACTGTGGACCGCGTCGAGTACCAGATAGATCGACAACAGCTTGGTCATCGACGCCACTGGCAGGGCCTGATCACTATTTTTATCATAGAGAATCTGGCCAGTCTTAGCGTCGACCGCGATACCGGCCTTGGCCTTTAGGTTGACCGTGGTGCTGGCGTTGCTGGTGGCCGCCTGAGCCGTCACCGGCGCGCTGAAGCCACTGAGGCTCCCGGCAAACAGCGTCATCGCTGTTACCAGGCCCATCACAACTTGTTTTAAACGTTTCATTTCATCAAAACTCCTCTATCTTATGTAGTCGCCGGTCGCCCGGCAGCATTACTTGCCCGGTCCCGCCGTTTTTAACCGCTGGGGGATGGCCAAGGGGTGATCGTGTTTTACAGGTAAATGAATGACAAAGCTGGTCAGGTCGTCGTCGGACTCCACGTAAATGTAACCGCCGTGCAGGGCGACGATGCTTTGGGCAATCGCCAATCCCAGCCCGGTCCCACCGGTTTCTTTGGAGCGCGACTCCTCGACGCGGTAGAACCGCTCGAAGATGAGGGCCAGCGACTCTTGCGGAATCTTCGGCCCGTCGTTGGTCACGCGGACCTCCAACTCATTGGCCGTGACGCGTTTGGCAATCAAATTGATCTCCTTACCGCCATCGCCATACTTCAAGGCGTTAGCCACCAGATTGTTGAAGACGCGGACCAATTTCTCGGGGTCGGCCTCCATCATCAGACTGGCGGGGTCGCTGGACGCGCCAATGGTCATGCCCTTCTTCTGGGCCTCCAGCTCAAAACTAGCGCCCAATTGTTCCAGCATGGCGGCCAAATCAATCGTCGTCAAGCTCAGCGGCGTGTCCGTCTGGCGGACCTTAGTGTATTCGAACAGGTCGTCCACCAGTGATTTCATCTGTTTAGACTTCAAAAACGCCGTGTGTGTGTACTTTAAGAGGTCGTCCTCACTGTGATACTGCTGGTCTTCAATCAGCCCCAGATAGCCAATGATGGACGTTAACGGTGTCCGGATATCGTGGCTGACGTTGGTGATCAGTTCGTCTTTGGACTTCTCAATTGCCCGTTCCTCGTCCATCGAGCGAATCACGGAATCGACCAGTGCATTGACCGAGTCCACGACCCGTTGCACGTCACCGCTGACCCGAAACGGAATCCGATGGTCAAAATGACCGTTGGCAATGTAATGCAGCTCTTCAATGATATGATGCAGCTGCATTTGCCGGTAACGCCGAATCAGCCGCCACCAAACGACCACGGCGTCCGCAATCACCATAAAGCCAATGAAGACATTTTCCCAGCTCCATAGCTGGAAGTGATTGGGGCCAAACACCACGGACCGTTTGATAATAAAGATTCCGTCCCGCAAGCCGGGGTTGCTTTCGATGGCTTGGCTGATCAACACCAGCAGCGCCAGATTCAGCATCAGCAGTAAGATTACGGTGACGACACCCTCCATGAACAACGCGCTTTTTTCTCGGGTGGTCAGCTTCATGCTGCGGCCCCCTGGCGGCGTTGTTTTGGGGATTTTTTTGTTTTAACCATACCTTTTCCCTCTTTACATTGGTTAGTGCGATTCAATCTTGTACCCCACGCCCCAAACGGTCTGAATGACCTTTTCGCCGTTGGTGGCGTCTTCGATCTTATCCCGCAAATGACTCACGTGGACCATGACCGTCTTGGCCGAAACGATACTTTCCTGCCGCCAAACGCGCTCGAAAATCTCGTCCGCGGAGAAGACCCGGTTGGGGTGACTCGCCAGCAGATACAGGATGCCGAACTCTAAGGCCGTCAGTGAAATCGTCTTACCGGCGATCGTCTTGACTTCGTGGGAATCCTTGTTGATGGTCAGCGTTCCGATGTCCAAAATATCTGGGCTATCATCGGTCACTTGATCTTGGCTCCGCCGCAACAGTGACTTGACCCGCGCCATGACCTCTAAGGGGTTAAATGGCTTGGTCACGTAATCATCGGCACCGGTGATCAGTCCTTGAATCTTATCCATGTCGCCGGTCTTGGCTGACAGGATCAAGATGGGAATCTGCGAATCCTTCCGTACTTCCTTCACGACTTCAATCCCACTCATCTCAGGCATCATGATGTCCAAAATCATCAGCGCGATATCCGGCGTCGTGTGTAATTTCGTCAAGGCTTCCTTCCCGTTGTAAGCGGTCAGTGGTTCGTAGCCTTCATTTTTAATATAAATTTCAAGTAATTGGGCAATTTCTTTATCATCATCGACAACTAAAATTTTCATAACGTGCAAATCTCCTTTTACCAGCTAGATTACTGACTAGCGGTCTTCCCCGTAGGTTTACGTCTATTTTAGCAAATAAATCCCGCAGCGTGACCGGAAAACCCGAACCTTTAGTCGGGCGTAAGGCACTTTACCATTCCTTAATCTTACACTATTTGCGGGTCAGCCGCCAACCTGGCGTTTAAGCTGGGGTTAAAACTCGCTGGGGTAGATTGCGCTGGCCGCCTTCCGTTCGCCAAATATGAGCTGGAACGCTGTGGGCGACGGGACGAGCCAAAGAGCGGTCTCGTCTCCTCGACTTCGAGCCGAAGTGCGCGTCTCAAAGTCGCCAGTTCCCTAACCGGCATGAACCCCGCCGCTAAGGGAACTCCCACGGCTGAGCTCATATTTGGCAAACTCCCGGCTACTGAGATGATTAACCATCAATTGCTTTACCCCTGTTTCCAGTCAACGCCGATTTACGTCACAGTCACTGACACTCACCCCACTGCGGTCAGTAGCATTATCTGAATCTATTTCCTACTAGGCACGTGGCCCACTGAAGCTCATCTCAGCCCCCTCATTCTTACCCATCGAAAAACATTTCCTAGCTATAACTAGATAAATGTTTTCGATGGCTGGGCCTAGAATTTTCTTCACTCCCGACTCCGATAGGCGTTGCCTGCAGCTTCACCTGCTCTGGAAAACACAGACAGTCTACGAAATGGTCTTTCTGTTTGCTTGAAATCTTAGCAAGGATTCACCAAGCTCTAAAGTCGTCCTACCCATTAAGCCAACAGTAAAATCAGACGACGCCACGGGCTAAACTAGTTGTTAGTTAGTAACCACCCTTGTAGCCGAGAGTCCGCCAAATATGGGTTCAGCCGTGGGAGTTACCTTGCCAGTGGTTTTTGCTGGTTAGGTAACTGGCATCTTTGAGACGCGGCCTTTCAGCTCAAAGACGAGGTGTTGAGACCGAACTTTGGCTCGACCCGTCCGCCCACCGCGTTCCGACCCATATTTGGCGGACGGTAGGCGGCCAGTCCATATTGTGTAGCCATAACCCCAGTTTTAGCAAAAAGGCCATCCCCAGCAACAGCTAGACGGATGGTCTTCGGTTCAATCAATTTTTACTTGTAGTTAGGCGCAGCCTTGGTGATCTGCACATCGTGTGGATGTGATTCGATCAGGCCGGCGTTGGAGATACGGACGAACTGGGCGTCGTTGATCAGGTCTTGGATCGTGCCACAGCCGGTGTAACCCATGCCGGAGCGCAGGCCGCCAACCATTTGGAAGATGATGTCGTTGACACTGCCCTTGTATTCCACGCGGGCTTCGATACCTTCTGGCACCAGCTTGTCGGCTTCGTTCACGCCGCCTTGGAAGTACCGGTCGGCTGACCCATGAGACATGGAAGCCAGGCTCCCCATCCCGCGGTAGGTCTTGTATTTCTTACCGTTGTCTTCGATGACGTCGCCAGGTGCTTCGTCAGTCCCGGAGAACATTGAACCAAACATCACAGCGTTCCCGCCGGCAGCCAAGGCCTTAACGATGTCGCCGGAGTATTTCATCCCGCCATCAGCGATGATCGGTTTGCCAAATTCACGCGCAACCTGCGCTGAGTCGTAAATGGCCGTCAATTGGGGCACACCGACACCGGCAACCACCCGCGTCGTGCAGATGGAACCTGGGCCGATACCCACTTTGACCACGTCGACACCGGCTTCGAACAACGCCCGCGTACCTTCACCCGTGGCCACGTTACCGGCAATCAGTGTCGCGTCTGGCAATTGTTGGCGAATCTCAGCGACCTTGCGCAGCACCCCAGCGGAATGACCGTGCGCCGTGTCAATGATGATGGCGTCGGCACCAGCCTTGAGCAAGGCGCTGGCCCGGTCAAACGTGTCGGAAGTGACCCCGACGGCAGCGGCGACTAACAAGTGATTGTTGGCGTCGACAGCGGCGTTCGGATACTTGCTGGCATCATTTTCAATGGCCTTCACGTCAGCGACCATTTGGGCCTGACTGTCGGCACTCATGTTCTTGTGGATGACCCCGAGGCCCCCGTTACGGGCCATGGCCGTGGCCATCTTGGTCTCAGTGACCGTATCCATTGAGGCACTTAAAAACGGAACGTTCAGCTTTAGGTTCGGTGCTAATTGGGTACTCAAGTCAACTTCATTCGGCAAAACGTGGCTTTCAGCGGGTATTAACAAAACATCATCAAACGTGAATCCTTCTTTAGCAAACTTCGTGTCCCAATTAGACATAGTTGATATCGCTCCTCTTAATTTTAGTCTCAGGCTCGGTTAGGAATCCCGGGAGATATTGTTTCTTAATTTACCAGTCTAGGCCATTCAGGTCAAGGTTTCTCATGGAACTATCATGGTTTAATCATTCACAGTGGTTAAAACAATCGTTCAGCAAACTAATTTAGCTTGCGATGGTTACGCCGGGTAATCACCCATTGACGACCGCCAAACACCAGCAAAACCAGCCATGCCAGCGCGGAAATCCAGACACTAACGCGCTGAATCACGGTCGACTGATAAAATACCTGAATCCGATTGGTGCCTGCCTGGACGTGCGCCAGCAAGATCGACATCCGATTCCATCGGACCCGCTGGCGTTGGCCGTTGACCGTCACCTGATAACCCGGGTAATAGAGGTGTGGCAACTTGACCGTTTGCTCGCGTTGGCTGTGCACCAGGTAGGTGAAGCGGTCAGCACCCACACGCCGGCTCAGTTGATGCAGGCCGTGGCCGGGATTCATGACCGCCACCGAATGCGTCCGCAGTGCTGGCATGGCCACCAGCGACTGTGGCCGGACGTAATCGGTACTGTCGCTAGTAGTGGCCACCCGGTGATAATCCGCCTGCGTAATCGTATTGCCATTTCGATAAAAAGCTATAAAACTAGTTGTGCTCAGGATCATGCCAAATACCGCTACGACCGTCAGCAGTCCCCACTGGCCTCGACGCGTTAGCCGTGGTAGCAGTAAGGTCAAGGCGCGGGCCCCCACCAGCGCAATCAGCAGGCTGGCAATCGCTAAGAAGCGCCAGGGAAATTGAATCATCCCCAACACGCGCTGAAACAACGCCCACGGAAACCAGGTCGTGACCATCCATACGAACACCACGGCCAGCACCAGTAAGTAGTGCAGAACCGGCGTCAGACGCTGCCACATCACCAGTGATAGCAACAACAGCATCAACATTAGCCAGCCCAGGTTGATCTGCCCGGACCCCATCTGGTTGACCGCCGAATTTAGCAGAAAGCCTCCGGGCGCCATGGCACTTTGGGTCAATTTAAATTGCAAAATGCTCATCCCAGATAAGGCATGGAGCTGCTCGACCAGCGGTGCTAAAAAGGTCAGCGTCAACAGCACTGTCGCACCCACCACGAGACCCAGCGCGCCCAGCCGCCGTTTGAAATCAGTTCGCCGTAGGAAAAATAGCCCCAGTGTCAGCAGGACCAGCACGGCCGCCAAGAGTAAGGACACCACGTGCGTCAGGCCAATCAAGGCCATCCCCACCGTCAGCCAGATTCCCTGGTGTACGTCGCCGATTGCCAGCTCGTAGGCCCCGTAGAGCACCAACGGCAGAAAGGCAAAGACCATCCCCTCCGCCAAAGCACCACGGGCAAAGAAATCCAGGATGCGGTACTGCGAGAAACTGTAGAGAATTGCCATCAAGACGCCTTGAAAGTAGCTGCCCAGCAGGCGTTTCCCCACAAAGCGCGCCACGTACAGCGTCAATAGCGTGATCAAAAATAAGAATACCGTGTAGGCCCGAATGCCACCCAAGAACACCTGCAGGATGGCTAATGGCAGTAAAGTGTCCGCCGGATAAAACAGATTGATGGGATATCCCCAGCCGCTGAAGGTGGTCGTGGCAATATGGCCCAGGTCCCAACGACCGCTGATCAGCTGCTGATACAACCCCTGCACCCGGTTCAAATGAAAACTCAGGTCGTCGCCCATGTAGATTTTCCCTTGGCTCGCCCACAGGAACAACCAAAATACGCTCAGACAACTAAACAGCACCAGTTCCCCGAACCAGCGATGCCGCGTTAGCCAGTCGGCCGCTTGCCCATTTTTCACACGCATTTACCCCTTCCGCTCAAACAACCAGTAGGTCACGTCGACCTGTTCAAACACTTGCCGGTGGACCCTGACCACACGGTAGTTGCGGTACAGCGTCTTGGCCAGCTTGCTAGTTCCTGGATTCAGGTTACCGCTGGTGATGCGCCCCGGGATATCGCTGTCGCCGTCCCACTCACGTACGGACTGCTTCGCGGGCGTGTTGAGCACGACCCACTGGACCTGGTGGCGCTTGATGATGTTTCGTTGGGACCGCAAGATCTGGGGTGCCGCCTTTTCGGGAATATTATAATTTTGGAAATAATAAGTCGTCGGGACCGCGTCAGCCGCGGTGTAAAAGCCCATGTCGATCGACCCATAATTCAACAAGGTCGGATGCGCACTGTGCTGGCGCATGATGCGGCCGAATTCGATTTGCGCCGGCTGTTGCGGCTTGGTCGTGTTGCGTTTGGTAATCGACTGGTTATTCGGAAACAACCGGGAACTGACCACGTTGTTGTTGACCCCGAGAACCAAGAACACGCTTAGGACCAGGGTCCCCAAAATCACAAACGGATCGTCGACTGCCGGCAAATGGACCCATTTGAAAAAGCGGTCCAACAAGAAGATGAACGGCACCACAAAGAAGGCGAAGTACACCAGCTGGTAATACTGATACAGCGACCCGGTCTGGTAGCCGTACAGCGCCAACAAGTCGCTGCCCAAAAAGGCCGCCAGATACAGTGTCCGCGCAAAGTTACTGGTCAGAATCGACCGTTGGAACATGATCAGCAGCGTGCCGCCCACACCCAGAATGAAGAACAGGACGTCGCTGAGGTAGAAATGCCCCAGCAGGATGGCCGACTGGATCAGGTTGGAGAAGAACGAGACCGACGACGTCATGTAGACCTTGGTATTAAATAAAATATAGACCCGCACGAAGTCCCCCAACGACCCGGTGGCCAGGAAGTAAATCAACCACGGCACCGTCGCCAATAAGAAGCCCAGGCCGCTCCACAAAACCAGACGGCCCAGCTCACGCCACTGCTTTTTAGCCAACAGGTAGATGCCATAGGCCAGGTAAAAGGCAATCCACCCGCCCAACAGCGTGTATTTCGACAAGAACACGACACCCACAAACAGTCCCTGGGTAAAGAACCACCAGTGACTGACGGTGCGGTGCTGGTCCAGCAAGATAATCAGGTAGATCAGCGCTAGCAATAACGGCAGCGTAAAGAATTCCACCGTGTCACCGTAGTTGTAATAGGGGTGATATAAAAATAATAGTGGCGACAGCATGGCCGTCAGAAAGGCTGGCAGCTCGTTTAGCTTGAGCAACCGTGCCAATTTATACGTCAAAATCATGGCCGCAATTAAAATCGCAATTTCAGAAATAAAAATTAAAATAAAACTGCGGTGACTCACCAGGTAGGCCAGTCCATGCCAAAAATACACGTACGGCCCCTTCTGTTCAAAAATATCTTTATACGGCGTGATACCATTCATCATGGCCTTGCCGACCGTGAAGAAGGCGTTGTTGTCAGGCGAGGTGTCAAAATAAAATGCCGGCGAGGTGTATGAACAAAACGCCATCATAAAAATCCCAATAATGGCAAGCAACACAAAATACTGAGCTTCGTGGCTTTGCAATTTTTCCTTGATTCGTAAGTACACGGGACCCTGCTCCTTTTCCTAAAAAACTCAAAAAGAAAAGACGCGGTTTCGCGCCACGTCCTTTCTGTTACGTTAAACTTAACCCTACTTCTTGATGGAAACCGTAACCGTGTAAGTCTTGTAGCCCTTCTTGGTAACAGTCATCTTGAACTTCTTACCCTTGTTAAGCTTCTTGGCTTGCTTCTTGGTCAACTTAACAGTCTTCTTGCCAGCCTTCTTGATAGAAACCTTCTTGACAGACTTGTTCTTGTTGTTCTTGAAGTTGATCTTAGAACCCTTCATGGCCTTCTTGATGTAGACCTTACGGGCGTTCTTCTTGTACTTCTTGCTTAACTTAACACGCTTTGACTTCTTGACCGTCTTCTTGGTAGCTTTCTTCGTAGCTTTCTTAACAGCCTTCTTGGAGCTGCTTGAAGCAACAACGCTACTTGAAACGCCGCTACCACTGGTAGCAGTTGCACTGCTACCAGCAGCGTTAGCAGTCGTAGCGATAACCCCGGCAAACGTCAAGGCAGCCAGTAAACTTAAGACATAACCAAATACTTTCTTCATGAAAAATACCCTCCCAGATATGTAAGTCAATAAAACTATTAAATAATTTTATTACTGAATAATCGTAGTTCTTTCTCAAGCATCCGTCAAGGGGCATTTTCACTAATAGTGGCAATTGTTGTAAGCGTTAGCTAGTGGCGCCACGAAGGGGTAACGTCCCTCGCAGAACGTTACCCCTTTTGGTCTGATTCACCATGTTTAATTGCTTGTTAACCATCTGCTTAAACCATTAAATTCCGGTCAGATAGTACCTGAATTATTCATACCTTTCAAAAAAGTCGTCAGTTTTCATGTTTTTCAAAAACTGACGGCTTTTGATCTTGCTTA
>NZ_JAMXAZ010000013.1:0-74798 GCF_024718525.1 Levilactobacillus yiduensis
AGGATACACCCGTTCCCATGCCGAACACGGAAGTTAAGCTTTAGCACGCCGATAGTAGTTGGGGGATCGCCCCCTGCAAGGATAGGACGTTGCCACGCGACTGAAAGGACCCAGTGATTGGGTTCTTTTTTTGTATTGTCATTGCGTTTAAAATCGGTGATAATAGGAGTATGCCGCTTTAGCTCAGGAGGTAGAGCGTTTCCATGGTAAGGAAGAGGTCGTTGGTTCAAATCCAATAAGCGGCTTATGGGTAATATGTGAAAGGTCATGTTTAAAGGGAAGCGCCACGTTGGATAAGAATATCCGGCGTGGCCTTTTTTTAAAAACACCGGACTTATGGTGACGGGCTAGCGTTCAACGTTGATACGCCGTTGTGCCAGAAGCAGTTTAAAAGCAAGGAAGAGATGGTAAGTAGTCACCCAGTTATTTGGCACGGGGACAGGTCCTTCTGCCGGCTAAACAACACCATCAATAACTCGGCATCGAAGCCGTTAATATCATAACTATCCTTGTTTTCCGAAGGTTTCCCGCTGTATACTTTAAGTATATGTCAAAGGTTAATTTGAGGAATGGAGACGGAAAAATGAAGGTTAAAATGATGGTGTTGGGCCTGGCCACGCTGGGTGCGTTGGGGTTAGGGGCCGCACCACTGACGGCGCAGGCTAGTACCACGCAGAAAATCGTATCGCAAAAGTCAGTAGCCAAATTTGGTAAGGTCACCGGCAACGCGGCCGGTAGTCTGTACGCGTTTCGTACCACTGATGGGGCGTTGACGCTGACCGCCACGCATCAGTTGAAGAATTTTAAGCATACAGCTTGGGAAATCAGCAAGTCGGCGCTGATCCAAAAGGCCAATGGCAAAACGTATCGTTACTACTACGTGAAGGCGCTGGGTGCCAAGCAGACGGCGCGTGGTTGGGTGTGGCACCGTTATTTGAAGACACCAACGACCGTTAAATTGGGGGTCCCTTACGTTAGCCAACAGGCCGTCAAAGCCTGGATGGGGTGTGAGTCGGCCAGCCTACTGGAGGGCCTGCACTATAAGGGCGTGTTGAAGTCGACGGGCCTCGTCGCCTTCATGAAGCATTTGCCACGCAGTAAAAATAATAATCCTAATAATGGGTTTGCGGGGAGTCCTTACAAAGTAACACCGGGTGTCTTTCAATCGATTTTCCCGCGGCCATTAGCCAAGTGGGGCAACACCTACACGCCCGTGAAGAATATTAGTGGGGCTAAGCTCAGCCAGTTGCGGTCACAGTTACGGCGGCACAATCCCGTCGTGGTCTACGTGACATTGCACTTTGCCAAAGCCCAGTATGGCCATTACTTCTGGGGGACCGGGATCAACAACAGTCACGTCATGTTGCTGGACGGTTATCGCAAGGGTGGCTATCACGTGGCGGATCCGAACCACGGCAAGTACTGGGTCAGTGCGGCTAAATTTGCGCGTAGCTACAACTACAAGCACTTCGCCGTCGCTGTCGAAGGGAGATAACTGAATGAAGCAGTGG
Source organism: Levilactobacillus yiduensis (assembly GCF_024718525.1). Classification (NCBI taxonomy): domain Bacteria; kingdom Bacillati; phylum Bacillota; class Bacilli; order Lactobacillales; family Lactobacillaceae; genus Levilactobacillus; species Levilactobacillus yiduensis. The sequence continues at coordinate 1,512 of NZ_JAMXAZ010000013.1, forward strand.
GTAAAATATCTAAGTAGCGTGATTGTGGGCCTGGGGCTCTTGAGCGTGGGCGTCACTGCTCAGGCCCAACAGGTCGTAACCAAATCTGGCCGGACTTACAATTCACGCGTCGTCCGTAGTGCTGGTTGGCGGTTGTGGCGCACAGCGGCGACCAAACAGGCTGTCCGCAAGACGGGCAACCTGACCGGCAAGCTGGTCCAAATTGACCGGGTAGCGCACGTGGGGCAAGCAACCTATATGCAGATCAGTCGGCGGGGACACGTGTACGGTTGGCTGAATCAAAAGGGGTTGCGGACGACAAAGAAATTTGTTTTGCCATATACCTACACCAGTCAGCTGTACCCGTTATATGCGCCCAACGGCTGTGAAGCAGCGAGCTTGAAAATGGCGTTGTCGGTCAAAGGCATTGCGACCAAGACGTCACTCAAAACGATCATCAGCAAGATGCCTAAGGCCAAAACACCTAGTAAGGGCTTCGTTGGCAACCCTTACACGGAGAGTCGACCGGGAGAAACACGCACCATTTATCCCAAGCCACTAACGGCCTATACCAATACGTATGATGCCCGGGCTACCAACATTACTGGCGCTACGAAAAAGCAATTGATTCGTGAAATCAAACGTGGGAATGCTGTCATTTTTGCGGGGGCTTGGCGGATGCAAGGGTCCCGACCGTATCACGTTTTGACCCTGGTTGGGTATCGCCGCGGTCAGTTTTTAGTCGCTGATCCATACATGAAAAAGAGCTGGCCAAATAAAACTTATTGGACCGGCACACGTAATTTTATGAAAGTGTACCAATCCCGCCATTCGCGGGCGATTGCGGTGCGTTAAGCCGCTACTGGGAGTCACCGTTCAAAGGCGGTGGTTCCTTTTTTGATTGTTCAGTAAAGAACTTATTCTCTTCTGTCTATGAACCTGATAGGATATTGATTATCGGAGAAAGAACTACAGCACTTATAGACATGATAATTTTTGGAGGAGAATAACATGGCACAAAACGTACGAACAACTCTTTGGCTCACTGCCGCAGCAGCCCTCGTGGGGACGGGGATGCTGATTGAATCACCGAAGGCTAGCGCAGACACGACAGATAGCGACAGGTATGGCGAACTCACCCGTAAGCGCGTGCCGATTACGTCGTGGATGCCCAGTCCGGAATTGCGTAAGATTGTGTTGAAAACGCTTCAACAGATGGGGAAGCGCATCAAAACGGAAGAAGAAATTAAACCATCCTACATGAAAGAAATTACGGAAATCATTGTGGATGAGACCAACGTCATTGGTAGCGGGGTCCAAAGCCGTTTGCCGGTCAGCTTGGAAGGCCTGGAATTAGCCACCAAGCTCCACACGTTGATTTTAGATGGTGGCGTCACCAATTATGATCACGAAGGAAACACCGTCTACGGTGAGCATCCAACGACCGCGCCGCGCGGGAACGTGACCAATTTAAGACCCCTGAGTGCCTTAACGAATCTGCGCACGCTGAAATTACCGAACAACCGACTGTCAGATATCCGCGTTTTAGCTGGTGTCACCAGTCTGCGCGACGTGGATCTCAGCGGCTGCCAAATTGAAGATTTTAGTATTTTGAGTCAAGGTCAGTTTGATAGTTTCAAGAGCGATAACCAAATCATTACGCGGTCGGTCCTGCTAAACGACAACAAATTAGTGGGAAGCTTACCCAACAAGACGCGGACGCGGGATAATCAGCGTTATCAAATCAAGTCATTAGATAAATACGCGCTGTTAATGTTTACGGAAGAAACGCGTCATAAGGATAACGGCGATTTGATCTCAACGAAGCCATTCTACCGTGTGCACTTTAGCGGTGGAGAGGCCAAGCCTGATGGCCAAGATGGTTTGCAATTTGACAAGCTGCACTACCAAGAACAGTTGAAGCCTAGCGATAACTTTACGGACGGCGAGGTGACCAATACGGTTTCCAAGCAACGGTATGCGATGATGGGGGAAATCCGGGATCCTAAGAAACCTGACCGGGTGCTGTGGACGTTCGTTCAGCAGTATCGGCCCAAGGATGAATCCGCGCCGGTTAAAGTGCATTACGTAGATACGACGGGCAAAACGATTGCCGAAGATGATGTCTTAGAAGGCGGTATCGGTGAAGCCTATGACGCGCAACCTAAAGACATTGAAGGTTTCACGTACAAGGAGACTAAAGGATCGTTGACCGGGAGCTTTACCCAAACTGAACAGGAAATTACCCACGTCTTTGATGTCGCCGCGACTGATGTCGATGACGGCGATGATGATGGTGATGGGTCAGGCAGCGATGGGAACAACAACGGTAACGACGGAGACAACAACGGCTCTGACGGTAACGGTGGCGGCGATGCAGGTTCTGGCGGTGACGACGGAGACAATAACGGCTCTGACGGCAACGGAGGCGGCGATGCAGGTTCTGGCGGTGACGACGGAAACAACAACGGCTCTGGCGGCAACGGTGGAGGTAATGCAGGTTCTGGCGGTAACGACGGAAACAACAGCGGCTCTGATGGCAATGGCGGAGGCGATGAAGGCTCTGGTGGTAATGACGGAGACAACAATGGCTCTGACGGCAACGGAGGCGGCGATGCAGGTTCTGGCGGTAACGACGGAGACAATAACGGCTCTGACGGCAACGGTGGAGGTGATGCAGGTTCTGGCGGCAACGACGGAGACAATAACGGCTCTGACGGTGATGGGGATGATAACAACTCTGGCGGCAACGACGGGGACAATAACGGTTCTGACGGCAACGGCGGAGACGGTAACGTGACTGGACCGGGAGGCGGTGGCAACGGAGGCGGTAATGGCTCTGGTGGCGGATCGGGTTCTGGTGGTTCCGATGGCGGAGACGGCTCTGGTAACGGCGATGGTGACGACTCTGACGGCAACGACGGGGACAATAATGGTTCTGACGGCAACGGTGGAGACGGTAATGTGACCGGACCAGGAGGCGGTAACGGCGGCAACGGCTCTGGCGGCGGATCAGGCTCTGGTGGTTCCGAAGGTGGAGACGGCTCTGGTAACGGAGATGGCGACGGCGATGGTGACGGAGACGGCAGCGGTTCTGATGGCAACGGAGACGGCAGCGGTTCTGATGGCAACGGAGACGGCAGCGGTTCTGATGGCAACGGAGACGGCAGCGGCTCTGATGGCAACGGCGGCAACGGTTCTGATGGCAACGGCGGCGGTAACGGCTCTGATGGCAACGGAGACGGCAGCGGTTCTGATGGCAACGGAGGCGGTAATGGCTCTGATGGCAATGGAGGCGGTAACGGCTCTGGTGGCAGCGGGTCCGGCGACGGCAACGGCACTGACGAGGGCGACCAAAACGATACCGGCAACGGTGGTGGCTCCGGCAGTGGTACCGGTAATGGTAACAACGGTGGCGGCACTGGTACTGGCAACGGCAACGGTAACGGTAACAATGGAGGTGGCTCTGGTACTGGCAACGGCAGTGGTAACAACGGTGGCGGCTCCGGTAGTGGTACTGGTAATGGCAACAACGGGAGCGGCTCCGGGAACACCAACGGCTCTGACGCTGGCAACAACAACACTGGTACCGGCAATGGCAACAACACCGGTAACAACCAAGGCAACGACAACACCAACGGTTCCGGCACTGGTACTGGCAACACGACCGGTAATGGCAGTGGCTCAACTGGGAGTTCTACAGGTCAAACGGGCGTTGAAGACGACGCCGAAGATCAAGAAATCACTGGTTCCGACGCCGATGATTTGACGGGGAGCACAGGTGGTAGTTACGGTGGTGGCAGTAGTTCGCCAAGCGGGATGAGCTACGGCGGTTCCGGGTCCTCTGGCTACTCCGGTGGGAGCGGGTCAGGTTCTGGTTCCGGTAGCTATGGCCATTCTAGCGGCGGTACTAGCGGTGGTGGCTCCGGCTTCTTACCGCAAACGGATGAACAGCAGTCCAAGCTCGCTTGGTTCGGCGCGTTACTGGCAGCCTTCACGCTGAGTGGCTGGAAGAAACGACGTGACCACGAATAAGCAGCAGAATAGAACAGCGACATGTAAGCGTGACGGCTTAGCCCGTTGTTAGCAGATTTGGCCAAAGAAACGAGGAGGAAAACAATGCGTGGTAAAACGGAAAACGTTCCCGTAACGTTTACCCCATTACACTGGTTGGGAAGCTTGCTGGCGGCGTTTCGTGAGGAAAGTTACGAACCCAAGCAGCATCGCTAACTGAACACAAAAGGACCGGGAAAATGGCTATCCCGGTCCTTTTTACATAGCAATAGCAATTAAGCCTCTGCGCGTTGACGCTGGTCGAGGTGGTCCCAAGCACGACTCAGCTCAGTCGTGTAGGCGTTGAATCCCACCTGATTGAGGTGGTCATGGGCAGTAGTCCGGTCAAAGTAGGCCACGCGTTGGAGCTCCTCACGTTGAATCGTGAAATCCGTCAAGGCGTGGTCTGTTTGAAAGGCAAACCAGGCTTCGATCCAGTGAGTGTGCGGCTGCAACAAAAAGTTGTCGGCCGGACTGACGGGAATGTCCACACCCAGTTCCTCCGTGATTTCGCGGTGCATGGCGGCCGTGATGGTCTCGCCGGCCACAACGGAGCCGCCAACGGAACAGTCCCAGCAGCTGGGAAAGTTCAGCTTGTTGGGCGACCGTTGCTGCAAGAGCACCTCACCCGCGGTATTAAAAATAAAGGCATCGACCACCAAGTGAAAACAGCCCGGACGAACGGGGTCTTGGCGCTGTTGCTGGCCGACGCGTTGGAGACGCTGGTTGTACACGTCCCAATATTCAGTTAAACGATCTGCGGCCATGTCGGTCATCTCCTTACCTCTAATCCTAGCGTACCACTTTTAAGGCTAAAGGTTGACCCACAAATTAAATAATCGGGTTAGTCAGCGTCGTAACGGGTAATTTCGAACTGGTGATTTTCGTATTTCGCCATGTACACGTCGCGAATATTTTGCACGCCGTGTTGCTTGAGCTGGGCCAGTAACCAGTCTTCGTCGTGGCTCATCAGCTCTAAGACGTCGTAGTCAATCTGACCGTCAACGATGACCGGGTAGCGAATCGAGCCGTCGCCCTGCCGCAATACCGTGAGACTCCCGTTTTGTTCGACGATGGCCCGCTTCACGTCGTTGATTTGATAGACGCCCGCGGTCCGCAGCTTGAAGTCGATTTCTTTAGCGGAGAGGTTGGCTTTCAGACAATTGTGGACCAGCAGTTGGCCGTTACGAATCACGGTGATGGGGCCGCCGTCGATGAATTTACCAATGGCGCGCACGTGAATCTTCAGGTAGCGGGTCACCAGAATCAGCAGTGACCAGATCAGCAGGACGATGACGAACTGAATCAGCGTGACGGCGGAATTGTAAATGACCCCACCGACGATGCCCCCTAACACGTAGTTTTGCACCTGGTCGATGGCCGAAGTGGGCGCCAAATTGCCTTTGCCAGAGAAGTTGATCAGCAGCGTCATAAACACGAAACCAACTAGTAATTTAATAAAGACATCTGAATAGACGAACATAGTTTACTCCTTTACGATGGTGACTTTGGGCCGGTGTAGCTGGACGCGCTCCAACACGTAAGCGGACCCGTCAGCGTTGTAATCCAAACGGTAGTAGCCGCTGGGGGCCTTGATCAAGAGGTTGGTATTGGTCGTGGTCGCGTTGACGGCCAGCTTACTGGGGTGCACATCGAGTTGCTTGGCCACGTTTTGCACGGTCGCTGTGATTTCACCAGTCTGTTCGGTTGCCGAACGCAACGAGACCAGACCGTTGATTTGAAAGCCTAAAACCAGTAAAACTAATGTGCCGGTTATAATACTCATATCTTTGTATTTGACGTTCCACCGGTGTCGGAGGTAGTAAACGAATAAGCCGATGAAGACCGCTAAAAGCGCGATAATCAGCCCGATTCGCAGGTACTGCCAGCTATTGTGATGCGTGGTGAGATAGCCATAAGTATAGAATGTCATCGTGTACTCCCTTCAATGATTGCTAGGGATAAGTTTATCACGAAATTTGGCCGATGGGGGAAATGACGCGAATGACCTTTTAATTAAAAAAACAATGAGAGTATAATTAGAATATTTATTAAAAGGGGGTGTCGCCGTGGGCATTCAGATTACAAATCGCCAGTCGATCATTCAAATTGTGAAGGCGGCTAGTAGCGATATCATTGGCACATTGGGTGGTGACGTGTTCAGTTTTGCCTTGGGGTTGATGCTGTTGCACGCCACACATTCAGCCATTAGTTTTGGCCTGGGGTCGATCATTTATCCGTTAGTCGGTCTCCTGCTGGTCGTGCCAGTTGGTAATCTGGTCGACCACCGGCGGCACAAACCGTTGCTGTTGACCAGTCGGGGCGTGGTCGTCGTTAGTTTTGGGGTGTACGCCCTGGTGGCACCGCACGTCAGTAACGTCATGGTGCTGGCGGTCATCGTTTTGACGGTCATTGCCTGTGCGGACAAGGTGACGACCACGACCTACATGGCGTCCGTTCACGAACTGGTCAACGACGAACACGTCAAGACCCTGGCAACCATTGAACAAGCGGCGACGGCTGGCATCCAGTTAGTTTCGCCCGTCTTAGCAGCCATGCTGTATTCCTGGATTGGGTTCGAGGGCATCGTCCGGGCCGAAATGGTGGTGGAGATCACGACCTGGCTGATTGCGCTAAGCATGCGATTCCATCCGTTGGTCGATGAGGAGAATCCGACCGAAACGTCCAAGTCGCCGTGGGCCCAATTTCGGGTCGGCCTCGACTTCATCCGGACCCATTTCACCTTACAGGCCGTGGTTACCATGGGGGTGTTTCTCAACTTCCTGCTGGCCTCCATCGACGTCGGCTTGCCGTATGCGCTGGTACAGACGCGTCATCTAGGCAATAATCGGCTGAGCTGGGTGCTGAGTGCCTTTGCCGGTGGCGTGTTATTGGGAAATATCGTGCTGACTGCGCTACCGAGATTTAAAAATGTCTTGATGGCGGTCTTGCGGTTGTCCTTGAGCCTCGGTGGCGTCATCGCCGTCATTGGTATCTGCTTCATTGCGCCATTGCAGGGGATGACGCTGATTGGCTGGCTGATTGGGCTAGCACTGATCTCTGGCATCGTCTTGGCCTTCGTCAACACGCCGATGTCCGTGTATATGCAGATGACGGTACCCACCAAATTGCTGGGGCGCGTCGGGTCGACGTTTAGCACGCTGATGCAACTGGCCCTGCCCCTCGGGACCGCCGCTTACGGCTTGTTCTTCCAGAAATTTCCCGCCGGTCCGGTTTACCTGGTAACGGGCATCGTCATCATGGTGTACATTGGCTTTAACCTCATTTTAGTTCGCCGTCACGATGCCGCGGAGCAAATTAAGCGAGGTTGAGGACGTTTCGTGCTAAACTCGAAGGCGTAGATGAGACGAAATGGAGGGTTCCAACTATGCAAGAGTTTGATATCGTGATTATCGGCGGCGGCCCCGGTGGCCTGGCTGCGGCGTATGGTCTGCACGCCAACGACATGAGCGTGGCGGTGGTGGAAAAAGACCTGTGGGGTGGCACCTGCCCCAACCGCGGGTGTGATCCTAAGAAGATTCTGATGGCCGCCGTGGAAGCGCAAGGTCGCAGTGAGGCCTTACAGGGCCACGGATTGACCAGTGTGCCACAGATCGACTGGACCGCCCTGATGGCGAAGAAACGGGCCTACACGGCTAAGATTCCGAGTGGCACCAAGAGTGGCCTGCAGGCGGCGGATATCGCGACCTTTGAGGGCAACGCCAGCTTCAACACAGATGGCACGCTGTCCGTGGGTGATACCCGGTTGAACGCGGCCAATTGGATCATTGCCACGGGGCAAGAACCCCGGTTACTCAACATTCCGGGCAAGGAATTTCTGCGCACCAGCAACGACTTCTTGGACCTGGACCAATTACCCGCCGACATCACGTTGATTGGTGCCGGGTACGTCGGCGTCGAGCTGGCAGCGATTGCTAACGCCGCCGGTAGTCGTGTGCATTTGGTTCACCACAATGACCGACCACTCCGGGCTTTTGACGGCGACCTAGTCCACGACTTGATGGAACGGTTGACGGCTGAGGGGGTCGATGTGAAATTAGACACGGACGTCACCGCCGTTTCTGCCGTTGACGATCAGTATCAACTGGCAACGGCGAGCGGCGAGGCCTGGACGTCTGATCTGGTCTTTGCCACGGCTGGTCGGACGCCGGTGATTGCCGACCTGCATTTGGACCGCATCAATGTGGTCACGACGTCCCACGGTATTACGGTCAATGGCCGTTTGCAGACGACCAACCACCACGTCTTTGCGTTAGGCGACGTGGTCGATCGGCCGCAGCCAAAATTAACGCCGGTGGCCGGCTATGAGGGCCGTTACCTGACGGATACGCTGACCAACGGGGATGCTGACCCCATCAGCTACCCGGTCATCCCGTCAGTCGTCTACGGTAAAACGCAACTGGCTCAGTTGGGCGTGACGCCGGCTGAAGCTGTAGCGGCACCGGAAAAATACCACGTCAACGACCTGGACTTGACCCACTGGTACAGCTATCAGCGGACGGCCGACCCAGCGGCTAGAATCAAAGTGGTCGTCGATCAAACCAGCGGCAATATCGTCGGTGCGGCAGTGCTAAGCAGTGAAGCCGAACAGGTCATCAACTACTTGGACTTCGTGATTCAAAACCACATGAGCACGGCCGACATCAACCAGACGATTCTGGCTTACCCAACGCTGGCCTCTGACTTGACGTACTTTAATTAATTACTCAAGGTTGCGGGTGTGAAAACACACGATAGTATCCGCCTCCCGTCCGCCAAATATGAGCCGGAACGCGGTGGGCGGCGGGACGAGCCAAGGAGCGGTCTCGTCTCCGCGACTTTGAGCCGAAAGACCGCGTCTCAAAGTCGCCAGTTCCCTAACCGGCGTGAACCGTGCCGCTAAAGGAACTCCCACGGCTGAGCTCATATTTGGCGGACTCCCGGCTACGAAGATGTTTCACTGCCAGTTGGTCTAGTCTTTGGCAGCAGTTGAACTGCGGTTGAATCTGACCACTTTCCCGTACGATGTTCTCTGAAAAACGAATTGGGCCAGCCGCTTAACCAAGCCGATTGACTGGTAGCGGCATAAAACTGCGATTAAGACAGGAGTCAAAACAAGCACCTCCGAAAATCAGCAGGAGGTGCTTTTGTGTTGGCCAATTTTGGCGTATGATGGAATTTATTAGTTGTTGTGGTCAGTGTTGATCGACGAGCGAACCAGTGACCGCTACCGGTATGGTGTAGGCGTATATGTAATGATATGTTGTGCAGTGGCATGGCCGTTACTGTTTAAAAACAATGGTGCAAGATTGTCGTGTTGGCGGTTGCGGTCGGTTGCTGACAACCGCAAGTTTAGCCGAGAGTTCGCTAGATATGAGTTCAGCCGCGGGAGTGTTCTTAGCAGCTTGCTGGTTAGAACACTGGCACCTTGGAGACGTGTTCTTTGGCTCCAAGGTGAGGGGCGAGACCGCTCTGTGGCTCGGCCCGTCCGCCCACAGCGTCACGACTCATATTGCGCGCCACGGCTGGCGGCCAGTACATACAACGTCGCAGCACTGAACCATCCGACCGCAACGATTAGCGAGACTAAAGAAGGAGGAATCCGCGTGGCATTTCTAGGAACGTTATGTTTGATTTTGATTCTGACGACCTTAGCGGGCAACTTGTCCAACCGCTTGGGCGTGCCAGCAGTCATCGGTGAGTTACTAGTAGGAATTGTTCTGGGACCGGCGCTACTGAACTGGGTACAGTTAAATAGTTTAGTCAGCTTATTCGCCGATATCGGGGTAGTGATTTTGATGTTTCTCGGGGGGCTGGAGAGTAATCTGCAGTTACTGATGAAGTATTTGCGCCCAGCTATCGTGGTGGCAACCTCCGGCGTGATTTTTCCGGTGACCTTGATGGGGCTGACGTCCTGGTGGTGGGGCTTTACCCCGCTGGAGTCGCTCTTTATTGGGGTGATTTTCTCGGCGACCTCGGTCTCGATTTCGGTGGCCGTGTTAAAGGAATATCACGCACTGACCACGCGTGAGGGTGCCACGATCCTGGGCGCAGCAGTGGCCGATGACATCATTGGTGTGATTTTGTTGTCCTTGATGATCAGCTTGTTAGCGAGCCAGGGGATTCAGACGGCGGGAAATCATCCGGCGCTGGCCCTGGTATTGTTGGAACAGGTCATCTTCTTTGTTGGGACGTACGCCTTGGTCAAATGGATTGCGCCGTACCTCATGCACTTGAGCGAGCGCCTGGTCATGGCGTCCAGCGTGACCATCATGTCGATGGTGATCTGTCTGGGGATGGCCTGGATTGCGGATATCGTTGGGCTGAGCGGTGCGATTGGCGCATTCTTCGCCGGTATCGCCGTAGCCCACACGCCGTACCGCGCCGTCTTGGCCGACCACGTGGAGCCGTTGGGAAATGCGATTTTCATTCCCGTATTTTTCGTCAGCGTGGGGCTGAACATGACGCTGAATCACTTGGTTGAAAATCTTGGCATCATCGTGATCTTAACGATTCTCGCCTGCGTGACGAAGCTGATTGGGTGTGGCCTGGGCGCACGGCTAAGTGGCTTTAATGCCAACAGTAGTACCGTCATCGGCACCGGGATGATTGCCCGTGGCGAAATGGGATTGATCACCGCCCAGATTGGTCACGAGGCTGGTCTGTTGGGCGGTAGCGATTACTCCGCCATGATTTTAGTGATTATTTTAGCAACTATTTTAGCACCATTGCTATTGAAACAGGCGCTCAAACGCATGCCGGCCGGGCGACCAGAAGAGGCCGTCTGACAGTGTTGGGGAACACTTAAAAATTTTGTCAAAGGGGTAGGGGAGCAACATGCGGTTTAATCGATTATTTTATCGCCAGATTGAGTTTTGGTTTGGTGTGATGTTAGTGCTGGCGGGGTTGGTCTTTCTGTTGATGGGCCAAGCATTTACCATGAGTTGGTGGCTAACCATTGTTGAAATCTTGATTGGTATCGCCCTCATCGGGGACTGTCTGGTGGATAGTCTGCGATAGTTGGGTTAGAAAAGGCGCCTGGGATGCCTCCCGGACGCCTTTTCCAATTTGCGGGTTCTAGATTGGTTACCCCTACCTTACCGAAGTTAGCCGCCACCGTCAACGATTTTCGTTTTAATGAAGAAATGGTTGGCGACAACGACTGATGCATTCTTAACCCAATCGACTAGCTGACAGGGTTTGTAAAATTTGTTCGATTAGTTAATAATCAGACTTGCTTTCTAGGCGGAAGACGCGTAAATTTAATGCAAGATGAACGGTACACGGATTTTCAAGGAGGAGCAGTATGAGTAAACCCTATTTTCTGATCGGTCTAGCCGCGGTCAGCTTCGGCCTGGCAGCGACCAGCCTGACGAATGCCCAGGCCGCCACGTGGCACAAAGGCACGCCCAAGGTCATGCGCCACACCTGGTATTACAACGGTAAGGCGGACAACAAGGCCTACATCACATACAACAAAACCAAGAGTATTGGCAATCTGTTCGGCTACGATACGGACAGCGGGAGCTACTACCGGCTACCGGGCTATGGCTTGAAAAAGCTGAAATACCAGTCACTGGGCAAGCACGTTTACCGGGTGTCCGGCATCCAGTATTCCCCCAAAGGCAGTACGGTCCAATTCGACGGGCAACGCATGACGTACAAGGTCAAGGCCACCAAAAAGCAGCTGCACTTCTACAAGGGCTACCATAACTACGTGCGCAAGGCCAGCTTCGCGACGATCAAGACGCCTAGCGCGTTGAAATAGCAATTAGGTTCACACCAATGAAAAAGGGTCTGGGACAAAAGTCTCAGGCCCTTTGTGTCTCCGAATATCTGGTGTTGAAACCTGGGCCAAAAGGCAGCTGGTTCCGCTTAAAACTGATAAGCAAACAATCCAAACCCGGGATTATTCGCTTATCAGCCTTAATGCTCGCCAGCTAACCGCCTTTCCCACTCTCTTCTCAACCGTGGGGGAAGGATGGCAAGGATTTTTCCCAGCGTATCTGGAAGGACTACCGTCAAGGACTGCCAAGCTATCTAATGGATACAGTTCTTCGTGGTACAGTGCTTGACTGGAGCCCACAGAAGGTCACGCAGATGTTTCATGCTCGATTTCAGGACGTTAAACGAAATGATATTCATCGACTAGTCGTTTCTGAGATGGGGCACGTTGCTGAAGAAGCTGCTTTTCAAAGCTACGAAGAAAATGAGATTGAGCAATATGAGTACATGGCAACTCTCGAAAGCCATACCTGTGATACTTGTGGGCGCTTAGATGGTCAGATGTTCAGAACGGATAAGCGAATTGTTGGTATTAACTATCCGCTTATTCATGCACGTTGTCGCTGTACTACGGTTCCATATATTGAAGGCATACCTGGCACATTTGAGCAGTGGATGCGTGATCCTGAAACTGGTAAGGGTAAGATGATTAAGAATGTTAAGTTCAGTGAGTGGAAGCGGCAATATGTTGACTTACCATTACACGAGCGAAAGTACGCCGAGACTTATGAGCTGTTAGGAAAGAATGCGCCTACCCGGTTAGAATATGATGCAATTAGATCAGGAAGTGTCGCAGAGCAAAAACTGACACATGATATTAAGACGGTAAAGTATATTCGTAATTCGACAAGTGAGACGGAATCATTTAACAGACGTGAGATTGCGGAAAAGGCTTATTTCTCATTCAAGAGAGATGAAATTAATATATCTGGTCATGCTGCGCTTCAATATGCTGTTAGAATGCAGAGAAAGAAAACAGGTCGAATTCTATTTAATTTCAATACGGTGAAAACCAATAGTTTAAAACCTGCTAATTATATTGATACTAGAAATTCAAGAATGGTGCATTATTATGGTAAACTTGCAGTGATTAAAGAACCTGATACTGGGGAAGTAGTTACCATTATCAGACAAAGAAAAGTAGGAAAGAGGTGGAAACAAATTGAAAAAGAGTGAAGCTAAGGCAATTGAAGTATTGGAAAATGCTTTTACAGATAGCGACTTAGAATCATACGTTTTTGTCATTCAAGATTACTATGCCGATGAAACTGATCAATTGGCTCTAGATAATCCTGAGATGGAGGACTATTTAAATGATATAATCCCTGAATTTACGGAAGGTTTTGATTTAAATAAGCGTAATGATTGGTTGAATAGACTTAAAGATATTATTAGGAATGCAAAAACATTTATACATGATTAAACAAGCACCCGACAAGAAAACGTTGAGTGCTATTTTTGTACCTATTTTTTCCCAGACACTTGGCATATCAGTTAATTTTGGAATTCATGTTCGATCGTTAGGTCAGCCGCCGGAATCTTGTCGGAGGCAATCAGTGGGGATGCCGGGCCAATCGATAGCAACGTCAAGTGGTGCATCGCCCGCGACGCAATCGTGTAGAGCGTCCCGGTCAGCTGGTCATCCGGGTAGTTGTCGGCGGAAACGTTGTAGGCAATCACGCTGTCGAACTCCAACCCCTTGGCCAGATAGATTGGCAGGACCACCACGCCCTTGGGCAGGGAGCGGTCGGTGTCGGTCAGGCGGGTCAGATCAAAGTCGCGGTGCAGTTCTTGATACACGTATTTGGCCTCGGCCGTGCTCTTGGTCAGAATCGCCACGGTCCCGTTGGTGGCCAGCTCGACGTTCAGCTCGTGAGCCAGCGCCTTGAAGGCGGCCGCCGTGTCGTAACGGATGATGACCTTGGGCAGGTCGCCGGGCCGGTTGAAGGCTTCAATCTGGTCGCCATCGGGCAGGAGTGCCTTGGCAAACGTCGTGATCGGTAGCGTCGAGCGGTAAGACCGCCGTAACGTGATCAGCCGCGAGCGTTTAACGTTCAGCGCAGCGTCCAATTTTTTCAAAATGGCTTCGGGAGCTTCCACGGCCTTGAAGAGGGCCTGTTCACTGTCGCCTAACAACGTGAGCTTGGCCCGCGGAAAGGCGTGTTGCAGGTAGATCAGTTGAGCCATCGAGTAGTCCTGCATCTCGTCGACGAACAGGTGCTGCATGCGATGGTTGGCCCCGCCACCGGCTAAAATATCGCGCAGGTATAAGAGGGGCGCTGCGTCGGTCAACGCCAAACGGTGAAATTCAATGTCGTGTTGGTAGGCGTCGATCACCGTTTGCCAGTCGGCCGCCGTCACGTCATCGGGCAACGGACACTGCTGGAGAAAGGCGGTGAACTGACTGTAGGCGTCCAGAAAGTAGCCGTTGTAAATGGCATCGTCCACGGACCGCAGCCGGCGCCGCACGATTTGCCGGGCGATGAAGTCAATCTCGTCATCGAGCTGTTCGAATTGCCCCAGGTGCTTTTCGCCCAGCAGGTTGTGGTAATCTTCATCGCTGAGTTGGTCGATGGTATCGCGAACCCAGTCGGCCTTGGCTTCCTCGGCGATGCGGTGCTTGAGCCGCTTCTCCAACACGTTCTTGGTCCGTAACAACCGGTCAGCAGGGGCCGCAGCCAGTGGAATCTGGCGGTAGATGTCGCGAATCTCTTCTTTACTGAAGAAGACGCGGCTCTTGAACCGGATGTCCGTGAACTTCAGGTCGTTGGCATCGCAGCCTAGGCAGTAATCGCGCACGGCCGTCATCATCGCGGCACTTTCCCGGAATCGGCGCAACGGTAGGTTGACCGGCGTTTGTTGGTCGGCTTCGTAGCGCTCGAACTGCGTCTGAACGTTGAGTCCCTGGAAGCGTTGCGTGAGAAATTCGGCCAGGGTGACTTGGCGCATGTTGCGCTCACCCAGACTGGGGAGCACGTCGCTGATGTAGTGGCTGAACAGGCGGTTGGGCGAGAACAGCACGATTTGGTCGGCTTCGAGGTCGCGGCGGCTGTGGTAGAGCAGAAAGGCAATGCGCTGTAAAATGGCGGACGTCTTGCCGGAACCAGCCACACCTTGAACCACCAGTAGGTCGCTCTTGGTATCGCGGATGATGTCATTTTGCTCGCGCTGAATGGTGGCCACGATATTTTGCATGGTGGCGTCGTTCTGCTCGCCCAGCGCGTGCTGGAGCATTTCGTCGCCGACAGTCTCGTTGGTGTCAAACATGCTCTCGATTTTGCCGTCCTGGATCAGAAATTGCCGCTTCTTCAAGAGGTCGGTCTGTTGCGGGCCGGCCGGGGTGTCGTAGGCAACTTTGCCCAGCACACCGTTGTAGTAGACACTGGAAATGGGCGCGCGCCAGTCGTAGACCAGAAATTCTTGGTCGTCGTTAACAAATGAGGCGGTCCCGATGTACAGCGATTCCGGTTGCGTCTCGTCTGGGTCTTGAATGTCGATGCGCCCGAAGTAGGGCGACTTCTGGAGTTCTTTAAAGGTATCGAGTTGTCCTTGAATAATATTTTGATTTTCAGTCAGTCGCGAGACTAAGGCCCGTTGCTGCTGAAGTTCGGCACTGGTTTCGATTCGGTCATCGACTTCAAACCAGTTGACCGAGGTGTTTTCGCTATAGTTCTTCAACACGTTACGCAGCTCTTGATGCGCCGCGTCGTAGTCGGCAGCGGTCTTATCGATGCGCTTGCCAATCTCATCACTCACGCGGTCGACGCGCTGTTGTTCCTGAGCTTCTTCGCTGGTGGTCAAAATGACCGCCTCCTTTGGGTAGACTAAAGTGCCTAACAAGTTTAGTCATTATTGGGGGCCGTGTCAATCAATCTTACTTGACTGGGAGGACTAGCAAACATGATTTTTGTAGGGTTACACCACAATCGCAAAATCTGTGAATGGGGGAAGTGCAATACCCCTCTGACACCCCGGCCTGAAAAAAACTTAACTCACTTGCGGCAGGTAGCGGCCTTGGCGACAGCGTGGTCATGGTGATCGAAATCAATGAAATACCCCTTGATTGACTGGTTCTTCAATGTCCATTTGGCAGTGTTGGAATTTTTGGATTGCCACTTACTTGAGGATACCTTTCGTTTGGAAGTGACATGGTTGTTGAAACTGGTGCGTTTCAGCGCTTGAGCCTTAGTGGTTTTGGAGACAACATAGAAATTGTAAGTCTTGGCCGCTTTGTAGACGTTGGTAGTGGCTTTGAATGTGACGTTATTCCCAGAAACTGACTTGGACCACCCCTTAGGAGCCGTAACCGAATCAATTGTCGTGCCTGCCGGGAGTTTGTCAGTAATGGTATACCCCTTACCAGAGTAGGAAGCCTTCTTCGTTTTTTGTTGAATCTTCCAACTGAAAGTCTTGGTGTAATCAACTAATGCTGACTTGGTTGCAGAATAGGTTGACGGCTTGGCTGATTGGGGACCAACATATTTCTTGGGGGAGGGTTGAGGTTGAGGAGACTTAGGAAGTTTCATACCGTTTATATCGAGTAAATCGGTATATGGTGCATGACCACGCCAACTAATCCCAATTGATGAAGTTTTATAAACAGCTAATGCCGAGTTTTTGACTTGAGGTCCACCGAAATCAGTATAATCTCTACCAGTTCCCTTTTTAGTGAAATATGTTGATGGAAATGAAGAATCATCCTTAAGTTTTAATACCCCATAAGAACCGAACTCTCGGTCAATGTTTGATTTACCAGCCTTAGTTGTGTAGTTACCTACTTGAACTGGAGTATCGTAAGTCATAACTCGTTGACCCAAACTATAATGACGTTTTCCCCCAGACTTCATATATGCTGGTTCAATTTCCATAAATCCAAGTCCAATAGTATGGTCGGCATCTGCCTTTACATTGGTGTTAGTACCATGTTTTACTATGCGGATTGTAAAATCGGCGTGGGAAGCATGGGCGTTCATACCAGGGGCATTTTTATATGATTTTCCAACACGAGCTTTTGCCCCGCCTACGTACTTTTTTGGAGTGGCTACCCCAAATTTGTTAGTCATGAAGACAACGGTTTGCTTAGCATAAGATGTTCCAGCACCACCTATAGTCTCTTTTAACTTTTGACCAGAATACCCCTTCATTTGAATAATCATATCAGTTTGTTTACCATCAAATTTCCCAACATTAGTATAACGAATAGCTGGATTACTACTTAATTTGTAAAAGTATCCTGAGTTCTTGTTAGCTGAGAACTGTGGACCACCGCCGTATGTATTGGTTCCTTTGGTTCCCCTAATCATTTTAGCTTTGGTACTTTTGGACCACAGGGGTGTGAAATACGGTGAAGGACTTGAAGAAAAATCAATTTTACCCCGTTTAGTTCTATAGGCATATCCACTTTTTGTTAATTCAGTATAATACGTAGTATAGTTTGGACCACCTTTGGTTGCATTAGAAAAGCTACTAGCATTTGCTTGGGTAGGTTGAGTCATCGTTAGACCAACAGTACCTAACGTCATTAAAGTTGCCGTTAGCAGTGGTATTTTATATGACATACTTAAAACCTCTCTTCTTTCTTTTGTTTTATTATGAAAATTTTGATGGTAACCCTCAGTACTCGAAGCCATCGGTCTAATACCCCAACTGGTTCGATATGAAAACCCATCAATGTCCACTATGTAATCCTGATGTTACTCAGACTATGCAAAAAAGAGTCCGCAAATAATCACGGACTCTTAGGTAATTCAATATTTGATGATGTAATGTTTGATTTGTTACTTGTATGCTTTCACAGTAACTTTCTTTGATGATGAAAGTAGGTGGAAGGTGTAAACAATCTTACCATGTTTCTTGACAACTTTACCATTCTTAACTTTCTTAGTGTAGTACCCAGCTTTAGCCCAAGTGTGTTTAGCTTTAGGCGCCTTAATGGTCTTCTTGAAAGTACCTTTCTTACTTAACCGAACATACTTATACCCCTTGTATGTGGTAATCCGAGCCCATTTTGCATGGTGCTTAGCAGCTAATGACTTGGTACTTACCTTGATAGTTCCATTGACCTTAACATACTTATTTGACTTAGTTTTCTTTGAAGTTAACTTTGATACTTTGTAAGCATATTTCTTTGTGGCTTTCTTCTTAGTTGTTTTCTTTGTGGTTGACTTCTTGGTTGATACTTTACGTAACTTACCCTTAGGAATGCTTGCCACTGCTGCCTTATTATCTGCTGAGTCTTCCTTTTTATCTTGAGCAATTGCTTTCTTTTGAGATGAGGTCAGTGTTTTATTTACCGCAGCTTCTACTTCTTTTTCAGTTTTATAAGTCTTCCCTTCGTAAGTATACCCACCAGAGGCTTGAGCTGACACTTGGTTAGACCCGGTAAATGTTGGGATTACTAGAGCTAAGCCTAAGGTTGCTGAGGCAACCATGATTGAAGTCATTACTTTGTTTTTAATCATTGTTATCTTCCTTTCAAATTCAAGTTTCTTGTTGTTTAAGTTTAGTTTTGTTTGTTATTCTTGGGTCGGCCTCATTGACCAACATGATAACTATACCCCGTGTTACCTGGTTTGCAAACCCCTTGTTCATAATTTGTGATAATTAAGTTGTTAATCATGTTGTTAATCGTGTTGGAACATACTTAGTTGATGAACGTGTCGGTGAGTGGGGAGTCGTGTTGGTGTGAGACGTGTGATGGTACTGATAGTGTTAATACCCCTGATTGGTTGAGGCTCGGAGGTACAGGTCAGGGACTGGTCAGAATTACCTAGATAACCACATCTTCAATCGTGGGTTCGTGAGAAGTTGTTGGGTCATCAGGAGTAGTGGTAGACCCGGAAACCCGGGATGTCCAAATCTCGATTGAGAAGGGACTCTCATCTAGTAGGCAATGTATTCAGTCAATTCAGTCAGGAGTCATGTCATTTAACCAGTTATCCATTAAGTCTAAACCCATGGACAGTCCGGAATTCCGGAAGCGGTCCCCCAACTTTCCTGGGAGATTCTCAAAAATTTGAAGATAAAATTCAAGGATTACTTCAATTGATCATGATTGATTGGGGACGGGGTGATCAAAGATTCCAGAAAACTAAGTCATTGTGCTGGAATGGCAGGTCATCATGGAATTAGCCGAAGGTTGTGTTAGTTATGGCGGGTGACCCTAATAGTTTCGGAATTAACTGTCGAAATGATTATCAAGTTACCCAGTTGTCCCGGAAAATTCAGCAATCGTGCCAAAACGGCAGATCATCACAGGATTAGCTGAGGGTTGTGGCAGTTACAGCGAGCGAACCTGATGTCTTTAAAACTGATAGTTAAAACAACCATCATGTTACCCAGTGATTCAACTAATGACAGTTAAGGTTGAGTGGCAAACTAAATTGGGTGTATTCGGTCGTCAGCAATCCTAAGTTTTCGGCAGGCATCCGTAATGTTTCCGCAGTATTCTCGGGGATGGGCAGTGGTCGGACATTTCGGCAGTCAACCGCCGTCACCAGCAGTCACTGACGCTAGCCGTAAGCAGACGTCCAGATCGACGCAGGTTGCCATTGTTAAAGGGATTTCATATTTTTCGCGTAGTTTATTCTTTTACCGTACCTCATGAGACTAAAAGATAATGCGTTAGACTTAAACGTTAAAATTCACACGACTCCCAGGTAAATAGCAGAGACTGCCAATATCTAAGGAAACTGCCATTCTAGCTTCAGGGATAGCAGAATAAATCTGGGAAATGAGCAAAAGGCGCCATTATTACGCGAGCCAACGAAAGAAAAATTTTGTACAATTAAATAGGAAAACGCTTACATAAAGATGCCGATTTATGTTAGGCTAAGTGTAAGGTAGCTGGCGTCCTGTGAAAACCACGCATCATTTACATAGAACAGGAGCCACGCCACCGCAATCAGCACGTGAAAGGATGAACGCTATGCAAGGCTGGCAATTTACGAAGACACACGCACCACTGCAACTGGTTGAGGTCGCCGATCCCGAGGCGGCAGCGGGTCAGGTCGTCGTTGACATCAAGGCGTCTGGACTCTGTCACACGGATGTGACCATCATGGATGATCCGGGCTGGATGGACTTGGTTCAGCCGCCCGTGATTCTGGGTCACGAATGCGCCGGGGTTATCGAATCGGTCGGCGCCGGCGTGAGCAAGTTCAAGCCGGGTGACCGCGTTGGGGTGTGCCCGATTGACCCAGATACGCAGGTCTCCATCGGTGGTGTGGTTGACGGCGCTTACGCCAACAAACTGGTCGTCCCACAAACGGAATTGATTCCACTGCCCGACAACGTGTCATTCATTGACGGTGCTGCGGCAACGGATGCCGGCATGACGTCTCATCGGGCCATCTTTGGCGTCGGTGGCGCGCAGGCGGGCATGAAGGTCGGCATCATCGGGATTGGTGGTATCGGCGACTTTGGCGCACAACTGGCGATTGCGGCCGGCTGTGAGGTTTACGCCGCAGACCCCAAACCTGAAGCCAAGCAGATGGCCCAGGCCATGGGCTGCAAGGGTATCTTTGACGATGTTAGCGAAATGAAAGACATCGCGCCTGATCTGATCGTTGATTTCGCGGGCTTTGACACGACGACGGCCCACGCGTTGTCCGTTGTGGCGCCTGGTGGCAAGGTCGTTGTGGTGGGGATGGGCATTCTCCATTCGACTATCAGTACCTGGGACTTGATCATGAAGCGTGCCCAACTCGTCGGCAGCATGGGCGGCGACAACTCGGACATTGCCTTTTGTTACGACGCGCTGTCCAAGGGCCAAGTTAAACCCACGCTCACGACCATCGACTTCAGTCAGATCGACCAAGGCTTGGAAAGGCTACGTCAGGGGGGCGTCACTGGTCGGTTGATTGCGACGCAAGACTAGTTGGGCAAGACCCAATCAGCCCCAGCTTTCGCACAACGGTGGGCGTTCAGGGGGACGCGTGTTGTGAGCCCTGAACGATAAAAATCTTTGTGGCAGATACCAGTTTACTTTACGCTGGAAAACCACTAAAATAAGGGAATGGAACTTGATAAAAGTAGGCCAATCCCAGAGAAAAACCGCCCGAGCTGAAACGGTTTTACGGTCGAAGTGGGTCAAGCAATTTTTAACCAAATCGATAAATACTTATCGCGGCGTCACCGTTATTGACAAAAGTGGTGGTCATAGATGGCCACAAATTAGGTGGTACCGCGCAGGAGCGTCCTATTGGCATTGGCCAATGGGGCGCCTTTTTAGAAAAGGAGAATACGTTTAATGAGTAAAAAACACGTGATTTTAACTGGTGACCGACCAACGGGTAAGCTCCATATTGGGCATTACGTGGGGTCATTGAAGAACCGGGTGGCACTGCAGAACACCGGCGATTACGATACCTACATCATGATTGCCGACATGCAGGCTTTGACCGACAACGCACGCGATCCCGAAAAGATTCGCCACAGTCTGTTACAAGTGGCTTTGGACTACCTGGCCGTGGGCATTGACCCTGCCAAGTCAACGATTCTGGTTCAATCCCAGATTCCAGCATTGAACGAACTGACGATGGCTTACTTGAACCTGGTCTCCGTTTCCCGGTTGAACCGGAACCCAACGGTCAAGAACGAGATCAAGCAAAAGGCCTTTGGTGAAAGTGTGCCCGCTGGCTTCTTCATCTACCCCGTCAGCCAAGCCGCTGATATCACGGCATTCAAGGCCGACACGGTGCCCGTGGGCGAAGACCAAGAGCCTATGCTGGAACAGACCCGCGAAATCGTGCGGAGCTTCAACAGTATTTACCAACAAGAAATTCTGGTCGAACCCGAAGGCTACTTCCCACCTAAGGGCCAAGGCCGGATTCCTGGCCTCGATGGCAACGCCAAGATGAGCAAGTCCTTGGACAACGCCATTTACCTGGGCGACAGTGCCGACACGATTCAAAAGAAGGTCATGTCCATGTACACCGACCCAGAGCACGTGCACATCGAAGATCCAGGCCACATCGAAGGCAACACCGTCTTCACGTACCTGGACATCTTCGCCGAAGACCGCGACCACGTCGAAGAACTCAAGGCACAATACCAGCACGGTGGCCTCGGGGATGTTAAGATTAAGCGGTATTTAAACGAAGTCTTACAAGCCAAGCTCCAACCGATCCGTGAACGGCGCGAGGCTTTTGCGGCTGACGAAGGCGCTGTTTATGACATCTTAAAGCAAGGTAGTGAAAAGGCTAACCAAGTGGCCGCACAGACGTTACACGAAGTCCGGCACGCGATTGGCATCGACTACTTCGGCTAAGCTGAAATGGGGGATGCACCATGCAAAATCTAGCAATTGTTGATTTAGGCTCAAATTCAGTGCGGATGGCCGTCAACGAACTGCATGATGACGGGACGTATCGCGAGGTGAACCGGGTCAAGGCAGATAGCCGGTTGTCCGAAGGCATGGGGCCGGAGAAGATTCTCCAACCCAAGGCCATGGACCGGACGATTGCGGCCCTCAAGTCGTTTCGACCGTACTACGAGCAGTTGCCACACCTGATTGTCCGTGGAATTGCCACGGCGGCGGTCCGGCAGGCGCGAAACCGCGATGAGTTTCTAAAACGTGTTGCGGCCGCGACAAACATTGAGTTAGAAGTGTTGTCCGGCGACCAGGAGGCCTACTACGACTACCTGGGAGCCGTGAATCGGCTGAAGATCAAGGACTGTCTGCTACTCGATACCGGTGGTGCCAGCTGTGAGCTGGTCCACGTCAAGGACGGGCGCGACGCCAATCTGATCAGTGTCCCCTTTGGCGCGGTCAACCTGTCGGAACAATTCCGGCTGGATGACCGGGTCACCGCGGTCGACCTCTTCTCCGCGCAGGTCTTCTTGCGCGAGCGGCTCCAAGATATTTGGTGGCTCAATGATGCCAAACATCTACCGCTGGTCCTGCTGGGCGGCGCTAACCGGACGTTGGCCCGGATGAACCGCCAGCAGCAAAAGATCTTGCACGTGGAAAATATCCACGGCTACCGGTTGACCACCGGCCAGGTCATGAAGACCTTCGAACGCTTGTTACGCGTACCACTCAACGAGCGCAAGCGAATCTCTGGCCTGGAGAGCGAACGAGCTGATATTATTATCGGGGGGATGTTGCCCCTAGTCACGCTACTCCAGATGCTCGATTCCGATCGGGTCGTCTTTTCCGAGAGTGGCGTGCGCGAAGGCATCATTTCTGAATACCTGAGCCAACGTTAAGGAGGCTGACCTATGCGTCCACAACCTTTTTACCGTCTGCCCTATGAGGCGCGCCGCCAGCGTTTGGCGACGCACAGTCACCTGACCCCAGCACAACTGGATACGCTGGCGGCACATCGGGCAACGGCTGATGAGGACTTGATTGAAAACTATTTAACGACCTACGGCTTACCCGAGGGCGTGGCGGTCAACCTGCGAGTGGATGGCCACGACCTGACTGTGCCGATGGTGACCGAGGAGCCCTCGGTGATTGCGGCGGCTAGTAATGGTGGGCGCCTGTTGACGAGTGACACCGGCATCACCACGACGATTACGCGGCGTGAGCTGATGGGCCAGATCGTCTTTGATCACGTAGCGAACCCCGCTGATTTGGTGGCCTGGTTAACGGCCAACCAGCAACGGTTACGCCAGGTGGCTGACGCGGCCCATCCCAGTCTATTGACGCACGGTGGGGGCACTCGGTCGTTACGGATTCGGCAATTGCCGCCGGATTGGGTATCCCTGGACCTGTTCATTGACGTGGGCGAGGCCATGGGGGCCAACCTGGTCAATACGCTGACCGAAGCGGTGGCGGCCGACATCAAGCTGCACCGCGACAACGATATTTTAATGAGTATTTTAAGCAATTACGCCACGCACAGTCTGGTCACGGCCAGCTGTTGCGTACCGGTGGCGCAATTGCAGACCAAGACCACTGCCGGGGCCACGGTCGCCCAACGGATTGCGGCGGCCAGTGACTTTGCCCAGGTCGACCCGTACCGCGCGGTGACCCACAACAAGGGCATCATGAATGGCATCGACGCCGTGGTCTTGGCCATGGGCAATGATTGGCGTGCCGTGGAAAGCGGTGTCCACGCCTATGCCAGCCGAAATGGCCAGTATCAAGGCCTGAGTCGCTGGTGGGTCCGTGATGACCAGCTCCACGGCGAGCTGACGGTACCACTGGCGTTAGGCTTCGTCGGTGGGGCCACGCGGGTCTTGCCGCTAGTCAAGGTCAACCAACAATTGGCCCAGGTCACCAGCGCCCGGCAACTTATGGGTGTCACGGCGGCCGTAGGGTTAGCCCAAAACGTGGCGGCTCTGCGTGCACTCGTGACCGACGGGATTCAGCGCGGCCACATGTCACTTCAGCGCAAGTCGCTGGCCCTGTCCGTGGGCGCGACTCCGGCCGAATTACCGGCAGTGGTCCAACGCCTGGCAACCATCACGCAACCGACGATGGCCCAGGCAACGGCGGCGCTTCAGGCGGTCCGTCAAGCAAATTTAAAGAAATAGGGGAATTGAACGCGCATGCAAGCAAAAGATGTTGAATTGAACGACACAGTACAAGATTTATTAGACCAAGTCAATGCCCTGTATCCCGGCAAGGTCACCGTCCAAATGATCGGCGAACTTCAAGCCGGCTTCGTGCGGCATGACCAAGCCCAACAGATGCAAATGGGCAAGGACATTGCCATTCAGGTAGCTGATCTGACGGCGCCCAACTACACGGCGTCCCACGAACTGCTACATTTATTGATGATTCTGTCCGGCTTCCCCCAAGTCTTCTTCTCATTGACCACGGGCCAACCTGCATTGGATGAACAACTAATGATCATGGGCACCGAGCTCTACGACATCGTGAGTCACATTGTGGTGGTCAGCGAACAACGCAAGCATCATTTGATCGACGACCACATCAAGGACCTATACTTGAAGGGAGTCACGGCCACCATCAAGCCAGAACCAACGCCAGTCGATGATGAAATGACGTTGCGGACCTTGACGCTGTTGGATGCGCTGGTCTTCTTTGGGACCGACGACCAGGCCATCATGGACCAGTTCACGCGCGACTACCCAATCAGCTTTGCCGCTGCGCAAAAGCTGTACGCAGTAATCACGGCCAAGCCGGTCGACTCGCCATTTAGCCTGCGACGTAACGTGGTCAAGCTCTTCAAGGCCTTCGACGAACAACTGGAAGCCTGGAGCCTGCCCGCTTTACACAACACCGAGTTCACCACGCTGACCAGTGTCTTGTCCAAACGACAACTGGGCTTACAGGTCAAGCAGATCTTTGAACTGTACCATTCCGATATGCACGAGAAGACCACGCAACGGCGGGGGTACGTCGGTTTTAACAAGGCGGATGAACAAAACGCCTTCGTGTTGCCGTCACCAGCGCCTAAGGATGATACGCCAGAGTACTACACCAAGATCTACAGTATGACCGTGGAAGATTTATTTAAGCAATTGAAGATGCCTTATATTTTACGTTAACAGTTAGCATTCACAGAAGGGATGATGGGGATGGAAGCGAGCTTACAAGCAACCTTTGACCAAGCCAAGCACATCGTATTTCTTACGGGTGCGGGCGTTTCGACGCCGTCGGGGATTCCGGATTACCGGTCGAAAAACGGCCTGTACACCGGGCACCGCAACGCCGAGTATTATTTGAGTCACGCCTGTCTGGCACAGGAACCAGAAGTCTTTTACGACTACGTGAAGCAAAACCTGTACCATCCGGACGCCAAGCCCAATGTCATTCATGAAAAGCAAGCGGCGTTGACCCGTCAAGACCGCGCGACGGTCATCACGCAAAATATCGATAACCTGTACAACGTGGCCGACACCAAGCATTTGGTCGAATTTCACGGCAACATGTATCGTGTCTACTGTCAGGTCTGCGGCGCACAGGTCCCGTGGCAAGACTATTTGAAGGACCCGCACCA
Source organism: Levilactobacillus yiduensis (assembly GCF_024718525.1). Taxonomy (NCBI): domain Bacteria; kingdom Bacillati; phylum Bacillota; class Bacilli; order Lactobacillales; family Lactobacillaceae; genus Levilactobacillus; species Levilactobacillus yiduensis. The sequence goes on from NZ_JAMXAZ010000013.1 coordinate 27,248, forward strand.
TGACGTGGACGGCGGCTGGTTACGGCCGGATGTCGTGTTGTATGATGAGGGACTCAACGAGTTAAATATTCAACGGTCCGTGGCGGCGATGAATCAAGCAGATTTGGTCGTCATCGTCGGTACCTCCATGCGGGTCTATCCGTTCGCTGGGCTGTTGGATTACCGCAATTCGGCGGCCAAAGTCGTGGTCGTCAATCAAGAAAAGTTAGATCTGGGCTTTGACTACGACATGGTGCAGGCCGAAGCCACCACGTTCTTCAACGACCTGCAAGTTCGGGGGTAACGCTGATGAGCCATCAAGAAGTCATTCGTCAACTGCGCAACCTGGTTCGCCGGCTGCGCTTGCTGAGCGTGCTCCAGCTGATTCCGGATACGCTGGTCATTTATGGGATTCTCCAACTGGCCTTCAGCGGGCAAATCGTGACGCTCTTCAACGCCAGCTTTGCCCGCAGCCAAGCGGTGTTGGTCACGGCACTCTTTGCGTTGATCGACCTGTGTGTGACGGGGATTCGCTACAATGACCGCTTGACCGGCAAACGTCTGATTGGCCAGCTCAGTGGGCGGCTGTCCACGCCGGAAGCTGAGCTGATCAAGCAGTTTGAACGGTTTAAGTGAAGTGCTGACTAAGCTGGCCGCCTCCCATCCGTCAAATATGAGCCGGAACGCTGTGGGCGGACGGGTCGAGCCGAAGGGCGGTCTCGACACCTCGACTTTGAGCCGAAAGACCGCGTCTCAAAGTCGCCAGTTCCCTAACCGGCGTGAATCGTGCCGCTAAGGGAACTCCCACGGCTGAGCTCATATTTGACGGACTCCGGCTACGGAGATATATCACAGCTAGTCGGGTTGGTCCTTCCCACAGCGTCACGGTCCAAATTGGGCGAACGGTCAGGCGGCCAGCGCGATTGACATGAGACGCTAACTGAGTTGCACGTAAGATAAGGGGGCATTGGATGATTACGATTGGTTTAACTACCTGGACGGAACATCCAGCCTTGATTGGCGGTGAGACGCGGCCGGTAACACTCAGCGAATACGCGGGGCACCTGCCCGTGGTTGAGTTGGACACGCCGTTTTACGGTATTCCGCGCCAGAGTACGGTTGAGAAATGGCAGGCGGCCGTACCGGATGGCTTTCAATATATTTTGAAGGCTAACCAGGTGATGACGCGTCACGACCGGCAGAACGCCGATGATGAGGTGGCCCGTAATACCGCCTTCACGGAGTTCCGTTCGGCGATTTGGCCGTTGATCAAGGCGCATAAATTATTGACGGTGCTGTTCCAATTTCCGCCGTTCTTCAACCGGACTACGGCAAACATCGAGTATCTGCGCAACGTGCGGGTCTTGATGGGTGATTTGCCGGTGGCCGTGGAGTTTCGTAGCCCCAGCTGGTTCGCCACGCCGGGGATGACGGCCGACGTCATGGCCTACCTGAAGTCGCTGCACTTTACTAACGTCACGACGGATGAGCCCCACAACTTAAACGATGGTATTCCGTTGGTGGAAATGGTCACGACACCAGAATTGGCGGTGGTCCGGCTTCACGGACGCAATGCCAAGGGCTGGTTCAACCAGGGGCAGGATTGGCGCAAGACGCGGACCTTGTACCGCTATTCGGAAGCAGAACTACAGGAGCTTGCGGCGTTGGCCAAGCGGTTGGATGCACAGGCGAAGGACGTTTGTGTCATCTTCAACAACAATTCCGGTCGGGACGCGGCACCCAACGCGTTACGCCTCCGCGAGATTCTCGGCCTCCACTGGCAGAACCTGGCCCCGCAGCAGTTGGATTTGTTTTAGGGACTAAGATTAGCTGAATTGAAGCCTGCGTCCGGCAAGTTCTCGCTACGAAGCTATAAACAACCAGTTTTAATGCTATAAGTCGCGTTATGACAATGATTATAGCTGATTTCTATCTGTCAATCTTCAGGTAGGTAACTGTGCCAGGAGCTTGCTGACGGAATAGATGGTCGGGTGGCACCCGAAAACCAAGTGCGCAGCCGGGAGACTGGTTGGGTACTTTTCGCTTTTCTACACACGATTTCTTAGACAAAAATCCCGGGTTAGCGCTATGGCTCGCCCAGGGTTTATGCTATACTTGATTAGAATTTACAATGAAAATTAACCCGATAATCACGGAACAATTTAGAGCGAGGGAAGGCTTTTATTTTATGGCAGACAAACCAAGTTTTTACATTACGACGCCGATCTACTACCCGTCTGGGCGGCTACATATCGGTAACTCTTACACCACGATTGCCTGTGACGTGGTCGCACGTTACAAGCGCAGCAACGGTTATGACGTTTTCTTCTTGACCGGGACCGATGAACACGGTCTGAAGATCGAAGACAAGGCCCAATCACAAGGTCAAACGCCCCAAGAATACGTGGATGGCATGGCCAAGGGCATCAAGCAACTGTGGAAGACGTTGGAAATTTCTAATGATAAATTCATTCGGACCACCGACAAGCAACACGTGGCGGCCGTTCAAGAAGTTTTCGAACGCCTGTTGAAGCAGGGCGACATTTACCTGGGTGAATACGAAGGTTGGTACTCCGAGGACGACGAAGAGTACTTTACCGAAACGCAATTGGCCGAAGTCTACCGTGATGACAACGGTAAGGTCATTGGTGGGAAGGCACCTTCTGGCCACGAAGTCTCATTGGTCAAGGAACAGTCGTACTTCTTCAAGATGAGTAAGTACGCCGATTGGCTGCTGGACTTCTACCACAGCCATCCCCACTTCATCCAACCAGAATCACGGATGACCGAAATGATCAACAACTTCATCAAGCCTGGCTTGGAAGACCTCGCCGTATCCCGGACCACCTTTACCTGGGGTGTGCCGGTCAAGAGCAACCCCAAGCACGTGGTCTACGTGTGGATCGACGCGTTGCTCAACTATATCACGGCCTTGGGCTACACCAGCGACGACGAGAGCCTCTTCAAGAAGTTCTGGCCCGCTAATGTCCAAATGGTCGGTAAGGAAATCGTCCGGTTCCACTCCATTTACTGGCCAATCGTGCTGCACGCCTTGGGTATCGAAGCCCCAGACGAATTGTTTGCGCACGGCTGGTTATTGATGAAGGACGGCAAGATGTCCAAGTCTAAAGGGAACGTCATTTACCCTGAAACGCTGGTTGACCGCTACGGCTTGGACGCGCTGCGGTACTACCTGATGCGCGCCATGCCTTATGGCAACGATGGGACGTTTACGCCCGAAGACTTCGTTGACCGCTTGAACTACGACTTGGCCAACGACTTGGGGAACCTGTTGAACCGGACTGTTGCTATGATCAACAAGTACGAAGACGGCAAGTTACCTGAATTCAAGGCAGGGGTCACGGCCTTTGACGCCGACCTCGAAGCCACGGCAGAAACGGTTATCGCCAACTATCGTGAGTTGATGGACAAGATGCACTTTGCTGACGCGCTGGCCGAAATTTGGAAGCTGGTTTCGCGGACCAACAAGTACATCGACGAAACGGAACCGTGGAACTTGGCTAAAGACGACAGTAAGGCTGCCGACCTATCTGCAGTCATGGCGCATTTGGCCGCTAGTCTGCGGGTCATTGCGACGCTGATCAGTCCAGTCATGACCCATGCGCCAAAGGAAATCTTTGACCAATTGGGTCTGGACCCAGCTACGCTACGCATGACCGACTTGAAGTTGGCTGATTTACCAGCTGGCAAACAGGTTGTGGCCAAAGGGACGCCAATCTTCCCTCGGATCGACGTGCAAGAAGAAGTCGACTTCATCCAGGGACAAATGACCAAGTCTGAAAAGACCAAGGGCCGCGCTGCCATGGCGGCGAAGGCCGAAGCCCAACAGGCTGCCGCAGCTGACGAAGCCGGCGACTTGACGCTGAACAAGCCCGAGATTCGGTTCGATAAATTCGAAAAGATCGAACTGCGAGTCGCTGAAGTCAAGGCGGTCGACCACGTTGAAGGGGCCGACAAACTGTTGAAGTTCCAATTGGACGCTGGTGATCAAGGTACCCGGCAAATTCTGTCCGGAATCGCCCAATGGTATCCAGAACCACAAGAACTGGTTGGCAAGAAGGTCGTTATCGTGGCCAACTTGAAGCCGCGGAAGATGCGCGGTCAGGTCAGCCAAGGGATGTTATTGTCCGCCGAACACGACGGTCAAGTCCAACTCTTGACGCTGCCAGACAGCATGGTTAACGGCTCAGACGTTAGCTAGTAATTGAAGAAACCATAACCAAAACGTGGGCGGCGGATCGATGAGACGCCGACCGCGTTTTGTTGTAAATGCCTTGGTGCTGACGAACACAGGTGCTGTCCGCCTTACCGTTCCGCGAAAATCTAGGCTGGCGAGCCCAGATGCCTGCGGCTGCCAGGGTTCCACCTGCTCTGGGGAACACCTCCAGCCTGAGGGGCGGTCTTCCGGTTCGCTTGAAAGTCTGGCAAAGTTCGCCAGTCTTCCAAGTCGTCCCACGGTGTAGGCTGAGAAAAGACCTCAGCCAACACCGTCGACACAGCTGGCTCCACCCTGGCTGCCTCCGGCAAGCTAGTGCTTATCAGTAACGCTGTGTTGGGCCTAGTGGAGTTGGTTGGTAAAGTAGCTGCTGCAGGGGGCTAAGCAAGTTGTTACTGGCAAGCACTTCTGTAGCCGATAGTCCGCCAAATATGGGTTCAGCCGTGGGAGTTCCCTTAGCGGGTGGTCTTTGCCCGCTTAGGAAACTGGCGTCTTTGAGACGTGTTCTTCGGCTCAAAGCGAGGCCGAGACCGCCTCTCAGGCTCGGTCCGGTCCGCCCACAGCGACACGACCCATATTTGGCGGACGGCAAGGCGGCCAGTCAAGACAGTAGAGAAAAAGTAAAAAAGGAGAACAAGATGAAAATCTTTGATTCGCATACGCATTTGAACAGCGAAGAGTTCATCAACGATGTGCCCGGCTACCTCAAGCGGGCGGCCGACTTGGGCGTGGTCAAGATGACCAACATCGGCTCGAACACACAGCTGAATGCCGACGCCATTAAGTTGGCCCACCAGTATCCGCAGCTCTATGCCGCGGTCGGTTGGCATCCGGAAGACTCAAAGAACTACGACGCCGCGGCCGAGAAGCTGTTGGAAGAACAACTGGCCGATGATCGGGTCGTGGCGTTGGGGGAGATTGGCCTGGACTATCATTGGGATACGTCGCCCCAAGACGTCCAACGCAAGGTCTTTGCCCGACAAATCGCCATTGCCAAGGAAGTCGGCAAGCCCATTGCCGTGCACAACCGGGATGCGTTTGAGGATACCTATCGCATCATCAAAGACGCCGATATCCGCGACATCGGGGGCGTGATGCACAGCTTTAACGGCGACCCCGAATGGCTGAAGAAGTTCTTGGACCTGGGCATGCACATTTCCTATTCGGGCGTGGCCAGCTTTAAGAACGCGCATGAGGTCCACGATTCCGTGCGCGCAACGCCGCTTGACGTGATGATGGTCGAGACCGACGCGCCGTATTTGACGCCGGAACCCCACCGTGGCGAGCAAAATGAACCCGGCTTTACCCGCTACACGGTCGAAGCGATTGCCAAGGAACGCGAGACCACACCGGAAGCCATCGCGGCCGCCACGTTTAAAAACGCAGAGGAGTTTTACAAGATAAATGAAGAAGATTAAAGAAGTCCTCGTGGTTGAGGGCAAGGATGACACCAAGCAGATCAACCGCGCCGTCAATGCCGATACGATTGAGACCCGCGGTTCCGCGATTGACGACGACACGTTGGCCCTGATTGAAAAATTAGCGGATCAACGTGGTATCATCATTTTCACGGATCCGGACTTTTCCGGTGAAAAGATTCGTAAGATTGTGGCCGAGGCCGTCCCCAACGCCAAGCATGCTTTTTTGCCCAAGGCGGAAGGGCGCCCGGACAAGGCCGGTGGGTCATTGGGTGTCGAGCACGCCAGTCCTGAAGCTATTCGCGCGGCCCTTGACCACGTTTACACGGAAACGACCGCTGCACCGACCTTGATCACGCACGAAGACCTCATGGCGGCCGGCTTGATCGGTGGTCCCGGGGCCAAGGAACGGCGTGAACAATTAGGTGAGCTGCTTCAGATTGGCTACGTCAACGGGAAGCAATTGGAAAAGCGGCTTCGGATGTTTGGCATTCAGCCGGCTGATTTTGCTGCCGCCCTCAAGCAGGTGCGGGCAAAGGAGGAAAATTAATGAAGAATGAAGTCCCTGAAATTGGTTCACCAGCCCGAACGAAAGCGATTCTGAACCGGTACCATTTGGTGGCGAAAAAGAGTCTGGGCCAAAACTTCCTGTCCGACCTGAATATTCTCCGGAATATCGTGGCCGCAGGGGATGTGACCGACCAAGACAACGTCATTGAAATCGGCCCCGGGATCGGTGCTCTGACGGAACAAATTGCCAAGCGGGCCCACAAGGTCGTGGCTTTTGAAATCGACGAAAACCTGCTACCCGTGCTGGATGAAACGCTGATGGACTACGACAATGTCAAAGTCATCAACGAAGACATTTTGCAGGCCAACTTACCGGACGTGGTAAAAAACGAGTTCGAACCCGGCCATCCCATCAAGCTGATTGCCAACCTGCCATACTACATCACGACGCCAATTCTCATGGGTGTGCTCCAGAGCACGGTGGATTTTGATGCCATCGTGGTCATGATGCAGGCGGAAGTTGCCGACCGCTTAGTCGCTGAACCAGGCACCAAGGCGTACGGGTCGCTGTCTGTGGTCATGCAATACCGTGCGCACGTAGAGGTGGCCTTCAACGTGCCGCGGACGGCCTTCATTCCCCAACCCAACGTGGATTCGGCCATCATCCGCTTGACGCCACGGGAGGCGCTGCCAGTTAATCCGTACGAAGACAAAGCCCTGTTTGGTTTTGTTAAGGGATGCTTTGCCCACCGGCGGAAGTCCCTGTGGAACAATCTTCAGGGGATCTTTGGCAAGCAACCAGAAGTACGCGAACGAATCGAAACAGTTTTAAATCAAACGGGTATTTCCCGACAACTACGGCCAGAACGGCTAACCTTGATAAATTTCATCGAATTAACCAACGCTTTCCACAATGAAGGACTTATGTAACCCTTACCAATTGAGGATTCTTGCGGATTGACGCGGGTTGTGGTATAATTTGCAATTCATGTGAAACGATGGTATAATTGTTTCACAGAGGTGAAGTGCATGCCAACAAGTTTAGCGAACATTAAGAACAAACTGGATGATCGGATCGGCGAAAAGCTGATGGTGATTGCCCAGGCCGGTCGTAAGAAAACGACAGAGCGGCATGGAATTCTTCGGGAAACCTATCCAGCCGTTTTCGTAGTGGATTTAGACCAAAACGAAAATTCGTTCGAACGGGTTTCATACAGCTATACCGATATTTTAACCAAAAACATCGAAGTTGACTTTGATGAATAAATAATTGGGCCTGATAAGGCCTTTTTATTTTGCCCAAAACCATAGTATAATAGGCTTAATCATACTTACGATAAGGGTAGGGTGCCCTACCGAAGAGAATTCAGGTGAGCGCATGCAACTGATTGAAAAGGCACCAGCCAAGATTAACCTCGGCCTCGACACACCGTACCACCATCAGGATGGCGCGGAAGAGTGGAACATGGTCATGACCTCCGTCGACTTGGCGGACTACGTGGAAATTCAGACGTTAACGAAACACAAACGAATCCGAGTCGCTTCCGACAGCGGCTTTTTACCGAATGATCAGCGAAACTTGGCTTTTCAGGCGGCAAATTTGTTGCAGACCAATTACCATATTGACGAGGGCGTCAACATTCGCATTAAGAAAAATATTCCGGTAGCGGCCGGTTTAGGTGGTGGCTCATCGGATGCCGCCGCCGTGTTACGCGGCTTGAATCAGGCCTGGTCGTTGGGCTTGAGCTGGCAGGAACTGGCCGAACTGGGCCTACAGATTGATTCCGATGTGCCGTACTGCGTGTACGGGCGCACCGCCCACGTCCGCGGTCGTGGTGAGCGTATTACGCCACTGTCCAAGTTGCCCGCGGCCTGGGTCGTGTTGGCCAAACCCAAGGTCAGTGTGTCCACCCCCAGCATCCTCCAGCAGATTCGTTACGATCAGCTGGCCCATCCCGACATCGACGCGTTATTGCGCGCCGTGCGGGAACAAGATATTGCGGGAATGTGCGCCGTGATGGGCAATGCGTTGGAGCCATTGACGGCCCACCGGTACCCAGAAATCACGCAACTCAAGCAACAGATGATGAAATTCGGCGCCGACGCGGCACAAATGAGCGGCACCGGGCCCACCGTGTTTGGCCTCTGCAGCAAGCAGTCACGGGCACAACGGGTCTTCAACGGCATGAAGGGCTTCTGCCGCGAGGTGTATTTGGTGCGGCCGTTGCCTTAGAACTAGTAAATGTTTAGCGGGTTGGTGAATTGACAGTGATTTAGTGCGGGCTATTTTATTTAGGTGAATCTTTACCAGTATGGTATATTTTAAGTCTAAAGAGAGGAGAAGATGTTATGCGGCTGAATGAAATATACTCACCTGAGTTCATCGCGCAATTTGGCGATCAGCAGCGGCAATTTGGTGACTTGCAGCTGCTAAACAAATCTCCATACGTTGACTTAAATGGAATCGCCGATTTACTTGGACTCCAGCTCCATTATGAGAATTTAAAAAGCAACGAGTCGGGAAACTTCGATGAAGTAGCTCATACAATTGCAATCAATCGTAGAGATTCCCAGACGCGACAGCGGTTTACGATTGCGCATGAAATTGGTCATGATGTTTTAGGACACCATGTTTTCTCACAGCGCTCAAGTGATTTGGGTGCCTATAAGAGTATTTTAGAAAAAAGTAATGAGATGGCTGCCAATAACTTTGCGGCGACCCTATTGATGCCAAGAAACTTATTGGTGAAACTTGTTAAGGGTGCCATCGCGCATTTGGCGCTTAATGCTTCGGGATTGACGCCACGTGAAGTCGATCAGATAACGGCAGATGTTGCTAGAGAGCTGGCGGTCTCCCAGGAATCCATGACTTACCGATTTCAAAATGTTAGGATGTTTGTAAAAAAAGATGACTAATGAAATCTACAGTGAGGTTCAAACGCGGCTGCCAAGTGTGAAATTGTTTTTTGATGCGAAAATTAATATTGTGGTAAAACCATGTTTGAAGCAAGACGAAGGTCAGATGGACCTAGGTAATTTGGCGCAATTTGGTGATTTTAATGAGTATCATATTGAGAAGCTGACCTATGAAAATGCACAGGCTGATCCGGCATTCATTCGTGTCGGTAGTGCGGTCGAAGCAATCAACAAAATGTTAAAAGATAACGATATTCATAACTGGAATATCTTTTACTTGTATAAAGAACTGATTCAACGACTAGTTAAAGATAGGAGCGATGGCTTCTTTAATTATTTTCGAGGGCAGTTTGATGATTGGCCATTGGTTCCTAGTCTCTTTCGCGAGAATACCAAGAATAGTTTCATTGAAACTTATGATCGTATCTATAGTGATATTGCCAAAGAATATCCAGATGTTTTGAGCTATGTGCCTTACAAAAAAGAACATGCGGAGGCACGTGCTGAGCAGTTGGCTATGCTGCAACATTATGGGATGCGCACCAGTTTACTTGATATTACTCAAAATCCCTTCATTGCGCTTCAATTTATGGTTTAGGTTTTTCTAAGTATGAACGTGCACATACTAGTTCGCTAGATATGTATTGCATTGATGAAGAACGTCATGCAGAAAACAATATTTTCGTTGCCGTCGTCAAAAATGACCGTAATAAACGAATAAAAGCGCAAAAGGGTGCCTTTTTTGACTACGATTATTTAAGCGATATCAAGCAAACCAAAATTGAGCGAATTCCGCGATTGAAGATTAGGGTAGTATTTGACGTGTCTGATACTGAGAGGGTTTTAAAAAAGCAGCAGCAAGATTTTCAAGAGCTATTGACCTTTTGGGAAAATTCAGAAGTAGCTATCCCTAAGACAAACGCCAAGGTTCCAATGAATAGACAGTTGGCAGACAACATCAAAGAAATTGATGAACTGTTGGAGCAAAGTCCAAACCTGATGAAAGGGAGACTCAGCTACTTGCTTAGTCGGGACATTAGTCAAAAATTGCGTGAATATTTTTATCTGGAGAAAAACCTTTTTCCAGATTTTGACAAGTACATCACGTATTTACAGGATAAAAATATTGAGTCGAGAGAAAAATTAAATCAGTAAGAGGTGAAGAACAGTTAAAGCAGACGAAATTTACCAAGCCATCCAAGCGGATCCCATGAATCAGGCCTTCACGCAACAGGGGATGTTGCCGCTGTATCACGTGGATCCGCACGCGGAGATTTTGCTGGTCAGTCAAGCGCCGAGTCGGCAGGCGCAGGCGTCGATGACCTTCTGGGACGACGCCAGTGGGAACCGGCTCCGGGATTGGATGGGCGTGACCAAAGACCAGTTTTATCATTCAGGTAAATTGGCGGTCTTGCCGCTGGATTTCTACTATCCCGGCAAACACGCGCATGGCGGCGATTTGCCACCACGTAAAGGATTTGCGGAAAAATGGCACGCGCCATTGCTGGAACTGATGCCACAAATCAAGCTGACCTTGCTGATCGGACAGTACGCGCAGAAATACTACTTGCCACACCGTGAGAAAACGTTGACGGCTACGGTCGCGCATTACGCGGACTACCTGCCGGATTACTTTCCACTGGTCCATCCCTCGCCGTTAAATTACGGCTGGATGCACCAGCACCCATGGTTCACGGAAACGGTGGTGCCAGAACTCCAGACCCGCGTGGCGGGGATTATGGCTGATCAGTAACACGGCTTACCAATTTAAGCAGATACGAAAAAACGGTTCTACCAACGACTCTCAGGTCGCTAGTGGAACCGGTTTTTAATTTATCCAAAATTCAGAATTACAGGGTGATCGTGACCGCATCGCCAGCCAGGGCTGCCTTCGTGACTTGGCCATTTTCATGAACCAAGACGGTGGCGTTGCCGGACAAGCCGGTCGTGGTGACGTCCAGTTCATTACCATGTCGGGTCACGGTGACGGTCCCAGCGTCTTGACCTTGTTGGTTCACGACGGCGACCGTAGTTGTGCCTTCATGCATATCGTACAGGTGGATGTCGAGATCTTTGGTGAAGTCGTAGTCCGCGTGTACGGCCTGTGGGTTCCGCAAGAGAATCGTGTTTTCCCGGGCCAGGACAGGCAGGTCGAGTTCACCGTAGTCCAGGCTGAGCCATTTGCCATCTTGGATATCGTGGACTTCATCGTCGTTGATGATGCTGGTCCACTTGCCGGCTGGCAGGTAGAGGTTGACATGGCCTTCGTGGTTGAAGACAGGTGCCACCAGAATCTGACTTCCCAGCATGTATTGGTTATCCAGAGTGTGGGCGGTACGGTCGGCCGTAAAGTCGAACCACATTGGCCGCATCAGCGGGTTACCGTAAGCCGTGTTGTGGGCGGCTTGGGTGTAAAGGTAAGGCATCAGGGAAAGCTTCAGGTTAACGAATTTCCGCGTGTTTTCAACGGCTTCGTCATCAAAGTTCCATGGCACCCGGTAAACGTTGCTCCCGTGGTAACGACTGTGGGAAGAAAGCAGGCCAAATTGGGTCCAACGCTTGTACAGGTCGGCCGTTGGCGTATCCGGACCATCTTCGAAACCACCGATATCGTGGCTCCAAAAGGCAAAGCCGGAGCTCAGGAAGGACAGCCCACCATGGAGCGTGTCGGCCATGTTCTTGAAGGTCGACAGTGCGTCGCCACCCCAGTGAACAGGGAACTTCTGGGAACCGACCGTAGCGGAACGGGCAAACACGACCGCTTCATCTACACCCTTAGCAGCAGCCAGTGTGTCAAAGACCGCTTGGTTGTATTGCAGGGTGTAGTAGTTGTGTTCGCGCTTAGGGTCGGAGCCATCGAAGAAGACCGCATCGTCTACCGGAATCCGTTCACCAAAGTCGGTCTTGAAGCAGTCCACACCCATGTCGATCAGGGCTTGGAGCTTACCTTGGTACCATTTCACGGCGTCGGGGTTGGTGAAGTCAACAAAGGCGTTTCCGGCTTGCCAGAGGTCCCACTGCCAGATGTTGCCGTCTTCGCGTTTCACGAAGTAACCCTTTTCCTTGCCTTCCGCAAACATCTTACCTTTTTGGGCGATGTACGGGTTGATCCAGACACAGACTTTGATGCCGCGGTCGTGAATCTTCTTGATCAAACCTTCTGGGTCGGGGAATTCGTCGCGGTCCCATTCCATGTTGGACCATTCAAAACCCTTTTGCCAGAAGCAGTCAAAGTGGAAGACGTCCAACGGAATATCGTGGTCCTTCATGCCGTCGATGAACTTCATGACGGTGGCTTCACTGTAATCAGTGGTGAAGGACGTCGTTAGCCACAGGCCAAATGACCATGCGGGTGGCAACTGGGTCTTGCCCGTCAGTTCCGTGTAGCGGTGAAGAATCTCTTGAGGCGTTGGGCCGTAGATCACGTAGTACTGGAGGGATTGGCCTTCGGTACTAAATTGGACCCGGTCAACGTTTTCCGATGTGATTTCAAAGTCTACGGGTTGCGGTTGATCGACGAAGACACCATAGCCGGCATCCGTCAGGTAGAACGGAATGTTCTTGTAAGATTGTTCGGAAGCAGTCCCACCATCTTGGTTGTCGATGCGGACCTCTTGGCCGTTCTTGATGAAGTTACCGAAGCGTTCGCCCAGGCCGTAAACCTTGTCCTCGACGCCGACGTTCAGCTGTTCGCGCATGTAGTCGGTGTTGGTGGACTTGTCATGGATAACCCCTTGAGCCTTGTCCAAGGACTGGGTCAGCAGGTGGTCACCGTGCAGGAAGTCCAGCTGGAAGGCCGTTTGGAACGGGATCCGTGCGGTCAATTCGCCAGACGTGAAGGTCAGTTCATCATCGTTCGTGGTGATGGTGACGTCTGGATTCTGGTTGTTAATGTGGTAGGAAGGGCCGTGGGTATCCTGATCAAAGTGGGTCAGCTTCACGCCAATCACGCCTTCGACGGGGGAGGTCAGGTCAATCGTACTCATCCCCAGGTTCAGTTCGTCGCCGCGTTCGTGAATGAACTTAAACGGTGCGTACAGGGTCAATTGCTTATCGCTCTGCCGGTAGTCAAAGACTTCCCGGGGAGATTCAATCTGATATTGTGGCCGGTCTAACCAGTAGCCATTCGTAAACTTCATGGATAAACACCTCTTAGAATTTTTAAAAAATTGAATTTCTTAATCGACAAACACAGTTTACGTGGGTCACGGCTGAATGTCAACGCTTTCATCAAGAAAATTTCTGACAAAGTGGCCGGTCTCGTTTACGCGATAGGGACCCATAAATGAAGAGATGTTGGCGAACCTATTTTGACAAACGGTTGCGCAAATCACTTAATGGTTAAGACTGTTAGCACGGGGTTAGTCGGCAACTAGCGGTTAGACCAGTTATGCGAAAAATTTTCTGTTGGGCGCTTTGCTAGTCGATAAATAACGGTAAATGCGCGGGGCTCTAAGCGCCAGTCGCGTGCCCGTTTGAGAAAATAGTTGGGTCAGCCAACCAACCGCAAAAAAACGCGTTGACAATTGGAAACGGTTACAGTATGCTATGTTTTGAAAATTGAATTTCCTTGAACGTCGACGGTTCAGCCATGATTCAGGCTTCAACATTTAGATTCATAAATTATAGAGGTGTGTACGTATGAGTGAAAATGCTCCTAAAGTGGCGGTCGCCGAGAAAAATATGGTGCCGTGGAACGAACGAATTGCCTATAGCTTTAGCGACTTTGCCTGCAACCTGTCCTTCCAAATGGTGGGGACTTACTTAATGATTTTCTACACCGATACGTTTGGTATCAGTGCCGCAGCCGTGGGGACCTTGTTCCTGGTTGCCCGGATCGTGGATGCATTTGATGGTCCGTTCTGGGGAATCATGATCGACCACACGCATACCAAGTGGGGGAAGAGCCGACCGTACTGGTTGTGGTTCGCGATTCCATTTGCCGTGTTCTGTGTCCTGGTCTTTACGACGCCAAACATGAGTCTGACCGGAAAATTGGTCTGGGCTTACGTGACCTATATTGGGGTCGACGTCTTGTATTCGGCCGTGAACATTCCCATCACATCAATTTTGCCATCATTGACCAGTAACCCCCAAGAGCGGGTCACCTTGTCAACGATTCGCCAATTCATGGGAACGGCCGGTGCGACCATCATTACCGGGATCACCTTAACGATGGTTGCCTTCTTCGGTAACGGCTCCACGACCAGTGCCCGCGGGTGGTTCATCTGGGCCCTGATCGTCGGAATCATCGTGGTCATCATCTTTGGGTTTGTCTTCAAATACACGACTGAACGGGTTCAAACCAAGAGCTCACGTCAATCGATTCCAATCAAGCAATCCTTGAAGGCTTTGAAGAAAAACTGGCCTTGGGCAATCATCATCTTCATTAACTTCATCTACTGGATGGGGATGCAAACGCGTTCACAAGTTACGGTGTACTTCTTCAAGTACAACATGCACGACGCCAAGCTGGCTTCCTTCGTGCTGAGTCTCCAAATGGTTGCGCTGGTGGCCGTGGTCTTAACGCCTTGGACTTCCAAGATGATTGGTAAGCGTAACACCATGTTAGGCGGGATGATCCTAGCCGTCGTGGGTCAGCTTCTGTTGAGCCTGGGCGCCACGCACCTCAGTGTGCCGATGATCATCTTCGCTACCGTTGTTGGTTACCTGGGAACCGGGTACGTTTCCGGCTTGATTGCCGTGATGTTAGCCGACGCCGTGGACTACGGTGAATGGAAGAACGGTGTCCGCGCTGAAGGAATTGTTACCTCATTCTCTAGTTTTAGTGCTAAATTAGGAATGGGGATTGGTGGGGTCATCACCGGTTGGATTCTGACCGGGACTGGCTACGTTGCCAATCACACGCAAACGGCTTCCGCGCTTCACGGGATTGAATTGAACTACATTTGGGTACCGCTGTTAGGGTTCGCACTCTCCGGTATTGCCCTGATGTTCTACCACGTCGATGGCATTGAAAAGCAAATGCAAAGCGACCTGGCAGAAAAGCATGCCCGGGAAAATGCGGCGGATGACGAATAATAAATGAAGTGAGTGAACGGCATGATTATCAATAAGGACGTGATGCGTGACCACAATGAGCGCTCAGTACTGCAGGCCATTGTGAACCACGGTCCCATCGCGCGTAACGAAATTTCTAAACTCCTGGGATTGAACAAGGTCACGGTGTCTGACATCGTGGGGACCTTTATTGACCGCAAGTTGGTCTCGAGCCAAGGCGAAAAGGCCTCCAGTCCCGGTAGCGGGCGCCGCGCCGAATTGGTCGCGTTCAACGCCACGTACGGGTACGTGATCAACTTCAGTATTTCCGGGGAGATCTTAGAGATGTTGGTGACCCAGCTAGACGGCCGGGCCTTGAGTTACAGCGAAAGTCCGTTGAATCAGCCCACTGTTAGTGAGATCACCACCAAGATGACAGACATGATTGGCCAACTGCCGGCATTCGAAGTCGAAAACGGGCTACAGGCCATCTCCATTGCCATCTTCGGCGTGGTCTACCAAAATGAAATCGTCACGTCGCCGTTCGTGGACTTCGGTGATTTCGACCTGGTCAGCTACTTTCAGGACCGTTACCACGTGCCGGTCATCATGGAAAATGAGGCCAACTTGGCGGCGGTGTTCGAACAGGATTTCAGTAAACAGGAACTTCAAAGCATCGTGACCGTCAGTATTCATGAGGGCATCGGGGCCGGTATCCTGTTGAACAAACAGCTCTACCGCGGCAATTACGGTCGGGCTGGTGAGATTGGGCAGATCATGATTCCGGGTGCTGGCAAACAGCGCTTGGCCAAGCTCCCTAGTTTTGACCGGGAATGGTCCGAGGCGGCGCTGCTAAAGAAGGCGGCGCGGCTCAAGGGCGTCGATCACTACTCGCTGGTGCAACTGGTTCAAGCCGAAGCTCAGGGGGACCCGGAGATTGCCGGCCTGCTGGAGAATCTGTGTTACCACCTGGCTATCGTGACCAGCGACCTGATTGTGGCCTACGATCCGCAGATGATTTTCTTTAACTCACCCCTAGTCGAACAGCTACCAGAACTTTTGAAAAACATTCAGATGAAACTGAGCTTTATGCCATTGGTGCCACCACTGGTGATGTCTAAGGACGTGAAGTACGCCACCTTGCTGGGTGGGGCTTCGCTGGCCATTCATCAGGTGTTGGATATGCCGGGCACGCGTTTGATTTTTCATCATTAGTCTCACCGAATGCGGGATGCACAGCTCATTGTTGGCTGTGTGTGCCGCATTTTATTTTACTAAAGGTTGCAAGTACAAAAACGCCTGATAGTACGCAGCTGACAAGGACAGTGAACATGAAATTAGTCCACGCCCGCCACCTGCGGCTGTCAGAGATATGGGGGCTGGCCGCCTCCCGTCCGCCAAATATGAGCCGGAACGCGGTGGGCGGCGGGACGAGCCAAAGTGCGGTCTCGTCTCCTCGACTTTGAGCCGAAGAGCGCGTCTCAAAGTCGCCAGTTCCCTAACCGGCGTGAACCGTGCCGCTAAGGAAACTCCCACGGCTGAGCTCATATTTGGCGAACGGCAAGGCGGCCAGCACGGACTACATGATGTTCAAAGACTAATTTTGCCGCTGCAGACTCAGCTATCACCATGAATCTAGCTACTTTCAAGCTTGCAACCTTTAGTTATTTTATTGTTTGCCAGTGTAAGCGTCTGGCTGCAATGACATTACATGATCTGATAAATTAATTTAGGAGGAAACGATTGTGACTAAAAAGACTTTACCAGCCGGATTTTTGTGGGGTGGCGCCGTTGTTGCCCACCAAGTTGAAGGCGCATACAATGTTGGTGGCAAGGGGTTGAGCGTCGCTGACGTGATGACCGCTGCGGGGAACCGGGAGGAGCGGCGGATTACCGCTGGCGTCCAGCCCGATGAATTTTACCCGAACCATGAGGCCGTGGACTTTTACCACCGTTATCCCGAAGACATTAAGCTATTGGCTGAGATGGGGTTCAAGTGTTTTCGGACCTCGATTGCCTGGTCGCGGATTTTTCCGCAGGGCGATGAGCTGGAACCCAATGAAGACGGACTGGCATTTTACGACCGCCTATTTGACGAATGCCTGAAGTACGGTATCGAACCGGTCGTGACGCTTTCCCATTTTGAAATGCCTTACCACCTGGTCACCGAGTACGGCGGCTTTCGTAGCCGGCAAACGATCACGTTCTTCACACGCTTTGCTCGCGCCGTCTTCACGCGGTTCCAGGACAAGGTCAAATACTGGCTGACGTTTAACGAAATTAATAATCAAACGAATTATGACCGCGCCTTCACGCTGTTTACCAACTCCGGAATTCAGGTTCATGCGGGGGAAAACGCCGAGGCAGTGATGTATCAAGCCGCCCACTACGAGGTGGTTGCCAGTTCGCTGGCCGTTCAGATTGGCCATAGCATCAATCCCGATTTTCAGATTGGGGCGATGGTGGCCTTCTCGCCGGTCTACCCGGCCAGTGACCAGCCGCGCGACGTGTTCAAGGCGCAACGGGCCATGCAGGCGCGCTTCTGGTTCTCCGATGTTCAGGTCGAAGGGCAGTATCCGGCTTGGTTGACGCGCTATTTTGTGGAAAAACAATTTGACCTCGACATCACGGCGGCTGACCTGGCCAACCTGAAGCGGGGGACCGTCGACTACCTGGGCTTCAGCTATTACATGTCGTTTGCCACCCAGGCCAGCGACCACGAGGATGACCAATTTTCTTATAATGAAGCGCACGACCTGGTGACCAATCAGTTCGTGCCGCAGTCTGAGTGGGGCTGGCAGGTGGATCCGCAGGGCTTGCGCTATGCCCTGAACTGGATGAACGACCGCTATCATTTGCCACTATTTATCGTGGAAAACGGTATCGGGGCCATCGATCAGTTGGAGACGGACCATGCCATTCACGACCAGTACCGCATCGACTATCTGCGGGACCACATCGCGCAAATGACCTTGGCCGTGAGCGAAGATGGCGTGGACGTTATGGGTTATACGCCGTGGAGTGCCATCGACATCGTGTCAGCCAGCACCGGTCAGTTGTCGAAGCGCTATGGGTTCATTTACGTGGACAGAAACGATGATGGGAGCGGGAGCCTGGCACGTTATCGCAAGGATTCTTTCTACTGGTACCAGCACGTAATCGCCACCAACGGCGCTGATCTTGACATGAAGGTGGGTGACGCCAATGACAGCCCAGCCTGAGCCTTTACTCGTGATCGACATTGGTGGGACGACCGTGAAATACGGCGTCTGGGCGCACCAACACTTGAGTCAGCAGGACCGCCTGGCCACGCCGCGGACCTGGCCGGAATTGTTGGCTGCCATCGTGCAGATTCGCCAAGAACTGGCGCTTCCATTTATTGGCGTGGCCATCAGTTTACCAGGAAGCGTCGACACTGTGGCCGGCAAAATATCGGGCACCAGTGCCGTGGACTACCTCAATGGTTTTCCAATAAAAGAGGCGCTGCGGCAGGCGTTAGACCTACCCGTCAGCATTCAAAATGATGCCAATTGTGCTGCTCTGGCCGAAATTTGGCAGGGCAACGCGCGCGATGTAACGGACGTGGCGCTGCTGGTGTTGGGAACCGGTGTGGGTGGTGCGGTGGTCTGGGACCATCAACTGGTCGCTGGCCGGCAAAATTTTACGGGTGAATTTGGCTATCAAGTGATGACCGCGCAAGGCGAAACGCTGAGTGAATTGGGCAGTCCCGTCCGGATGGCCGAACGCTATAGTCGTTTGGCAAAATTAACGGCGCCAATTTCAGCAAAAGCCGTGTATCTGGCAGCGGAGCAAGGGGATGACCTCGCCCAATTCTGTATCGACGAGATGCTTGACTGGCTGAGCTGCGCGGCGTTCAATCTGTTCGTCAGTCTGAACCCGCAGCGGCTGTTGATTGGCGGCGGCATTTCTGGGCGACCAGGCTTTGTAGCTGAGCTGAAACGGCGGGTACAAGCGCTGATGAGCCAGCACGGGGCACCGCTTACCGCGGACATCATGGCCTGCAAGTACCACAATGCTGCGAACTTGATCGGTGCGGTATACCAGTTTTACTTGGAAAATGGCGATGACGTTGCTGTTAGCGTGGCTAGCGCCTAGCAACGGTGTGTACCTGATATGATCCAGGACGTTTTCCAGGTGAATTAGTGGCAACCACCGCTAAATTTCGGTACAGTGGAGGTAGCTAAAAAACAGAAATGGGGTCGTTACTGATGAAGACTTGGCAAAAGGTAGTTGGCGGTGTGGCAGCGCTATCTGCTATAGGTGCCGTGAGCGTTTTTGGGGCCGCGGCAGGGTTGTATTTATCCGCCACGCGGTCTTACGCGCGGAGTCGCCGGCAGTCCAAGGAACGGGCGATTAGCGAGAATACGGCGGCGGACAACGCCTGGTACTTGCGCCACCACCCAGTTGAATGGACCCAGATCAGTCAAGACGGCCTGTGCTTGCGGGCCAGTTGGTTAGCGGCGGCACAACCCACGGACAAGGTTGCCATTTTGGCGCACGGCCTGGGCCACGCCCGCGAGCAAATGATTCCGTGGGCACGTGTCTTTCATGACTGGGGTTACGCAGTCCTGATGCCCGACGCCCGGGCCCACGGTGAGAGTGATGGGCATACGATTGGCTACGGTTGGACCGACCGTCACGACTACCAGCAATGGGTCAATCAGGTCGTGGCGAAGAATGGCGACCAAAGTCAGATCGTTATGTTAGGTATCTCCATGGGTGCCGCCACGGTCATGGCCACGGCTGGTGAAAAGTTGCCGGCTAACGTCAAGGCCATCATTGCCGATTCGGGCTACGCGTCCGTATTGGGTGAGGCGCGCTTCCGGATGCGCCACGAATTTCACGTACCGACCCAACCAACACTAGCGATTGCGGACCAATATTCGCGGCTAGGCGACTACCGCTTGGCGGACGGCGACATTGCCAATCAGCTGCGGAAGAGCCACATTCCACTGTTACTGATTCAGGGGGCCAATGACGAAACAGTACCGGTCGAGAATTTAGACCTCCTGTACCAAGCCGCCGCAGGTCCTAAGCAAAAATATCGCGACCCAATCGCCGCCCACATCGCCACGCGCGAGGAAAATCCAGAGCGGTATGATCGGTTGGTGGCAGATTTCTTGGCACCGTACGTGAAGGCGTCGAGCGAAGACGCAAGTTAAAGGAAAAGTGACTATTTGGAAAAATAGAATCCCGGTGTGACGGCGTTTGTTTAGTGTATTCCCCACAGGTGTGGGGGTGATCCTCGAACTGCTCGTTAACTTTCCAGGTAATCACAGTATTCCCCACAGGTGTGGGGGTGATCCCGGATTTACAGGCTGTAAAAAATGATGTGCAAAGTATTCCCCACAGGTGTGGGGGTGATCCTGCATATGCGTCGAAAAGATTGGGGAGACGGTAGTATTCCCCACAGGTGTGGGGGTGATCCTGTCCCGACTTCCACAACTAGAATGAACAAAAAGTATTCCCCACAGGTGTGGGGGTGATCCTTGGGTCGAACAAAGTTTTCCGGCTGAAATTAAGTATTCCCCACAGGTGTGGGGGTGGATTATATTTTAGTTGACAATTAGGTTCTAGTACTGTATATTAGTTTCTAATTCGTCGAATTGCTTTTGTTGACGTGCCCAGAGAGGCCGCACGAAGCACGGAACCCAACGACGAATCTTGAGAGTCCATTTTAAATGCAACGCACTTACCCTTTAATTGCTTCCAGCGAGGAGCAAAACGGTCTTGCTAAACCTAAAATTCGACCGATAAATGGCGCTGGGAGTTTCTACCCAGCGTTTTTTTGTGCGCCGAGACAATATATTTCACGGGAGGAAATTATGTCACTACTTCATGTTACTTTGCCAGGATTGTCACTCAAGAATCCCATCATACCGGCCAGTGGAACCGCCGCTTACGGCCAAGAACTCGCACAATACTTCGATTTAAATGCATTGGGGGCATTAGTGATCAAGTCTACGACCTTAGCACCGCGCAAAGGTAACCCACGGCCCAATGTGACCAAGACCGTGGGTGGCTGGATGAACGCTATCGGGTTGACTAACCCCGGCATTGACGTGGTGATGACGCAGCGGTTGCCGTGGCTGGCCGCACACTATCCGGACCTACCCATTATCGGTAGTGTAGCTGGCAGCACCTTTAGTGAATACGTGGCTGTTGCCAGGCAACTGACGCAAGCACCCAATGTCTGTGCACTGGAGGTCAACATCTCGTGTCCCAATGTGTCAAATGGTGGTCTAGCTTTTGGTACAGATCCAGAAGTGGTCCATGACCTAGTGTCCCAGATTTCTGTGGTGGCAACCAAACCGGTCTATGTGAAATTAACGCCGAATGTAACGGATATCACTGTGGTCGCTCAGGCGGCCGTGGCTGGCGGGGCGGCAGGCTTGACGCTGATTAACACACTGGCTGGGTTACAGCTGGATTTAGCCACCCGTCAGCCCACCCTCAGTCATGGCACCGGTGGTTTGTCTGGAGCGGCTATTCATCCCTTGGCCGTGCGTATGATTCGCGCCGTGCGGTCGGTGACCGATGTGCCTATTATGGGGGTCGGTGGCGCCAGTAGTGCAGAAGATGCCTTAGAGTTCTTTCTCGCTGGAGCCAACGCTGTGCAAGTGGGGGCGGCGACCTATGGTAATCCTTGTGCTTGTCGTGATATCGCTTCAGCCTTACCCGCAGCATTGGCTAAGTATCAACTACCGGACTTGATGACGTTGACGCGAGAACGGTACCAAGCAATTCGGGATGAACACCATCCCTAGGCTGGTATATTTCGTGGCTGGAAAAATCGTGAATTTTTTGTAACAAATAAATTGAAATTGTCTCTTTTAAGAGAAAATTTAAGGCCAAGCATGCTAGTCATTTTAGGTGCTTGGTCTTAATTGGATATTTAATTCACATAAATATAGAAGAAGATATAGTCTTTTTTACATTTGTGCAAAGATTCCAGGCACAACCGCGAAAATTCATTGACAAGTTTTCAATTTCTGGTAAACTACTAAACGGTAATCATTACTGTTTACATATCAAAAGCGAAAAAACTAGTAGTGAAATATTTTATTGAAGATGGGGATGACGGACTTGCAAAAACAAAATTGGTGGCGGCAAACGCGCTGGTTGACGGTGGTGGCCGCAGTCGTCGCGCTCTTGACGCTGGCGGGTTGCCAACCCACGACCCAACCCAAGCAGTCCGGCAAGATCAACGTGGTTGCCACGCTGGGTTTCTACGGCGAAGCGGCGCAAGCGATTTTGGGTAATCGCGGCAACGTGCAGACTATCATCAATAGTCCTAGCATCGACGCCGAGAGCTATGAGCCAGATGTGAAGACGGCCAAACTGGTCGCCAAGGCCAATGTGGTGGTCGAAAACGGCCTGGGCTATGACAGTTGGATGGACCGGGTCGTTGCGGCCAATGAAGGGTCCGGCACCAAGACCCTCACGATTGGTAAGCTGATGGGCAAGACCACTGGCGACAATCCGCACTTGTGGTCAGATCCAACCGTGATGACGCAGGTCACGCGGCGGTTGGTTCAACAATTTAGTCGCATCGAACCCCGTCATGCCGCTGAGTTCAAACGTCGCGGGGCCGTCTATGAGCGCCAACTGGCGGTCTTGGCCAAGACGGCTCGGCAGATCAAGCGCCATGCTCATGGCCAACAAGTTGCGGTGAGTGAGCCGGTCTTTGACATGGCCCTCACGGCAATGGGCTATCGTATCAGTGACGGGCATTTTGCCCAATCCATTGAGGAAGACAGCGACCCGACACCGGCCGACATTACCAAACTGCAAAAGCAGATCAAGCACCACGAAATTGCCTTTTTTGTGGAGAACACGCAGAACTCAAGCAAAAATGTTACCGCTATGGTTGAATTGGCCCGTCAGTACCACGTGCCGGTGGTCAAGGTGACCGAGACCATGCCGACTAACCAAACGTACCGGGCCTGGATGCTTGCACAGTATCGTCAGGTCCAGCGGATTCAGGAGGAACGTTCATGAGTGAACCAGCAATTTTAAAACTTGAAAATTTGGGCGTGACCTTTCCCAATCATCCGGTCTTTGCCGACCTTAATTTGACGATTCGTCAAGGCGAGTTCTGGAGCATTGTCGGGAAAAATGGGGTGGGTAAGACCACGCTGATGCGCGCCATCTTGCATCAGCTACGGCCGACCACGGGCAAGGTGACCTACCTGCCCAATGCCAATAGCGTCAAGATCGGCTACGTGCCGCAATTTCGGAACATCGACAGCGATTATCCACTGACCATCAAAGACTTTGTTGGGTTGAACCTGACCGGCTGGAAATGGCCGTGGCTGTCACGCAAAGAGCACGCGGAAATCGACCACATTTTAGCGGAAACTGGCCTGACCAAGCTGGCAAAACGGCCGATTGGTCAGGCTTCCGGTGGAGAACGACAGAAGGCCTATTTGGCCCAGGCGCTAGTCGAATCACCGAATTTATTAATTTTAGACGAATCGACGGCCAGTCTGGATCCGGTCACCAAGACGGAATTGCTGGACCTGGTGATTGAATTGAATCAGCGGCTCCATCTGACGGTACTTTTCGTGACCCATGACATTCCGATGGCCCGCAAGTACAGTTCACAATATCTGATGTTAACGCCGGACGGGGTCGAACAGGGCCCTATCAGCGGGTTGACCCAAGCCAAGGTCTGGGAGGGCGAGAAGAATGTTTAGTTATGAATTTATGCGCAACGCCTTCGCGGCCGGGACCATTATCGCCATTATCTGTGGCATCATGGGCGTCTTCGTGATTGCCCGTAACATGTCCTTTTTAACGCACACCTTATCTGAAATTGGTTTCTCCGGGGCGGCCTTTGGCGTCTTTGCCGGCTGGGCGCCGCTTAACGGGATGCTGCTGTTTACGGTCATCAGCTCGGTCATCGTAGGTCAGCTGAGTGCCCGTAGTGAACGTCGTGAAGCGGCTACCAGTGCCATTTCCGCGCTGTTCATTGGTTTGGGCATCTTGTTCCTATCGCTGGCCAATAAAAATGCCAGCTATGCTACCAGTATCTTGTTCGGGAGCGTTATCGGCATTAGTGCCAGCGACGTTCGGCAAATGTTGTGGCTGTCTATTCTGGTGTTGTTGGTCGTCTTCGTGATCTACCGGTTCCTGAAATTCGATTCGTTCGACCACACGGGTGCCCGGGTCAAGGGGCTGTGGACCAATACACTGTCCATCACATTTCTGGTTCTAGTGGCCCTAAGCGTGAGTGTTGCGGCGCAGATTGTCGGGTCCCTGTTGATCTTCATCCTGTTGACCTTACCAGCGGCGACGGCCAAGTACTTCGCCCACACGGTTGGCGGCATGATGACTCTGGCAGTCGGCCTCGCACTGGTCGGCGTCTGGGCGGGCTTAACGTTAAGCTACGTCACCAACTACCCGGTTTCCTTCTTCATCGCGGCCATCGAGGCGGTCTTCTACTTCCTGGCATTGGGCTGGCAGAAGCTACAGACGGCGGAGTAGCGCTGACGGTTAGTAGTTGGCTGAAGCAAGTGCCTGAGTCAGTCAAAAATGCTAGTACAAAAAATGCGTTAAAGTTAACAGGTCAGCTTCTCGTGAATTCGGGAGGCGGCCTGTTTTTCTGAGCAACTATGCAGTACAAAAACACCTGATAATACTCAGCTGACAAGGATTGTGAACGTTAAATCACCAGAGATTTCGGTAGCTATGGGGAACGCCTGCGGCTTGAAGAGCGATTCGTTGTCACAGCAGCAACCATCTCTGACTACCTACTAGTGATCAACTATAAAGTTAATAAAGACGTCGCTGAAACGGTGGTGGTGTTCATCCACATTAATGGTTAATCTACCACGTAGCCGTGAGTGAGCTAAATTTGGACTCAGCCGTGGGAGTTTTCAAGTGATCTGCTTGGAAACTGGCGTCTTCGAGACGTGGTTTTCGGCTCGAAGCGAGGTTGAAGACCGCTCTTTGGCTTCGACCGGTCCTTCCCACAGCGTCACGGTCCAAATTTGGCGAACGGTAAGGCGGCCAGGACCAACTTACGTAAAATTAGAGGTGTGGTCCCGGCAAAGTTAGGAAAAGTGTTGTATCCTAGGTCTGGTGCCAGCGCCTGGGGTAGACCAATTGCCAACAAATTCGTCAAAATCCCGGGAATTTGGCCTGTAATTTCTTAAGTTTGCACAAGTTTTGGGAATTCTCACGAAAATGTAACGAAAAACCCGAACATTTATGCTAAAATTGGGCTTACAATTAACTCTAAAGAAATCGTTGAGGTGAAGAAGTTGAAAGTCAGAAGAAGTGACCGATTGGTTGATATGACCCGGTATTTGTTGGAACGGCCGCATCAATTGGTTTCATTAACCTTTTTTGCGGCGCGTTATGAATCAGCAAAGTCTTCGATCAGTGAAGACTTGACGATTCTGAAACGTACCTTCCAGACGCGGGGAACGGGTCTGTTAGAGACGGTCCCTGGCGCTGCTGGTGGCGCGCGGTTCATTCCGTACGTGTTACGTGAAGAGGCGGAACAATTTGTGGACGACATGATCACCGAACTGTCCGAAGCCGACCGGTATTTGCCCGGTGGTTACGTGTACATGTCCGACATCTTGGGCCGGCCCTCGGCTTTACGGCAGATTGGGCGTATCTTAGCCACGCAGTACTTAAATCAAAACGTGGACGTTGTAGTGACCGTGGCCACCAAGGGGATTCCGTTGGCGCAAAGTGTGGCCAGCTATCTCGGGGTGCCATTTGTCATCGTGCGGCATGATTCACAGATCACTGAAGGTTCGACCGTCAGTGTGAACTACGTCTCCGGCTCGACCAAGCGCATCGAACGCATGGCGCTGTCCAAGCGTAGCGTCAAGCCTAATTCACGGGTCTTGATCGTCGATGATTACATGAAGGGCGGTGGGACCGTGGGTGGCCTGCGTTCCTTAGTCGATGAATTCGATTCCCAATTAGCTGGCGTGGCCGTGTTTGCTGAAGGCGATTTTGCCGGGCAACGGACCGTCAGCAAGTACACGTCGCTGTTGAAGATTCAGACAGCCGACGAACAGATTCGCGTATCACCCGGGAACTACCTGACCCAAATTTTTGGCGACGACGATTCCCAATCAAAATAGCTAGGAGACATTGCGTATGACGACTAGAAATACCATTATCCTCGCTGCCGGCAAGGGCACCCGGATGAAATCAAAACTTTACAAAGTGTTACATCAGGTTTGTGGCAAGGCCATGGTCGACCACGTGTTGAGCCAGGTCGAACAGACCAATATGGATAAAATCGTGACGGTCGTGGGCTACGGTGCCGACGACGTTAAGGCCACGTTGGGTGACCGGACGCAGTACGCCTTACAGGCCAAGCAGATGGGAACCGGCCATGCCGTGCTCCAAACGGAACCCATTTTAAAAGATGAAGAGGGGACCACGCTGATTGTTAGTGGTGACACGCCACTGTTCCGCGCAGAAACGTTTGACGATCTCTTTGCCTATCATGAAGCGAAGCACGCAGCGGCCACCATTTTGACCTCAATTGCGCCGGACCCGACTGGTTATGGCCGAATCGTCCGTAACAACATCGGCATCGTAGAAAAGATCGTGGAACAAAAGGATGCCAGCTCCGAGGAACAAGAGATTCATGAAATTAACACCGGGGTGTACGTTTTCGACAACCAAAAGTTGTTCAAGGCGTTGCACGAAACGTCTAACGACAATGCGCAGGGGGAATACTACCTGACCGACGTCATTGAAATCTTGAAGCACCAAGGCGACATCGTGGCGGCTTATCAAATGGCTGACTTCGATGAATCCATGGGGGTCAACGACCGCGTGGCCTTGTCCGCGGCGACCAAAATCATGCGTCAGCGCATCAATGAACAACACATGCGCGACGGGGTCACGTTGATCGACCCTGCCACGACCTACATTGATGCCGGCGTCAAGATTGGGGCCGACACCATCATCGAACCCGGCGTGCTCCTGAAGGGCGACACGGTCATTGGTGAGGACTGTTACATCGGGTCGCACTCCGAGTTGCGTAATGCCAAATTAGCCGACCACGTGACGGTCACGTCCTCCTTGCTGGAAGACTCCGACATGGCCAGTGGCTCAAACATTGGTCCTAACAGTCATTTGCGGCCAGAATCACACATCGGGCCAAAGGTTCACCTCGGCAATTTTGTTGAAGTGAAGAAGGCCACGATTGGTGAAGATACCAAGGTTGGTCATTTGACCTACGTGGGTAACGCCAAGCTGGGCAAGAACATCAACGTTGGCTGTGGGGTCGTCTTCGTCAATTACGACGGCAAGCACAAGCACGAAACGACCGTGGGCGACGACGCCTTCATCGGTTCGAACTCGAACTTAGTGGCCCCACTTGAAGTGGCCGACCACAGCTTTATCGCAGCGGGCTCGACGATTACCGACGGTGTGGCCAAGTACGACATGGCCATTGCCCGGTCACGGCAGACGAATAAACCCAATTATTACCAAAAATTACCTTATCGTGGTGAAGATTAAGGTGAAGGCCTTGTGTTTCCTAACGCGATAGCATAAAATTGTTGTAGGAAATTCAGACAGACTATACGCAATTGGAGGAAATTATGGCTACGCAATATTTTGACCCTAAATTAAAGATTTTTGCGTTGAACTCCAACAAACCGTTGGCGGAAAAAATCGCTAACGAAGTTGGTGTCGAATTAGGGAAAACTTCGGTGGACCGGTTCAGTGACGGCGAAATTCGGATTAACATCGAACAAAGTGTGCGGGGCAGCCACGTGTACGTGATTCAATCAACGTCGGCACCCGTAAACGACAATTTGATGGAACTGCTGATCATGATTGATGCGTTACGACGGGCAAGTGCGGCCACCATCAACGTGGTCATTCCGTACTACGGCTATGCGCGTCAAGACCGTAAAGCGCGTTCCCGCGAACCAATTACGGCAAAGTTAGTCGCAAACATGCTACAAACGGCCGGTGTAACTCGGGTCTTGGCATTAGACCTGCATGCGGCCCAGATCCAAGGCTTCTTCGACGTGCCAGTTGACCATTTGATGGGCGCACCGCTGTTAGCGGACTACTTCATCAACAGTGGCTTAGCTGAAGACGCCGTGGTGGTCTCACCCGATCACGGTGGCGTGACCCGGGCCCGGGCTTTGGCCGAATTCTTGAAGGCACCGATTGCCATCATCGACAAGCGGCGGCCTAAGGCTAATGTGGCTGAAATCATGAATATCATCGGGGATGTCAAAGGCAAACGTTGCATCATGATCGATGATATGATCGATACGGCCGGTACGATCACATTGGGGTCACAAGCCCTGATGGATGCCGGTGCCAAGGAAGTTTACGCTAGCTGTACGCATCCTGTCTTGTCAGGTCCTGCGATTGAACGGATCAAGAACTCACCGATTAAGAAATTAGTCGTGACGGACTCCATTCAATTAACGGCCGACAAGCAAATCGACAAGATCGAACAAATCTCAGTTGGTCCGCTGATTGGTCAAGCCATCAAGCGTATCAACGAAAACCGGCCAGTCAGCCCATTGTTCAAGAACCGTTTCCGGAGTCACGAACAATAAAAATTTGGACTTGAAAAAGAGAGTGGAACCAGCTACCTTTTGGCCCAGGTTTCGGCAATATAAGTTCAGAGATACCAAAGAGTTTGGGCGTTTTGGCCCAAACTCTTTTTTGGAAACGAGATAAGATTAAAACAAGGGATTGAAGCGAATGAAAAACTGGAAACGGGCAGCAACAGGTACCGTAGCGGCGGGCCTGCTGGTTGCATTAGTGATGAAAATATTGGGTCAGTCATTTATGACGATTGGCAACTTACTATTCATGGTCGGCCTGGCGCTAATCGTGTTCGGGGCTATCTGTGTCCTGTTAAAGGGCCACCTATTCACGGGCTGGCGGCATCTGTGGCACCGCAAGGACAAGGTCGAGCCACTACCCGGTGAAAAGGTTCCGGTCAAGCATGTGGCCAGCGTGAAAAACTCACCAATCGTGGTGAACACGTTTGCGCGCTTCGGATTGGTCAGTGGAGCCTGCTACATCATTTTGGGTATCGTGTTTACAATTTAGTAGATCAGTATGAGGCGGGGTGCGACAGTGCCCGGCCTTTTTGAATGACGTCATTAGCAAATGGTTAGCGCCCAAAATTTTACGAAGCCGGGTCTGCGCCATGCAAATAGTATTCAGATCGGCGCTCAGGGCCTATAGTGGGTGGTGAATAGACGGGGTGCCTGGTCACATCCCGCTTAGAAGGGAGCTAGGTATTGATGACAGTTAAGAATATTAGTGCCTTAGTGGGTGTTGTGTTGATCGGCGGTGTGGTCATTGCTGTGAGTGGGGGCCACCCAGAAGATCGTGTCAGTGCGGCGGCCGCACCACGAATGACGAGAGTCACAGCGCGAGAAGCCCAACCGGCGCCATTAGAAAATCAGCGTTATTCTGTGGAACCAATTGGCCAACACAGTCGAACCACGACCAATGCTGAACGCGAACCTATCGTTCCCAGCCGGGATGCGGGTACCACGGCACCGACAGGGGAAATCTGTTGACGGTGTGAGGAAGAACGGAATTGGGCTTTCTAACCCAATGCTTCCAAACATTCCAGCAGTTCGTTCAAGCACATAGCTTGATGGCGGTTGAGTAATAATGATTTAAACTACGGACACTTTTCTAGCGAAGGTGTCCATTTGTTTTGTCGTTAAGTTTCTGAATAGATTAATGGGGCAGTACGATTGTGCATTTTCCGCTAGAAAATGGCGGTGGATTTCTGTATAGTTAAACGTACCCCTAAGAAGCTGTCAACTGTTGATATGACAGCGTTTATAAGCACCTTAATAATCGGATGTTCTGATTAGAATTTACGCGATTTTTAGCGGCGTATTCTCTGGGTTAGATTGTTGGTAGGGAAGCGTGATCATGCTATTTTGTTGAGGGAGGACAGGCATATGCAAAAAATCAAAACGGGGATCGATGCGCCAGCCGTGCCAATTAGTTACGGACTGGTCGGCCTGATATTTTTAGTTGAGGCAGCGCTGACACCGGCAAATTATGGGCGGATTGGGCTAATTGTGGTAGGTATCAGCTTTGTCATCGGTTGCGGACTCTTTTTGCGAACGTCGTTGATTGGCAAAGCCTTGATTTGGACAAAACTATTGGATGAGGCCGGCGTATTGCCCACGGACCAGGCACTAGATCTGGGATGTGGTCATGGCGCGATTCTGTACCGGGTGGCCGAACGGCTAACATTACCTGGGACCGTAACCGGCGTCGATCTTTGGCATTCGCGGGACCAATCGAAAAATTCTCTGGCCGCGACCCAGACTAATCTGAATAGGTGGGGCATCTCGGATCGAACTAACCTGATTACGGCGGATATGGCGACGCTCCCGTTACCGCCAGCTAAGTATGACCTGGTCACCGCGAGCTTTGCCCTACATAACGTTAAGCCGACTAAGCGGCGAGAACAGGCCCTCCGTGAGGCCGTGCGGGTCTTGAAACCCGGTGGCAAATTGCTCATTGTGGATACGGGTCATAACCGAAAAGAATATCAACAAGTATTGACTGCGATGGACTGTTGCATCGTTCAGGCGCGAGGATTAGGAATCGACGGCTGGTGGAGTGGGCCATGGATGCCTAGCTACATGATTTGGGCAGTCAAAAAATGAGGGGACATAAATAATCGGGAATCCCAGTTAGGCAATCCCCGATCTTTAGGTGAGTATCATTGGCCTATCTCCGCGTGGTCACGACCGCCGTCTAAACGACTTGGTCGTCCAATTCACCGATCTGCTCGATCATGGTGGCTAGTTCATTGTGCGACAGTGTTGATTTTGACAGCGCCTGAGTCATTTTGGCTGTGAGCTTGGTCAACTTGGCGTAGAAGCCCTGATCATCAGCAAACTGTGCGTGCTTCCCCGTGATGAACCGCAATGTGTCCGCACAGTGAATGGCACTGACCTTGGCATCACGCAATTTTAAAACTTTATAAATCTCTTCCAGTGACAAGCCGGCGCGTTTTAAACTGTGGATGATTCGGTATGTCGTGAGGTCCGTTACCGTATATTGCCGATAATTGCCGGTCGTCGTGCGTTTCGGCACGATCATCCCCATTTTCTCGTAAAAGCGCAGCGTATCCGGACTACAATTGACCCGTGTCGCAAACTCCTTAATATTCATAAAACAACCATCTCCTCTGGTCATGACTAGGTTAACACTGGAGCCAACCATAGGGTTAAAATTAACGACTACAGGTCGGAAATTAACCGAGGTTCGATGAGTTAATTAAAAAATCGACTTATCCGCTTTTGGGGTAAGTCGATAATGGGTTGATTCATTAACATGGGCGCTACCTATTCACTGGTAATCAGTGTGAATGACGGTGCCTTAAAGGACTAACGCAGCGCATACTTGCGAATGGCCGCAGCCACGCCGTTTTCAGCGTTGGTCAGTGTGACGGCTTGGGCGGCGTCCTTAATTTCAGCAATCGCATTGCCCATGGCTACGCCCATACCGGCGTACGTGATCATGGACAGGTCGTTTCCCTGGTCGCCCAAGGCCATGACGTTATCTGCGGTGAGGCCAAGTTGGGTGGCCAATTCACCTAGGGTGCCCCCCTTGCTGGCATGGCTGTTCATGACTTCGATGAAGTAAGGCGCGCTTTGAACCACGCTGAAGCGGTCCTTGAAGCTTTGCGGCATGTTGGCCTTCACGTGATCGATCACCTTAGGGTCATCCACGAACATGGCCTTGGAAATCGTGAGGTCACGTGGCGTTTCACTGACTTCGCGGTACCGAATCAGCATGCGGACCAGGTAGCTTTCCGCAATCGTGTAGGCGCTGATGTTCTTGTTGGCCGTGTAGATGTGTTCGGGCGTTTCAATTTGAAAGTGGGACTGGAGCTTGCGGGAGAGGCTCTCCAGGTCGATATAGTCGTCGTAGGTCAATGAATGGTTGGTCAGGACCTTACCCGAAATGGTCTGGGCGACGGAGCCATTAAAGGTGATGGCATACTGGTCGTCGCCACTGATACCCATGGCGTCCAGGTAGGGTTGGACCCCCGTCAACGGCCGACCGGTACACAACACGACCTTGATACCTTGGGCCTTCGCGGCTTGGACCGCGTCGATGGTCTCCTGAGCCAGTTCGTTTTTTTCGTTGAGCAGGGTGCCGTCGATGTCGATGGCGATTAATTTGATAGTGCTAGTCATGAAGGCGTCTCCTTTAAATGAGTTAGAGTGTTAAAGCATACGTTAAAATGGCATTGGCCACACCGTCGTTGGCATTGCTGTCGGTAACGGCGTCGGCTGCGGCTTGGACCGTGGCGTCGGCGTTGCCCATGGCGACCCCGAGACCGGCCGCCCGCAACATGGGCAGGTCGTTGGGACCATCACCGATGGCCATGACGTCGCTATCATCGATGTGCAGCTGTTGGGCCAGTTCCTGTAAGGCGTTGGCCTTGCTGACATGGCGGTTGAGCACCTCGATGAAATGTTCATCGGTGTGTACTACGTAGAATTGCTGACGCAGGGCCGGTGGAATCGTGGCGTCAAATTGCGTGACCAAGTCCGTTTCGTCAATGAAGACGAACGTCAACAACGCCTCGTCTTGCGGAATTTCCGTTGCTGGTAAGTACTTGATCGGCAGGTTGACCAGGTGGCTTTCCCGAATGGAATAAGCACTGGCGGGCCGGTTAGGTGTGTAAATGGCCTGCGGCGTGATCATGTGATAGTGAATCGGCGTCTGGTCTGCCAGGTCAACCAGACGTTGGGTATCGTTTAGGCTCAGCGAGTGCGTGATCAATGCCTGACCGTTGGTGGTTTGGACCGCCGCACCGTTGTGGGCGATCACGTACTGGTCGTCGCCAATGAGGTCCAGCATTTCCAGGTAAGGCCGCACGCCGGCTAAGGGACGACCACTGCAGAGCACGACCTTGATGCCGGATGCGGTGGCTGCCTTGATGGCGTCAATGGTCGACAGAGCCAATTTATTATTGGGGGTCAGTAAGGTACCGTCAATATCGATTGCAATTAGTTTCACCGTCATGGTTAGGACTCCTTGGGTTGAACCAGTTGGTTGTTTTGAATGTAGGCGCCGAATTGGTCATAGATTGGCTGGAATAATTCGGGCGCGTCGTTGCCAGGATTGAGCATTTCCTTGGGGAAGAAGAACCGTTGATCCCCGGAGAATTTTCCCCGCATGGCGTTGACCAGATCGGACACGGTCGACAATTCCAATAGGCTGCCGTCGGGTTCTTGCAGCTCAATTTGCGTCAACGGGTAGGTGACTTTCGGGTCGTAGGCATCGTCATAGGGCAAGTCATAGCTGTTGTCCGTGGCGGTGTAGTAATCCGTGTTGAAGCCGACTGACTGAATCATGTCGCGTAGTTTAGGCAGTAAGGATTCGGTCGCCGCGGTAAATTCGGCGCTCTTGAGTGGCTTGCGGTCTAAGAACCGGTGCGCCAAGTCGGCGAGAATATCGTCGGGAGAATCGCGCCAGTGAATGAAGTAAGTGGTCAGCACGCCGTCATCGAGATTGAGGTAGTCGTTTAAGTCGAATTGATGATTGAAGAACGGCAACAGCAGGTGGGGGATGAAACTCTCATCGGTTTGGTGTGCCTGGTAAAGCTCGTTGGCACGGCCCAACAGGCGATCTAAGATGACCTCCATGGAACGGGAGACTGGATGGAAGTAGACCTGTTGGTACATTTGGAAGCGGCTGATGATATAGTCTTCGACCGCGTGCATCCCGTTCATGGCAAAGGCAATCCCACCGGTGTAAGGCCGCATGACCCGCAGAATCCGCGTGAGGTCAAAGGTCCCGTATTCGGTACCCGTGAAGTAAGCATCGCGTAACAGGTAGTCCATCCGATCGGCGTCGATTTGACTGGAAATCATTTGGACGACTTGCGGGTTCGGGTAGGTCTTTTGAATCACGCTGGCCACCTCAGCGGGGAAGGTCGGGCTAACGCGCCGTAGCACTTGGTTGACTTCCGTTTCCGGGGAGGTCAAGATCTCCGCGGTAATGGCCTCGTGGTCGGTGTGGAAGATGTGTTCAAAGGTGTGCGAGTAGGGACCGTGGCCGATATCGTGTAGAAGCGCCGCACACAGGGCAGTTAGGCGTTCCCGGTCGTCCCAGCCGCCATCCCCAGGTGTTTGCGACGGATAGTTGCGTTGAAAATTGTCACAGATCTGGCGGGCAATTTCGTAGACTCCCAGCGAATGGGTGAAGCGTGAATGCTCTGCGCCGTGGAAAATCAGCGAGGCCGTCCCAAGTTGTTTGATGCGCCGGAGCCGTTGAAATTCCCGGGTATTGATCAGGTCAAGAATGATTTGATGTTGAACATAAATATAATTGTGGACCGGATCACGGAAGACTTTCTCCCGCGGCAGTCGTTGTTGGGCATAGGTCACACTGATTCCTCCTTTAAGGTTCTTTGGTTAATCGCGGTTGTCGCCGAGCCATTTGCGCGGTGGCGTGGTCCAGGTTTGCTTGAAACTTGGGGGTCGCCATCAAGGTGGCCAGTTTCTCGTGGCCCACATGCAGACCAGCGCTGGTAGCGGCAGTCACGAAACGTTGTTGCACATCCGCCACCGTTAAGTCCTGGTGAAGGAGGTCGGCAGTGGTCGTCATGACGTTGGGGTCAACGTCCGGGAAGCCCCATTTGTTCTCGGCCGTCCCAAGCCCCGCTTGGTAAAAGTCACGAATCATTTCTCCCCGGGCCGGCTGGTCGCCGTTCACGCCGAGGTACAACATGGTGACCAGCGCATGGGGACTGCGCCGTTGCGCAATGCCGGCGATTTTCTTTCCCGCCACGCTGAGATCATAATCACCGGGACAATAGGACCGGGTGATCTCATAGTGTTCAAGGGCCAATTCCGGCCACGCGGCATCGACTAGCGTCGTCATCTGCGCGTAGGCGGCTTCGACACTGATCGGTGGTGTGGTGAGCGGCGCAAACAAAGAAACGTTCAACACGCCGGCATCACTGACGACGGCCAGACCACCAGAATTACGCAGGACATAATCATAGCCGTGCCGGGAAACAGCCTTAACAGCCGCTGTCAGGTCCGGTAGGCGTTTATCCTTCAGACCCATGATGACGGTAGGCTGCATGGTCCAGAAGTGCAGTATGGGCTGCTGAAGGTCCACAACGAGGTCGAGGAGGGCGTTGGTGTAGCCAAAGGCTTGATTTTTCTGATCAGCCGGAATGGGCGTGGTCACAGTTTGAATAGAATCTGTGGGGAGGTTAAACGGAAACATGAAACCTACCTTCTTTCGTAAAGTTTCTTCAACCACTCATTATACTAGAAAACGCTTGCGCCGTCATGGTCTGGACCACAGTGTTAGCCGAAGAAAGATCGGCATTGTCAGGGCGGACAGTGACAATTGGTTCTGGCGTCTGAACGTTGGAGCACCCTGCCAGCGCTAACCAGACGAGAAGCGGGTCGTACCGGAAGTGACCAGCCCAGAAAAAAGAGGATAATTGGTAGGCTTTCCCCGGGAAATGAACTATAATTAACGCAGACAATTCGCGGAAAGGAAGTGTGCAAATGGATCGATTATCTACGGGGGTGCCCGTCATGATTCACTTGGAAACGCACATCAAGCAGGACCAAGACGTTTCGGATTACCGCTTGGATGTGGATGGCCAACTGGTTCAGATGGGTCGGACCCTGTACTTGCGGTATTTGGAACCGAATAAGGAAACGGGTGAACAGACGCCGGTCACCATGAAGTTTACGCCAGAAGGTGAAGTCCATCTGACCCGCAACGCTGAAGCCGAGTTACGGCTGCACTTCGTGAGTGGCAAACGCGTGACGGCCCGTTACAACACGCCGTATGGCATCATGCCCATCGAGACCGTGACCCCTTATTTAGAGACCAGCTTCAAGGAAAGACCGTTTAGTGGCAACGTTAAGATTGACTACCTACTCTATGCGAACGAAGATCTGGTCGGAAACTACAAGATTAGATTGCAATTTACCGCATAAACGAGTATCATATTTCGTAGACTGTGGAAAGGACGTGCACCAGTTTGGAATTAAAAGTCTTTGAGGGCCAGAACAAAAAGGAATTATCAATGATCGAAGTTGCTCACGCCATTTTATCGCAACATGGCGATGTGATGGCATTTGCTGACTTAGCAAACGCCGTCCAAGCCTATTTAGGCGATAGCGACGCAGAAGTTCGTGACCGGCTGTCCCAATTCTATACGGATTTAAATGTCGATGGTAGTTTCATTTCTCTGGGTGATAACCTTTGGGGACTGCGAACTTGGTATCCGTTTGAATCCATCGATGAAGCGACCGTTCACGCCGAGGAAGATGAAGATCAACCTAAGCGTAAGAAGCGTAAGAAGGTTAACGCCTTCTTGGCTGACACGACCGACGACGATGACGTGATCGATTACGATGACGACGATCCGGAAGATGATGACACCACCACGTATGCATCCGATGATGATGACGATGATACGACCGGTAACGGCGGCACCCCTGATCTGGGCAAGCTCCAGAACGGGTTAGGCATCGACGACGATGACGAAGAAGACGATTCGGAAGATATTCCGGATGGTATCGAAGACCAGCTTTCCCAAATGGAAGCCCCGGACGACGATGATGAGAATCTTGATTTCTCCGCCGACGACGATGAAGCTGACGATGATGATGAAGATGACGACGAAGAACAAAAATAAATTTTCGTTCTTCGCTTGACCTCCTGCCAAAAACCAGGTATTATGTTTTTTGGGCTCCTTGCTACTTGTAGCGAGGACAACTGGACGGTAAGCTCCCTATTCGCAATGGATAGGGAGCTTTTTTTATAATTTCCGACCCTAAATAATCTTACGAGGAGTTTGCACATGACCAAATATATTTTTGTGACTGGCGGCGTGGTTTCATCACTAGGTAAGGGGATTGTGGCCGCTTCCCTAGGGCGGTTGCTGAAGAACCGTGGCTTGAACGTGACCATTCAAAAATTCGATCCGTACATCAACGTGGATCCCGGTACGATGAACCCCTACCAACACGGGGAAGTCTTCGTCACCGACGATGGGACCGAAACAGATTTGGACTTAGGCCATTACGAACGGTTCATTGACAACAATTTGAACAAGTATTCCAACGTCACAACTGGTAAGATTTATTCAGAAGTATTGGAAAAAGAACGGCACGGGGATTACCTGGGTGCCACGGTACAAGTC
Organism: Levilactobacillus yiduensis; assembly: GCF_024718525.1. Classification (NCBI taxonomy): domain Bacteria; kingdom Bacillati; phylum Bacillota; class Bacilli; order Lactobacillales; family Lactobacillaceae; genus Levilactobacillus; species Levilactobacillus yiduensis. Next base: position 64,530 of record NZ_JAMXAZ010000013.1, read on the forward strand.
ATCCCACACATCACGGGGATGATCAAAGAAAAAATCATGCGGGCCGGTAAGACGCTGGGCGCAGACTTCGTGATCACCGAAATTGGTGGGACCGTGGGGGATATTGAATCCCAACCTTTCCTGGAAGCCATTCGGCAGATGAAGGCAGAAGTTGGCGATGAAAACGTGGTCTACATTCACACCACGTTGGTGCCAACGCTGCACGCGGCCCACGAAATGAAGACCAAGCCAACGCAACACTCTGTACGAGAACTGCGGAGCATTGGGATTCAGCCCAATATCCTGGTCGTTCGGACCGAAGCACCAATTACCGATGAGATGCGCAACAAGATTGCCCTGTTCTGTGACGTCAAGCCTAGCTCCGTCATCGAATCCATGGACGTCCCAACCATCTATTCGATTCCGCTGCGGTTACAAGACCAAGGCTTAGACCAAATCGTCTTGGATCACTTCCAAGTCAAGGCACCCAAGGCCGACATGACCAAGTGGGCTGCCATGGTCGATCACATGCAAAACCTGTCCCGGACCATCAAGATTGCGTTGGTTGGGAAGTACGTGGCCTTGCACGATGCCTACATTTCCGTGGACGAAGCCTTACAACACGCCGGGTACCCAGTCGACGCCAACATTGACCTGAAGATGATCGATGCCGAAAAGATTACGGACGCCAACGTGCAAGACATGTTGGGCGACGCAGATGGCATCATCGTGCCTGGTGGCTTCGGCGACCGAGGAATTGAAGGCATGATCACCGCCATCAAGTATGCGCGGGAAGAAGACGTGCCATTCCTGGGAATTTGCCTGGGGATGCAAGTGGCTAGCATCGAATTCGCCCGTGATATTCTGGGCTACAAGGATGCGAACTCCACTGAAATGGACCCTAGCACGACGCACAAGATCATTGATCTGATGGCTGACCAAGCCGACGTGCAAGAAATGGGTGGGACCCAACGGTTGGGCCTGTACCCTTGCAAGTTGAAGCCGGGTAGTGTGGCTGCGGCCGCTTACGACAACCAGCCAATGGTTGAGGAACGCCACCGTCACCGTTATGAATTTAACAACCAGTACCGTGAAGAAATGGCCGCTAAGGGCCTGGTCTTCTCCGGAACGTCACCTGATGACCACCTGGTTGAAGTGATCGAACTGCCAAAGAAGAAGTTCTTCGTTGCAGCGCAATACCACCCAGAATTCCTGTCACGGCCAGAACGGCCAGAAGGGTTATTCCGTGATTTCATCGCGGCGGCCAGCAAGGAAGTTCAAGATTAAGCTAAACTGATACGCGAAGGTAGTAGGGCGAACCTACTGCCTTTTTTTGTGGTTATTTTCAGGAAAAGTTGTGCGATTGTTTTCAATCGTTAAAATAACGAAATCCCTATTATACCGGGGATAGTAGAGATGATTTAATAACAATTTATTATGCTGTATTAAGAAACTTTTAATATAAACATGTTTGTGGACCTGAACCATTATTCATGGTATCCTGAAATGTAAAAATAGATTGATAATTAATATAAGTTAACTTATCAAACAACCGTGGGGAGGGCTGTGACGTGAAGAAGAGATGGTTATGGTTAGGTGGTTTAGCGGCGGTGTGGGGCTTGTGGACTGGCAGTGTCGTGAGCCAGGCCAGTGACACCGCAGCGCTTGATAGTCTGCCAACCAGTTTTGCCCTCGATGGCATTTTCAACACGACGAGCACGATTCCTAAGGTCACGAACAACGCGACGCTGGTTTCGAGCAATCACGGCCTCCAACTGACCTCTGGTGCTACCAACCAGAACGGGGCGGCCTGGTCGACCAGCGACAACAAGTTTGATCTCAGTAAGAACGGTCGTTTTTCGATGTGGATGTACTTCGGTAAGAATGGGGCCACCAACTCCGGCCAGGGGATGGCATTTGTGATGCAAAACGCTGCGACCACGGGGTTCACCACATTTCCGAGTGCCACTAAACCGGCTGGCCAAGCGCTGGGTGTCTGGGGGTCCGACTATGACAACACGGCTACGGATGCCCAGACGATTGCCGCTTCGGCTATTCAAAAGAGTTGGGCGTTGGAGTTCGATGAGCAGATCAACCAGAGTCGGACTGGCGGTGACAATGACGGCTTCGACTACAACTACATGTATGATGACCTGCAGCACGTGGGGTCCAATTACCCGGGGGATGCCACGACCTACAAGCGCAACGGGACACAGGGAAGTAGCGCGTACTACTTCTACTACATGAACCATAAGGGCGCGTTTGAAACGACCCTGTCCGACGGCGCCTGGCATCACGTCACGCTAGATTGGACAGCACCCACTGGGACCAGCGATATCGGGACCATGACCTACACGCTAGGCGATAAGAACCCAACCACGGGCGCCAGTCAGACACCAACGAATTCGAAGACGGTCGACGTGGATCTGACCAAGCTGGGCATCAATGCCACCGATACCACGAAGCAGGTCTATTGGGGCTTCACCGGGACGTCCACCACGAAGACCGCCAACAATATCGTGGCCTTCGAGCACATCCCCGGATTGGTCAATGCCACTTCGGCCGTGACGGTGACCGACAAGACGACTGGCGAGGATATCAGCGATGGCGGTTCAGTCAACGGCAACGATGCGCTGACCTACACGTACACGTTAAATTATGGCGGCGGTAATCAGAGCTGGCAAAACATCGCGACCAAGCTGACCAAACCCGCTGGCGTGAGCTTCTCATCTGGGACCATCACCTATGCGGATGGCAGTTCAGAATCTCTGAGTAGTTCGGAACTGTCGTCAAGCACCATCGCCCACACGCTGGGGAAGAATTTGTCGACAACTAATGCCAGCGCGACCATCACGTTGAACGGCCAAGCTAATGCTGTGACCAGCGATACGACCGTGGCCAGTGGCACTGACTACTTCAACGGGAGTAACGAAATCAATTCAGTGACCACGCCGAGCTACACCATTTACCCCGCGCGGCAGTGGGCATTGCTGGTGACATCTGGGTACACCATGACCACGCAACCTGGCCAGGATGTGAAAATCACCGGGGGTGTTGGCGTGGATAGCAGCGCGACCGAAGAGACCGTTGCCAACGACCACGTCACGGTGCACGCCAGTCTGGATAACGGCAACACGATTGATGACTTCACCCTCAATGGCAGTACCAGTGATCCCGATGCGGCGGGGGCCTTTAACCTGACGATTCCCGCAGATAAATTGGTGACGGGCACCAACAAATTGACCCTGTACACGACCGATGACCGCGGCAACAAGTCCAACGTCGCGGTCGTGACGATTACGGTGACGGGGACGCTAACGTTTGCGACCGTGAACCCGAAAAGTTCCTTCGTGACCACGCAGTTGCCGGGAACCGCGACGATGATCGGTCGAAATGCCGATTGGAACGTTTCCGTGCTGAACGGCATGGGCAAGGGGTCGACGTGGTCGGTGACAGCACAGGCGAGCGATTTCACCGATCCAGACACGAACGCCAAACTAGCGGGTGAGGCCGTTTGGGTCGACACGACGGGCAACACCCACTCGCTAGCGCAAGCACAGGTCGTTGCCAGCGGGACCAATACTGCGGCCAGTCAGACGACTGACATCGTGGACGACTGGAACAACGACTCAGGCGTCATGCTCCAGACCAACAGCGACGCGATGAGCGGCAGTTACCAAGGTAAGATCATCTGGACACTGAGCAATGCCGTTTCGTAGCGAGAAGAGTAATCAGACAAAAATTGTCGTATCAAAAAACAGGCACGGCCCAGCTGAGGGTCGTGCCTGTTTTACAGTTACAAGTGAGTTTCTGAAGCTTGAAAAACTAAGGCAATCATTAAATTCTGAGCGGTCCGCTGCTTTGCCACAGCTAGTGTCAGCGGCTACCAGTGTCTGTGCATTAACCCAAGGTCGCTGGTAAACGCAATTAATACTGTGGGGTAAAGCAATTGTCGATTAGCCATCACCCTTGTAGCCGAGAGTCCGCCAAATATGGGTTCAGCCGTGGGAGTTACCTTGCTAGCGGTCTTTGCTGGTTAGGTAACTGGCGGTTTTGAGACGCGATTTTCCGGCTCAAAGCCGAGGTGTCGAGACCGACCTTTGGCTCGACCCGTCCGCCCACCGCGTTCCGACCCATATTTGGCGGACGGTAGGCGGCCAGTTCAATCTATGTGGCTGTACAGCACTCATTTTACTTGATTGTCCTTCAACCTCAGGTGAATTTTATTCAGAACGCAAGGCGGTAGCCGCGTCCTTCTTCGCTGCCATCCGAGCTGGTACGTGACCACCCAGCATGGTCAGGACCGTACTGATGACAATCAGCACGATGCCGTGAACTGGGTTCAGGTGGGCGACGTTGCTGAGGTCCGTAATACTCTTCAGGACCACGTTGATTGGGAATGTCAGGAGCCAAGCAATGACGACCCCGAGCGCCCCGGAACCGACACCCAGAATAAAGGTTTCGGCATCAAAGACCCGGGTAATATCTTTCTTCCGGGCTCCTAAGGCCTTCAAGATTCCGATTTCCTTGGTCCGTTCCAGAACAGACGTGTAGGTGATGATGGCAATCATGATCATACTGGTGACCAGGGAGATCCCGGCAAAGGCAACCAGCACGTAGGTAATGGCGTCCATCAACCCACCGGTCAGGCTGGAGACGGTCCCCGCCATATCGGTGTAGATGACCTTGTCTGCCTTCTTCTTACCGTGGTTGTATTTATCCAGATACGTCAACACCTTATCCTTATTCTTGAAGGTGTTGGGGTAGATCAGGATGCTGGCAGGCGTGGTGGAGCCGCCGAGGTAGCTGACCAGGGACTTCTTGGTCGTGCTGTCCACGCTTTGACCCGTCATCACGTTATCATCGGCCTTCTTTTGGGCCTTAACGATGTCAGAATTTTTGTTCTTTTGAATGATGTTTTGCGTTAACTTATCGCTGTAAGCAATACCGGAGGCCAAGACATTTTCGGATGACTTAGACTTGACCTTGACGATACCGGCGACCTTTAACGTGGTGTTGTGTGTGTTGTTGTACAGGGAATTCGTGGCCTTGTTTGGCACGTAATTGCCAGTCGGTAAGCTTTGGTAGTAGTCGTTGTTGTTCACGACTTTAATGGTCGTGCCCACGATTTTGCCGTAGCTGAATTTCTGATTGTTCTTGACCGTGTATCCCAGGTTCTTCAACGCGTTGATGTTGGTGGAACCATCGCGGTCGACGATAAGAATCACGTCGTTGGCATTCTTAGGATAGCTCCCAGAGACCAGCTTGTAGTGTTTCTTTAGGAAATTAACCCCACCGTCATTGGCGCTTGGGTAAACGGAACCGCCCACCCCGGTCGATGCGGCCATGGCGGACTGCATGGCGCTAGAACTGCTGGAGCTATTGCTGTCGGCGTTAGAGAAGGATACCGTCTTGGTCTTGCCGTTGACCTGACGCAAGAGGTTCATCCCCGTGGAGTAGGTGTAGGTAACGTTCTTACTTAATTTTGGATCCAGATTTTTAACATAGTTTAAGTAAGATTTGGTAAGCTTGTTGGTATGAGTTGCCTTGTCCTGTTCGCTGATCTTGGCCGTGACCTGCTTTTTATTGTTGGCCTTCACCTTGTCATTGGACTGCGCACCGGTCGTACTGGTCGCCGTCTGGGCAATGGTGACGGGGAACTGCGCCAAGGTGTTGGCCTGCGTCTTGTTGATCTGCGTTTGAAAGCCGTTGGACAACGCTAAGACGACTGCAATGCCGATGATCCCGATACTGGAAGCAAAGGCGGTCAACGCGGTCCGGCCCTTCTTCGTCCGAATGTTGTTGAAGGACAGCTTCAGGGCGGTCCAGAAGGTCATCCGGGTCTTCTTCAGTTGAAATTGTTCGGCGTCGGCGTGTTCGTTGTAAGGGTTCGAGTCGTTTTGAATCTTCCCGTCAGCGAACTCGATAATCCGGTCGGCGTATTGCCGGGCCAGCTCAGGGTTATGGGTCACCATGATGACCAGTCGTTCGGCGGAAAGTTCCTTGATCAGCTGCATGATCTCATCGCTGGTCTCGGTATCTAGGGCGCCGGTCGGTTCGTCACACAACAGAATTTCAGGTTCGTTGGCGATAGCCCGGGCAATGGCGACCCGTTGCAGTTGGCCCCCAGATAACTGGTTGGGCTTCTTGTTGATGTGGTCGGTCAAGCCCACGCGGTCCAGGGCCTTGAGTGCCTTTTCCTTTTTCTCGGCGTTGCTGACGCCGCTCAGGGTCATGCCCATTTCCACGTTGTCGAGAATACTTAAATGGCTAATGATATTGTAACTTTGAAAGATGAAGCCCACTGAATTGTTCCGGTAGGCGTCCCAGTCGGCTTCAGAGAAGTCCTTGGTCGACTTGCCCTCAATGGCGAGGTCACCGGAGTCGTAAATGTCTAAGCCGCCGATGCCGTTCAGCATGGTCGTCTTCCCGGAACCACTGGGGCCCAGGATGGCAACGAATTCCTGTGAACGGAACGCAACGGAAACATCATCGAGTGCCTTGGTGACGGAATCACCGACGTGGTAATATTTCTTGATATGTTTGAGTTCCAGCATTTTAAAATAATCCTTCCGTTTTTTGATTTCGGCTGTTGTTGGCGGTGCTTTTCTGATAAAATGAACATTATTGCAACACCGTGTCTTATATCGTAAAAAAGATTCGGAATTTTGGCAACCGCCAATGTCAACAGAACTGTTGTGAACGCAACAATGTTGGTTGACCTGTTGCATCAATGGCCAGCGAACACTTTTGTGGGTTAACTTTACCATATCAGCGCGGCAACGGCACGTAATGTTGCTTGGCAACGCGGTCAATGAAAATGATAGGTAATAGGAGTGAAGTGTGATGGTTGGTGTGAAAAATAACCGGCGGGCCCAGTACACCCAACGCGTTATTCAGGAAACGGTGTTATCTTTACTGGAAAGTAAACCGATCAACGCCATATCGGTCACGGCCGTTTGTGCCCAGGCTGATGTGAACCGCACGACCTTTTACCGGTACTACACGGACATTTACGATTGCGTAGCCAGCATTGAAAAGACCTTTGTCAACGAGCTGCACCCATTTGAGAGTGGCACGCCGACCCAGGCCTTGGAGCGCCTATTGACGGCATTTTACCACGACAAGAAGCTCAGTAATCTGGTCTTTGTCGAGGGGAAAACCAAGTTGCTGGAGCGCATGCAAAAATTGATGCAGCAAAGCGACCCGGAGCCACCGTTGATCGATGATTACCAGGGGATGTACATTGGTGCGGGCCTGCAGAGCATCCTGAAGAAGTGGGTGAAAGACGGGATGCCCGAGACACCTCACCAACTAACACAGATTATTGTCGACACCATATTGGCCAGGAACTTAGATGACCTGCGAAAGCTCAGCCAATAAGTGACCCGGCACATGCCGTAAACTGATTTGATGAAATTGCAAATTATCAGCTCGAATATTACATTTTACTCGAAATACCGGGAAACAGTTGTCTTTTTGGCTGGGTTTATTTATCATGGTATCTGACTGTATGGAATTATAATGGAAGAAAATTAAGTGAGGAACACATCACAATGAAGAAAATGATTATTCACGGCGGCCGACCACTTTCTGGAGAAGTGACCATCGGCGGCGCTAAAAACAGCACAGTAGCTTTAATTCCGGCAGCGATTTTGGCTGACACGCCGGTCCGGTTCGACATGGTTCCGGATATCCTTGATGTGCACAACCTAATGTTAATTTTAAAATCAATGAACGTGCATTCCACATTTGAAGATGGGGTCTTGACCATTGATCCCACGGAAATCGTAGAGGCGCCACTGCCAAGTAAGGCCATCAAGAGCTTGCGGGCATCGTACTATTTTATGGGGTCCTTGTTGGGGCGGTTCCAACGGGCCACGCTGAGTTTTCCGGGCGGCGACAACATCGGGCCACGGCCCATCGACCAACACATCAAAGCGTTCAAGGCGCTGGGTGCATCCGTCGATGAGCACGAGGGCACGGTGCGGATCACGACAGGTCCCGAAGGCTTACACGGTGCGCGGATCTTCTTGGATATGGTCTCGGTGGGCGCAACGATCAACTCCATCCTCGCAGCGGTTAAGGCTGTGGGGACGACGGTGATTGAAAATGCGGCCAAGGAGCCTGAAATCATTGATATTGCGACTTTCCTGAACAACATGGGCGCACACGTCCGTGGCGCGGGGACCGATGTGATTCGGATCGAAGGCGTGCCAACGCTGCGGGCGATGAACACGCATACCATTATTCCCGATCGGATCGAAGCCGGGACTTATTTGTCCATGGCCGCAGCCGTAGGGGATGGCATCGTGGTTAAAAACGTGATTCCTGAACACTTGGAGGCCTTTACCGCCAAGATGATTGAAATGGGCGTGCAACTCGACATCAACGAGGATAGCATTTACGTGCCACGCTCGGAGAACTTGAAGCCGATTCAGATCAAGACGATGCCATTTCCAGGCTTCGCCACCGACCTGCAACAGCCATTAACGCCGCTGTTATTCAAGGCGGATGGCAGTAGCGTGGTTATTGACACCATTTATCCCAAGCGCATCAAACACATCGCGGAGTTACGCAAGATGGGCGCACACATTCGCTCCGAAGAGGGCACGATTGTGATCGACCCGAGTGACGACTTAATTGGTGGCCAAGTGCAAGCAGGCGAGATTCGTGCCGGCGCGTCTTTGGTTATCGCGGGCTTGATGGCCGAGGGTGATACGGAGATTAGCCAGGCGGACAATATTTTGCGTGGCTATGACCGCATCGTCGATAAATTAACGGCGCTAAACGCCGACGTGGAAATCGTTGACGACAGTTTGGTGGAAAATGGTCGCGATTAGCCATTGCTGCTTAGCGCGTTTCATGGTATAATTCAACGGTTGACGATAAAATCAATCTCTGGTTCAGTAAATGAATCAGGGCAAAAGGAGCGTATAACATTATGAAGCAAGGAATTCATCCAGATTACCGCGAAGTTGTGTTCCAAGACTCAAGTACTGGTTTCCAGTTCTTGTCTGGTTCAACGGCTACTTCTGACGAAACGGTTGAATGGGAAGATGGTAACACTTACCCATTGATCCGTGTCGAAGTTACTTCTGATTCCCACCCATTCTACACGGGTAAGCAAAAGTTTACTCAAGCCGATGGTGCTGTGGATCGTTTCAACAAGAAGTACGGTTTATCCAACGACTAATTATAAAATTTATGATTTGTCTTTACCGGTTCGCGGGATTTTCTCGTGGCCGGTTTTTTGTTGCCCGATAAAAGCCTAAAATGACAGCCTAACGCTCCGTGGTCTAGTCAGGGGGTGGTCGCTGGAGACGACCGTTTGGACCAACTGACGGCGGAATATCGGTCAGTCACGGTGGTATTTCGTTAAGTTTTTGACAGCAGCCGGTCTGAAAGCTTTGTTTTTGCTGGGAAATAGGGTAGAATGCAAAAGCGTAGAGACCGAATTATTTGGGGATTGGAGTAAGCAAAATGGCAGACAAAAAACAGCGACAACCGAAGCGTCGGTGGCGGTGGTTGTGGAGTACGGTGTTTGTCCTCCTGATCATCATTTCACTGGGGTTGATTTTTAATGAACAAATCAAGAATTGGCTGATTTCGTCTTATCAGCCGAAGATTTCCCGGAAAACAGTGCAAAAGAATGAAAAGAAGAAGGCGTCGTATGACTTCAGTAAGGTCAAGTCGTTGGACTTCTCAACGGTGGCCAATGCCCGCTGGAATTCGGCAGACATTCATGTGGTGGGGGAAATCCTGATGCCGCAGTCTAAGATTCATTTGCCGATTGCCAAGGGCGTCAGCAATGAGGTGTTGGCACTGACGGCGGGGACCATGCGCCCAGACCAGAAGATGGGCCAAGGCAACTATCCGTTGGCAGGCCACCATATGTCCTCACAGACGATCTTATTTAGTCCGTTGTACTGGAAGACGCGGGTCGGTCAGACCATCTACCTGACCAACGCCAAGCAGGTCTTCGTTTACAAGGTCAGTGTTCGGAAATTCATTCCGGCCACAGACGTGGGGGTCGTGGCGCAGACGAAGCAAAAGCTGGTCACACTGATCACTTGTGACGCGACTGGGGCCAACCGATTGATGATTCGTGGTAAATACGTGAAGCAAATGGCCTATAAGAATGCACCAACGTCCGTTCAAAAAGGCTTCCACAGTGGATTCAACAATAAATAAGCGTAAGAATCAGTATTTTTGGTAGCGTCAAGAATCTTGTGTAAACGAAATGCCTTCGTACATATAATATGTATCTAACTTAAATAAATGATGCTT